>CAYMQH010000072.1:0-16297 GCA_964392525.1 uncultured Aestuariivirga sp.
CCCGCGCCAGCTCTACACCGGCTCACCGCGCCGCGACTATGTGCCGTCCTTCCAGCGCGGCAAGTAAGCAACGCTCGCTGAACCAAAACAAACGCCCGGGAGTTTCCCGGGCGTTTTGCTATTCTCAGAGCATCTCAAAAGAACGCCGGGGACAGCCCGGCGATAATGAAACATTGAGATGTGCAGACTTCTGTCAGGCGCCGCGCTCGTTCATCAGCATGGCGCCGATTTCGGCTTCAGCCACCTTCTTGCCATCCACCATGGCCTCGGCCCAGTACTTCCAGACGGGCGGCCGCTTGTTGGTGAGCTTGACATGGAAATGCACCTGGTCGCCCGGCACCACAGGCTTGCGGAAGCGGGCCTTGTCAATGGACATGAAGAACACCAGCTTGCCGGCGTGCTCGTCGCCCAGATGATCCAGCACCAACGCGCCAGCCGTTTGGGCCATGGCCTCAACGAGCAGTACGCCCGGCATTACCGGCCGTCCCGGAAAATGCCCCTGGAAGAACGGCTCGTTCATGGTGACGTTCTTGATCGAAACGCCGCTGTCCTCACCGTTCATGTCATACATACGGTCGATCAGCAGGAACGGGTAGCGGTGGGGCAGCAATTTCATGATCCGCCCGATATCGGCCGTCTTCAATGCCGGCGCTGTTGTCTCTTCACTCATCCCTGCTGGCCTCCCCAAAAATGACGGACGGCCGATAGGGCCGTCCGCGCTTGTCTTAAGCCGCTGTCCCGCGCCCGTCTAGAAGGCGGTGCCCACCGAGAAGCGGAACCATTCGGTCTTGTCGTAGTCAGCCTTGAGGACCGGATATGCGGCCTCGAAACGGAGCGGACCGAAGGGCGACTGCCACACCACACCAGCACCGACCGACAGGCGGAAGGCTGCTGTGTCGAAGGAGGTACAATTCTTTTCCGGAGGCTCCGTCTCGCCATCGCCATTCGTGCTGCCCCACTTACACTGGCCCTGCCCGGAGATGACGGTGTTGACACCTGAGTCGAATACCGTACCGAAATCGCTGAACACGGCGCCCGCGATGCCCCATTCCTCGGGGAGGCCAACCGGGAACGTCATCTCCACGGTACCGATGGCGTAAGTCTGACCACCCACGGCGTCGGTATCGCCATCATTGCCGCGCTGGCGAGGCCCCACCCCGGCAAGTGCGAAGCCGCGGAAGGAGTCGGCGCCCTTGAAGAAGCGGTCCTGCAGCGGAACCTTGTGATCAGCGAAGGGAATCAACTGGCCGGCGTTGCCCTCAAGCTTCAGGACGACGGCCTCTTCGTAGACGGGGATGAAGTACCAGCCATGGGCCTCGATGCCGCCGTAGTAGACATCGCCACCCAGCCCAGAGACGTCAGCAGCGATCTGGCCACGGAAACCGTTGGTCGGCCGCACCGGATTATCGAGATTGTCCCAGGTATATGACGCCTCGACATAGGACTTGAGCGACGAACCCTCGGTTTCAATGACGGCCGGAGACGCCTGCCACTTGTCGACATTATTGATGTTGCGCCAGGTCAGGCCATATTTCATGCCAAGGCTGCTGTATTGGTCAAGACGGAAACCGCTGCGCAACGCGAAGCCTGCCTGCTCGCTCTCATAGGAGGACTCGTCCTCGTTATTGAGATTGGTCGCAAACACGTCGAAGCCGGCCGAAATCGGCAGATCAAGGAAATAGGGATCCGTGAAGCTGAACGTCACGTTCTGGCGCGTCCAGCTCGCCGATGTATCCACCTTGACGTCATAGCCCTTGCCGAGGAAGTTGCGTTCCTGCAGCGAGATCGAGCCGACGACGTAATCAGTGGTCGAATAGCCAATCGAGAAGTTGATCGAGCCCGTGGATTTTTCAGTAACCTGAACGATGAGCACCACGCGGTCGGGCGCCGAGCCCTCTTCATCGCGGAAGTCGATCTTCTCGAAATAGTCGAGTGCGGTAAGCCTCCGGCGGGCCCGTTCGATCATCACCCGGTTGAAGGCGTCGCCCTCATAAAGCACCAGTTCGCGGCGGATGACTTCGTCTTCCGTTCGATAATTGCCGACGATGTCGATGCGCTCGATATAGGTGCGCGGCCCTTCGACGATATTGTAGATGATGTTGAGGGTGTTCTGTCCCTCGTTACGAACCACATCGGGGTTGACGCGGGCGAAGACGAAGCCCTGGCGCGAAGCCTCGAGCGTCAGGCTTTCCACCGTCCTGTCAACCCTGGTGGAGTCGTAATAATCGCCGACGCCGGTGCGGACCTTCTCAGTCAGCTCAGCGGGGTCGAGTTGGGCCTCGCCGATGTTCACGGCGACGTCCGCGATCTTGTAGCGCGGGCCTTCCTCGATCGTGTAGGTGATGGTGAAGCCCGAACCATCGGGCGTCAGGACGGCATCAGCCGACACGACACGCACATCGGCGAACCCGTTGCGCAGATAGTATCGACGGAGCAGTTCCTTGTCATACTCAAGGCGGTCAGGATCATAGGTGTCGTTGCGGTTGAAGAACCGCCACCATGAATACTGCTGGGTGCCGACGACGCTTTTCAACTGATTGTCGGAAAACGAGGTGTTGCCCACGAACTCCAGTTTCTTGACCTTGGTCTCGTCGCCCTCATTGATCTCGTAGACGAGATCCACGCGGTTCTGAGGCAGACGGATGATCTTGGGTGAAACCTTGACACCGTAGAAGCCTGACCGGCGGTAGACTGCAATGATGCGGTTGATGTCGCTCACGACCTTGGCGCGCGTGAACATCATGCGTTCGCGCAGTTCGGTTTCCTTGGCGAGGTCGCTGTCCTTGACCTCCTTGTTGCCCTCGAAGTTCACCTGATTGATCATCGGGTTTTCTTCGACGCGCACAACCAGCGTGCTGCCACGCTGCGAAATCTGTACATCCTCGAAAAGGCCGGTCTGGAACAAGGCCTTGACCGAGGCGTTGATCTTTTCGGCCGATACCTGCTGGCCGGGCTCGATCTGGACGTAGGAAAGAACGGTATCCCGCTCGATACGTTGATTGCCTTCCACCTCGATCACGGAGACAACGGCCGCCCGGGCCGCCGAAACGGCAAACGAGGGCACAGCCACGGGCGCAGCAAAGGTCAGGACAAGGGCCAAAAAAACGAAGAATACAAACCGGTTACGCATTAATTGGCCATTTCTTTTCGCAACGCCACCCCAAGAAGAATCCCCTTCCCCGACCGCCGCTTTTACCTGCCTCACGGCGGTTTGCAATTAAATCTTCCCGCCCCGAATCAGCCGCTGAACCACATGGTGGCGACCCTGACGAGATCATTCATCGTACCCACCAGCATGAGCATGATGACCAGCGAAAAGCCGATCCGGAAACCCCACTCCTGCGCCCGTTCGCCCAGCGGTTTGCCGCGCACGGCCTCAATCGCGTAGTAAACCAGATGTCCACCATCCAGCATAGGAATTGGAAAAAGGTTAATCAGACCTATGCTGACAGACAAAAATGCAATGATACTCACGAATTGCGCCCATCCGACCGAGGCAGCATCGCCGGCGGCCTTGGCCATGGCGATGGGCCCGCCCAGCTGGTCAGGACTTTCACGCCCCGTCACCATCTTGCCCAGGTAACGGAAGGTCGCCTCGATGATCAACCAGGTGCGGCTAACGCCCGCCTCCAGGGCCTGGAGCGGCCCCATGCGCTCAAACTTCGCGCCGCCCTCGGGATTGTGCCGCACACCGAGAAGCCCGATGCGCATCGTTCCGCCGAAGCCGTCCGGCTCCTCCTTGATCTGCGGCGTCACCGTAACGTTGAGTTTTTCGCCGTTACGGTCAATGCCGAGCACAAGCGGCTCACCGCCGCGCATCATCACGGATTGCTGCAGCTGGCTGAAATCGCTGATGGAGCGGCCATCCAGCGACGTTACGAGATCACCCTTGCGGAGACCGGCCTGCTCAGCCGCGCTGCCGGCCACCACCTCGTCGATTCGCGGTTCAAGAACGGGCGCGCCCACAACCATGAAGGCCGCCGCGAAAATGAACACCGCGAGGATGAAATTGGCAATCGGACCCGCCGCAACCACGGCGGCGCGCTGCCAAAGTGCCTTGCCGTGGAAATTACCGGGATCAGCCTTGGCGTTTTCCGCTGCGGTCGCATCCGGCAGGCTTGCGGCATTGGCATCGCCGCGGAACTTCACATAGCCGCCCAGCGGGATCCACGCCACTTTCCAGCGTGTGCCCTGCCTGTCGTTCCAGCCGAAGATTTCCTTGCCGAAGCCAATCGAAAAGGCCTCGACATCCACGCCGCACCAGCGTGCCACGAGAAAATGGCCGAGTTCATGAATGAACACGATGATGGTCAGGGCAACGAGAAACGGCACCGCATAGAACAGCAACGTGCTGAACGGCAGATGCAGCATGTTCAAGAATTCCATGAATCGTGTCCTTGGGGCCTGCTGCCCGGTTGATGCCAGTTGCCGGTGAATGGAGTGGGCCCCGCATTCCTGCGGGCACACATGAGGAGAGCATTACGGCGAGAATTCGGCGGAAAAACGTTCACCAGATCAGTATTCCAGACCCGGCTTGCAGCAACCCCGCCCGGTATGCCCCGATCAGGGCCGCCGCCATCGCCACCGCCACCAGCCCATCGACCCGATCGATCACGCCACCGTGGCCGGGTATGAGGTTGCCGGAATCCTTCACGCCATAGTGCCGCTTCATCGCCGACTTGAACAAATCGCCAGCCTGCTCGACGATCGCCAGCAGTGCCGCCACGATCACCAGTATGCCGATGGCGGGAAGATCCATTGTCACGGCAACACCGATGGCGGCCAGCGCGCTGCCGGCCATCGCGCCGCCGAGACCGGCCCAGGTCTTCTTGGGGCTGATCCGCGGCGCCAGTTTGGGGCCACCGATGATGCGGCCTGCAAAATAAGCCACAGTGTCGGCGAACCATACCATAAGCATCACCAGCAGGATGGCGGCGATGCCATAGATCGCGTCCTCGCGCAGGACGACCAGCGCGATGGGCGGCAGGGAGACATAGGGAATGCCGAGATAGCGCCAGGCTGCGCCACCGGGCTCCTCCCGGAGTGCCACCGCGGCTGAAATGACGGTCAGAATGGCAATGGCAAGCAATGCGCCGCCAAGGCCCACATCGAGCGGCAGCAGCGCCCCGCACATGGCGCCCGCCGCATGCAGCGCGAATTGCACCGGCGAATTGCGGTGCACGATCGTCACCCACTCCTGCGCCATCAGGATGCCGATCAAGGCTACGAACAGGTGAAACCAGATGCCACCCGCCCAGACATCAGCGAGCACGGCCGGAATGAGAATGATAGCAGACAGGGCGCGCACACCCAGGTCTTCCCATTTCGCGCCGTCCGCTGCCGCGCCGTCTGCCATCACGCGGTCTGCGCCTTTAGGCCGCCGAAGCGGCGTTCGCGCCCGTGATAGGTTTCAATGGCAAGGCGCAGCTGGGCCGCATCGAAATCCGGCCAGCGCACCGGCAGGAACACGAATTCCGTATAGGCGCACTGCCACAGCAGGAAGTTTGACAGGCGCTGCTCTCCCCCGGTGCGGATCAGCAGGTCGGGGTCCGGCAGGCCGCGCGTGTCGAGGCGGCTGCCGATCAGTTCGGGCGTAACCGCTTCGGGGCCTAGCGTTCCCTCCGCCACCTCGCTCAGGATGCGCTTCACCGCATCGGCAATTTCCTGGCGGCTTCCGTAATTGAACGCAATCACCACAGTGAGGCCGGTGTTGCCGCTGGTCAGCACCTCGGCTTCCTCGAACATGGTGCGAAGCGACGGGTCGAGCCCGTGCCTTCCGCCAATCACCATGATGCGCACATTGGCCTGGTGGAGTTCAGCGACATCGGTCTGGATGAAGCGGCGCAGCAGTTCGAGCAGGAAGCGCACCTCCGAAGCTGGGCGTGACCAGTTCTCGGAACTGAAGGAATAGAGCGTCAGAATGCCGATGCCCTGCTCTGCTGCCGCGCGCACGGTGCGCCGCAACGCCTCGACGCCCTGCCGGTGGCCAGCCGTACGCGGCAGGCCGCGTTCCGTAGCCCAACGGCCGTTGCCATCCATAATGATGGCAACGTGTCGCGGCGTGGCGCCGGAACCGCTCTGCGGCAGGGTAAACACCGGCGCTGTCCTCAGACCTGCATGATTTCTTGTTCCTTGTGCTTCAGGACCTGCTCGATCTCCTTGATCGTGTCGTCGGTCATCTTCTGCACATCGTCGGCTTTTTTCTTGTGGTCGTCTTCGCTCATCAGATGGGCTTTTTCCAGCTGCTTCAGGAGGTCCATGCCATCGCGACGCACATTGCGGACGGCAACCCGGGCCTTTTCCGCATAACTATGAGCAACCTTGACGAGTTCCTTGCGTCGTTCCTGGGTCAGATCGGGCATGCGCAACCGGATGACCTGTCCCTCGGTCTGCGGGTTGAGCCCCAGGTTGGAGGTGCGGATCGCCTTCTCAACGGAAACGACGAGGCCGCGGTCCCACACGCTGATCTGGATCATGCGCGGTTCCGGCACCGAGATCGAGGCGCATTGTGCCAGCGGCATGTTGGCACCGTAAGCATCGACGTGGATGGGCTCGACCAGGCTGGCGGAAGCGCGGCCAGTGCGCAGGCCACCGAAATCATGCTTCAGCGCGTCAACCGCGCCGAGCATGCGCCGCTTGATGTCCTTTTCGTCGTAGTTCTGGGGCTGGGCCATGATCTCAATCCTTCGTCACAGTGGTAAACAGCCCGGTGCCGTTGACCACATCGACCACGGCGCCGGGCTTCCGGATGGAGAACACAACTACCGGAATCCCATTATCCCGCGCAAGGGCAATGGCGGCGGGGTCCATGATGCGGAGGTCCTTCGCCAGAATTTCATTGAAGGTGATCCGGTCATAGCGAATGGCGGCGGGGTCGCTCTTGGGGTCGGCGGAATAGACGCCGTCCACGCTGGTTCCCTTGAACAGCGCATCGCAACCGAGTTCGGCAGCGCGCAGCGCGGCGCCGGTGTCTGTCGTGAAAAAGGGAAGCCCGGTGCCTGCGGCGCAGATGATGATCCGCCCGGCCTCCAGATGGTGAATGCCCTTGGCGCGGGAATAGGTTTCACAAACCGTCGGCATGGCGATGGCGGAGAGCACGCGGGCATCCATGCCCTTACGCGTCAGAACCCCCTGCATGGCTAGCGCGTTCATAACCGTTGCCATGATGCCCATGTGATCGGCTGACACGCGATCCATGCCCCTGGCAGCGCCGGCGAGGCCCCGGAAGATGTTGCCACCGCCGATAACCAGCGCCACCTGGGCACCGGTGGCTGCACAGGCCAACACCTCATCGGCGAGACGGCCAACGGTATCGAGGTCAATACCGTAAGCCTGCTGGCCCATCAGCACCTCGCCGGAGATCTTCAGAAGGATGCGCTTGTACTTGAGTGTCGACATGGGAAATCCAAACCCTTCACTGATCGTGCCAGTCTAGTCGTACAGGACCGATTCGTCACAATGGCATGGCCAGCCGTCCCCGGCGGCGTTCTGCCGCCGCCGGAGACGGGGCTATGGCGCGGGAAGTTCCCTCAGTTATTCCGGTCGTGGCTTCAGGACGCCGGCGCGAGGAACTTGAAAGGCTCGGCAGGCTTGAACGATTTCGAGACCTCGCCGCTCAGCATCGGGTCACTTTGAAGATCGAGTTTTAGCACGGGAGAGCCGGGCTTTAGGTCAAGCTTGTCGAGATCGACCCAGAACACCGATGGCGTATGGACGCTGTCGAAGAAATAGCGCCTGGCGTTGAGGTCCGCCGCGGTTCGCCAGCGGGTGGCAGCGATATTCGGCGCTTTGGGGTCCTGAATGCCGAGCGGCACGGAGATGGCGCGCATCAACGACATCACGGTGGCGATGGACGCCTGATCCGTCTTGGCCGCCGGTACGGCATTGAGCATCCAGCTCATGCGGGCAAAACGATCAGAGGCGCGGCTGGTGCCGGGCAGGAAGTTGCCTCCCCCCACACTGTCCCAGTAGGTGGAGATGGCGAGTTGCTGGTCGAACACGGGCGAGTTGGTCATCACCGTATACTTGCTGCTGTGGTGAATGACGAGTTTGCCGCCGACATATTCAAAGATGGCCGAGTCACCGCTCTTGTCGGATAGCGAGAGGTGCCCCGTGGCCGCGTGGCCATTGGGCAACACCGGCGCCACGATGGCGAAGGGCTCCTTGGCGAGGGCGTCAACAGCTTCCTGAACGCTGGCGTAGTTGTCGAGGACGAACTGCATCCATGCCCCGACCGAGATCAGCGGCTTACCGGACGCCTTGGCATCGCCGTAGTCGCTCTCAGCGAGATAGAGCACATTGGCGGCGAGGCCCGCATCGTTGATGCCATCCACGGTAGCGACATTGTAGAAGCCTGCGCCGATGGAGCTGTATTTCGAGGTCCATGTGATCGAGCCCTCGCCAACGCCGCCATCGCGTTTCATGCCAGCGGGAAAGGCCCAGAGATCGGTGCCGGTCTCCTCCATCCAATCCATGGACCGGCCGACGAAGAAGCCATTGCCGCTGCCATTGTAGACAATCCGTGTGCAGGCATCGGCGGCCGGCACGGCGGCCGAAACAGCCGCGAGAAATGCGAGAGCTGAAACGAACTGGCGCATGTTCAGAACCTTCCTGTATGACATGGAACTACCTAGAAAGGATGTGCCTTTCAACTTCCGATGTCCAGCCGCATTATGCCAAGGCGCAGCCCGCCGGTGCCGGCGCAAGAAAAAGGGGCCCCGCTTCCGGAGCCCCTTCAAAAACCTAGGTGACAAGCCGTTTACTGGCCGCCCGACATCTTGGCAACTTCGGCGGCGAAATCGTCTTCCTTCTTCTCGATACCTTCGCCGAGCTGCATGCGCACGAAGCCGGTGAGCTTCACCTCGGCACCGGCCGCCTTGGCAGCGTCGGCCAGAGCCTGTGTCACGGTCTTGGCACCGTCATGCACATAGGACTGCTCGAGCAGGCAGTTTTCCTTTGCGAAGGTCTTGAGGCCGGAGGCCACGATCTTCTCCAGAACATTGGCGGGCTTGCCGGCGTTCTTCTCTTCGAGAATCGCGGATTCACGCGCGATCACATCGGCGGGAACCTGCTCCAGCGTGAGCGCGACCGGGTTCGTCGCGGCGACGTGCATGGCCAGCAGGCGGCCGAACTCGGCGAGAGAGGCCTTGCTGCCGGTAGACTCCAGCGCCACGATCACGCCGATCTTGCCCATGCCCGGAGCGATCTGATTGTGGACATAAGCGCCGATCACGCCATCCTTTACGGAAAGCGCCGAAGTGCGGCGAACGGTCATGTTCTCGCCAATGGCGGCTACCATCTCGGCCACATATTCGGCAACGGCATGAGCCGAGCCCGGAACCTTCATGGTCTTGAGTACTTCGGTGTCGCCATTGGCCTTGAGCGCCAGCTTCGAGATCTCGGCGACCATGGCCTGGAACTTCTCGTTACGGGCCACGAAGTCGGTTTCCGAGTTCACCTCGACGACAGCGCCCGTCGTGCCATCGACGGCGACGGCTACAAGGCCTTCGGCGGCGACGCGCGTTGACTTCTTGGCGGCCTTGGCAAGGCCCTTGGCGCGCAGCCAGTCCACTGCGGCTTCCATGTCGCCATTTGTGGCGGTGAGAGCCGCCTTGCAATCCATCATGCCCACGCCGGTCTTCTCGCGCAGGTCCTTGACCAATCCAGCCGTAATCTCGGCCATGTGATACCTCTTATGGTTTGAACAGTTGAGGCCCGCCGATCATCGGCAGGCCCCTTATCAGTTGCATGACAGCCGAAGGGGGCCGGCCTTAGCCAGCGGCCACGTCCTCAGCCACCGGGTTCTCGGAAGCACCAATATCAACGCCAGAGCCCGACTGGGCGAGCGAGATGCCCTCGATGCAGGCACGGCTGATCAGGTCGCAATACAGCGACACCGCGCGGCCTGCGTCATCATTGCCCGGAATCGGATAGGTGACGCCAGCCGGATCGGAGTTGGTGTCGATCACCGCGATCACCGGAATGCCAAGACGATTCGCTTCCTGAATGGCGATCTGTTCCTTGTTGGTGTCGATCACGAACAGCAGGTCGGGAACACCGCCCATGTCCTTGATGCCGCCCAACGCCTTGTCCAGCTTCTCCTTGGTGCGGGTCAGTTCGAGCAGCTCGCGCTTGGTCAGGCCGGAGTTTTCCTTCGACAGGACCTCGTCGGTGGTGCGCAGCGTCTTGATGGAGTGCGAAATGGTCTTCCAGTTGGTGAGCGTGCCGCCCAGCCAGCGGGAATTCACATAATACTGGGCCGAACGCTTGGCAGCGTCAGCCACCAGTTCGGAAGCCGAACGCTTGGTGCCGACGAACAGCACGCGGCCACCCTTGGAAACCGTCTCTGCCACGGCGACCAGCGCCTGATGCAGCATCGGAACGGTCTGCGAAAGATCGATGATATGGATGCCGTTGCGGCTTCCGTAGATGTAATTGCGCATCTTCGGGTTCCAGCGGTGGGTCTGGTGGCCGAAGTGAACGCCAGCTTCGAGCAGCTGACGCATGGTGAAATCAGGCAGTGCCATGCGGTCTTTATCCTTTTCCGGTTAATCCGCCGCGGAGCAAGTGACCGGGTTTCCCCGGCACCGGAAGGATTTGACACTATGTGGAGGCCTAAGCCTCATATGCCAAAGCCGGACTCCGCGTGTGAGTTGACTTGAACGGCGGGGCTATAACCCGGGGACATGCCCGCCGCAAGCGAAAACCGCCCCCCTCAGACCACCCCGGCCGGATTAGCCGGTTGCGTGCAGACGAACAAGCTGAGACACTTTCAAGCCATGGCACAGCGCGATGACATCCCCCTCACCCTCACCTCCCCCACCCCCGTGGCCTGGGAGATATCGCCGGAGCTTGTGGCCTATCCCGAAGCGCTGGACCGGATGGACCGGCACGTTAGCGCCATCGCCAAGGCGGAGGAACCGGAGCGGGTGTGGCTGCTCGAACATCCCCCGCTCTATACGGCAGGCACTTCCGCCCATGAGGCAGACCTGGTGGAGCCATCGCGCTTTCCGGTGTTCAAGGCGGGACGCGGCGGCCAATATACCTATCACGGGCCCGGCCAACGCGTGGCCTATGTGATGCTGGACCTGAAGCGCCGAGGCGGAGACGTGCGGGCCTTCGTCGCCGCGCTTGAACAGTGGGTGATCGACACGCTCGACGATTTCAACGTGCGGGGCGAACGGCGTGAAGATCGCGTTGGCGTCTGGGTACGCCGCGGCAGCCGGGAGGACAAGATTGCCGCCATCGGCATTCGCGTCCGGCACTGGGTGACGTTCCACGGCATTTCGATCAATGTAGAGCCGGACCTCACCCACTTCTCCGGCATCGTGCCCTGCGGCATTCGGGAGCACGGCGTCACCAGCCTTGTTGACCTTGGCCTGCCCGTTACCATGGAAGATGTCGATGTGGCGCTGAAGCGGAATTTCCACCGCATCTTCGGCTGACACACCTGCCCTCAACCCGGCCTACTGGGCGGGCGCTTCCCCGGACGGTGCCTCCGGCACGGGTGCCTTGCGCATCGGCTTAAGTCCCATTTCCTCGCGGGCCTTGTTGATGAACGGGCTGCAGGCGCCGCGCTCAAAATAGCCGTTGAAGGCGACGAAAGGCCCGGCATTCTGCGATTCCGGGTGATCCCTGTAGAATTTGGTAATGGCCTGGGCCACCATGGCGGCGCGCAGCTGGAGTGTAATGGCGCAGGTCTTCAGACCAATGGAGCGCGCCACGGAATACTCATCATTGGCGACCAGCACCGTCATCACATCAAAGATACCCATGGCATAGGCGGCCTGTCCATCCGGCCCCAGTTGCTGCCACTGCCGGAAATCCTTGATGAAGTCGGCCTTGGCCGGAAGCGGCATCGAGAAAGCCCCGAAAAGCGAAACCATGACGATCAACAGCCGGCGCATTGCGAACTCCATCAAACACAATCGAAGCAGTATCGGCTGCTTCCGGCCACAAGTCCACCACGCCCGGCGCAGTTAATGTTACTTGATTTGTTACATAAGCATGATAACGAGTGGCATCCCAAACCGGAGAGTTGACGTGAAGCTTTACTACGCGCCCGGCGCCTGTTCTCTCGCCCCCCACATCGTGCTCAACGAAATCGGCGCCAGCTATGACCTCGAAAAGGTGGACCTCGCCTCGAAAAGGACCGAGTCGGGCGGTGATTTTCTGGCCGTGAATGACAAGGGCTATGTGCCCACGCTCGAAGTGGGCAAGGGCGAAATCCTCACCGAGGTTTCAACCATCCTGCAATATCTCGCCGACAAGACGCAGGCCTCTGGCCTGCTGCCGCCCTTCGGATCCATGGACCGCTACCGCGCCATGGAGTCTCTGAACTTCATCGCCTCTGAACTGCACAAGGGCATCGGCGGTCTGTTCAACCCCGCCATGCCGGACGCCGGCAAGGCAGCAATCATCGACCGGCTGGGCCGCCGCCTCGCCTGGCTCGACGGCCTCCTCTCCAAACAGCCCTATGTGCTGGGCAGCACCTATTCGGTGGCTGACGCCTATGCCTTCACCGTGCTGGGATGGAGCAAATGGGTGAACCTCGATCTCTCCACTTACGCCCACATCACCGCTTACATGGACCGCGTTGGCGCTCGCCCCGCCGTGCAGGCGGCATTAAAGAAGGAAGGGTTGATTCCGGCCTGAGGGAATTCATCCCATTCCAAACCTCTTCACGCCCGGACTTGATCCGGGCGTACTTTTCTCTTCGCCCCAGAAAAGATGCCCCGGCCAAGCCGGGGCATGAAGAGAGTTGATGTGGCCTATCGCCTGCGCCTTACGCAAATTCCATGATGACTGCATCAACCGCAAGGCTGTCGCCCTTCTTGGCGTTGACAGCCTTCACCACCACATCGCGCTCGGCGCGGAGGATGTTCTCCATCTTCATCGCCTCGACGATGGCCAGCGGCTCGCCCGCCTTCACCTCCTGGCCAACGGTGGCGGAGATGGAGATGACAAGGCCTGGCATCGGGCAGAGCAGCTTCTTGGACGTATCCGCCGCAACCTTCTCGGGCATCAGCCTGGCAAGTTCCGCCTCGCGCTCCGTATAGACATGCGCGTCCGTCACCACGCCGCGATAGGACAGACGGTAGCCGTTGGGAATACGCTTCACCTGCACCGTCACCGGCCCATCGCCAAGATCGGCGGTGAACACCGGCTGACCCGGAACCCAGCCGCAGGAATCCGCCAGCCTGCCCGTCTCCGCTGAGACGGATACGGGCACATAATCCTTGCCAAGCTTCACGATGCGGGATGTTGCAAAATGAACGCCATTGCCATTCATCTGGCCGTTGATCAGCCGCTTGCGGCGGTTTTCAACATGGTCAAGTAGCGTCGCAACCTGCGCCAGCGTTGACTTGATATCATCCGTCAGCGCGTTACCAGCGAAGCCGCCGGGGAACTCCTCCGCGATGAAACCGGTTGAAAGAGCGCCTGACTGCCAGCGTGGATTTTGCATGATGGCCGAGAGGAACGGCACATTGTGCTGAATGCCTTCGATATAGAAGGCATCAAGCGCGCCCGCCATGGCGGTGATCGCTTCCGCGCGCGTGCGCGCATGGGTACAGAGCTTGGCGATCATCGGATCATAATAGATCGAGATTTCACCGCCCTCATACACACCAGTATCATTGCGGATGGTGACGCCGTTCGCCAACTGCTCCGCAGGCGGGCGATACTTGACAAGCCGGCCGGTGGAGGGAAGGAAATTCCGGTATGGATCCTCCGCGTAAATGCGGCTTTCAACGGCCCAGCCCTTCAGCGTGACGTCCGACTGCTTGATGCGAAGCTCCTCGCCCGCCGCCACGCGGATCATCTGCTCCACGAGGTCGACGCCGGTGATAAGTTCCGTGACCGGATGCTCCACCTGCAGGCGGGTGTTCATTTCGAGGAAGAAGAACGACCGGTCCTGCCCAGCCACGAACTCCACGGTTCCGGCGGAATCATAGTTCACCGCCTTGGCCAGCGCCACGGCCTGCTCGCCCATGGCCTTGCGGGTCTTTTCATCCAGCAACGGCGACGGGGCTTCCTCGATGACCTTCTGATTACGGCGCTGGATCGAGCATTCGCGCTCGCCAAGGTAAATGACGTTGCCGTGCTTGTCGCCCAGCACCTGAATCTCGATGTGGCGCGGGTTGACGATGAACTTTTCAATGAACACACGGTCATCGCCGAAGGACGACTTTGCCTCGGACTTGGCGCGGGTGAAGCCTTCCTTCACCTCCGCTTCCGAATAGGCGATGCGCATGCCCTTGCCGCCGCCACCGGCGGACGCCTTGATAATGACCGGATAGCCGATCTCAGTGGCGATCTTCACCGCCTCGTCGGCATCCTCGATGATGCCCATGTAACCCGGAACGGTGGAGACCTTGGCGGCCGCAGCGGCCTTTTTCGATTCGATCTTGTCGCCCATCGCGTCAATCGCGCCCGGGTTCGGGCCGATGAAGGTGATCCCGGCGGCCGACAGCGCCTTCGGAAAGGCGGAGCGCTCGGACAGGAAGCCGTATCCGGGGTGGACGGCCTCTGCCCCGGTGCGCTGGCAGGCCTCCACGATCTTCTCGATCAGCAGATAGGACTGGGCTGCGGCCGGCGGGCCGATGTGCACCGTCTCATCCGCCATTTCCACATGCAGCGCGCGCGCATCGGCGTCGGAATAGACAGCAACGGTCTTGATACCCATCTTGCGGGCAGTCTTGATGACGCGGCAGGCGATTTCGCCGCGATTGGCGATCATAATTTTCTTGAACATGAAACCCCAAATCCTTGTGACCCGGTTTCTAGCCCGAACCCCCCGCCCCGGCAATCACACCAAAGGAGAGCGTCCGACCCCATCAAACTTTCCGCCACAGTCCCCCGCCTTTGCGCTATAGGCCAGCCCATGAGCGAGCCAAACGACATCATTTACGGCGTCCACCCCGTGGCGGAGGCGCTGAAAAACCCGAAGCGGAAGATTTATTCCCTCAAGGCGTCGAAGAACGCAGCCGACCGGTTGGCCGCGGAGATCGCCGCCCGGGGGCTGACGCCAGAGATCGTGCACCCCAATGTGCTCGACCGGGCGCTGGGGCCGGATGCGGTACATCAGGGCCTGCTGATGGAAGCCAAGCCCTTGCGGCAGCCGCAACTCGATGAGATCGAGAAGTCCGGCATCGTCGTGCTGCTCGACCAGGTGACGGACCCTCATAATGTGGGGGCAATCCTCAGAACCTGCGCCGCCTTCAACGTTACGGCGCTGGTTGCCACCGCCCGCCACAGCCCGGAGGCTTCCGCCGTGCTGTTCAAGAGCGCGTCGGGTGCCTATGAGCATGTGCCCTTCGTGAAAGTGACGAACCTGTCCCGCGCCATGTCCGAACTGAAGGATTATGGCTTCCGCATCCTGGGACTCGACAGCGAAGCTCCGGAGGAGATCGCCGCAGTTGACCGCGCGCCACCGGTTGCCATCGTGCTGGGCGCGGAAGGCAAGGGCCTGCGCCAGCTGACGCGGGAGAGTTGCGACCATCTCGTCCGGCTCGACATGAACGGCCCGATCCGTAGCCTCAACGTCTCCAACGCTTGCGCGGTGACGCTCTACGCACTCACCCGGCAGATTACCTAGCGTAAATACCGGCCAGGAACACAAGGCCGTCGTGGAGAACAAACCATGACGTTTTGCGCGCCAACTCACCCGTCACCGGATCCGGCCACGTGTAGTTGAACCACGCCCCCTCCGGCGTGGCCTGGGCGCTCATGTCCTCAGCGAACTTGATACCCTTGGGGTCCTGGATGTCCTTCAGCAGGGTCCCTACGAGCTTGGGGTTGGCCGCATGGGCCAAAACCCTGCCATCCGGCCCGCGCGACTGGACGACGATGTAGACCTGGCCATCCTGGAAGCCCGCCGCCTTGCCCTCATTGAAGACCGCCAGAGCCGCCTCGCCCTTTTCGTCATAAAGCGCGATGGCCTTCGTCACCATGTCCTTCGCCTGCTGCTCCGTGGCGGCCCACGCCTGCCCCGGCAGCACCGCCGCCAGAACTGCGCAGGCAACGCCCGCAATGATCGCCCGTCTCCGGCTCATATTGCTCCTCACGCCCATTCCATCCCTCCCCGAAATCAAAGTATTCAATCGTTTACAGCTACATCCAGTCTGCCCGCCGCTCAAGCCCCCTCCGGAACAACAGAGGCCGCAGTGCCTGTTCCCTGTTGCCATCACCTCCGAAGCGTTCTAACTGACCAGTGAATGCCGGCTTAGCTCAGTTGGTAGAGCACCTGATTTGTAATCAGGGGGTCAGGGGTTCGAGTCCCTTAGCCGGCACCAAT
>CAYMQH010000073.1:0-16275 GCA_964392525.1 uncultured Aestuariivirga sp.
GATTGCGGCGGTGGTTGCCAGCATCTCGCGCATGCCGGGACCGCCGCGCGGCCCCTCATAGCGGATCACCAGCACCTCGCCTTCCTTGTACTGCTTCTTCGACACGGCTTCGAAGCAGGTTTCCTCGTTGTCGAAGCAACGCGCAGGGCCGGAGAACACAAGGTTCTTCATGCCCGCCACCTTCACGATGGCGCCTTCGGGCGCAAGGTTGCCCCTGAGGCCCACCACGCCACCCGTCACGGTGATTGGAGTGTTGGCAGGGTAGATCACGTCCTGATCCGGGTTCCACTTCACCGAGGCCATGTTCTCGGCCACCGTCCGCCCGGTTACCGTCATGCAGTTGCCATGCAGGAAGCCGTGGTCGAGCAGGGTCTTCATCAGCAGCGGAATGCCGCCCACCTCGAACAGGTCCTTCGCCACGTAGCGGCCGCCGGGCTTCAGGTCGGCGATGTAGGGCGTGCGCTTGAAGATCTCGGCGACATCGAACAGGTCGAACTTGATGCCTGCCTCATGCGCGATGGCCGGCAGGTGCAGCGCCGCATTGGTCGATCCGCCGGACGCGGCCACCACAGTCGCGGCGTTTTCCAGCGCCTCGCGCGTGACGATGTCGCGCGGCCTGATGTTGCGCTGAAGCAGTTCCATTACCTTCTCGCCCGCCGTGTAGCAGAAGGTGTCGCGGATTTCGTAAGGTGCGGGCGCGCCGCAGGAGTAGGGCAGCGCCAGCCCGATGGCTTCGGCCACGGTTGCCATGGTGTTGGCGGTGAACTGCGCGCCGCAGGAACCAGCCGACGGGCAGGCCTTCTGTTCGAGTTCCAGCAGGTCCTCGTCCGACATGTTGCCCACCGAATGCTTGCCGACGGCCTCGAACACATCCTGAATGGTCACCGGCTGGCCCTTGAAAGTGCCGGGCAGGATCGATCCCCCATAGATGAACACCGAGGGCACGTTGAGGCGCAGCATGGCCATCATCATGCCGGGCAGCGACTTGTCGCAACCGGCGAGGCCGACGAGCGCGTCATAGCAGTGGCCGCGCATGGTGAGTTCCACCGAATCCGCGATTACATCGCGCGAGACCAGCGAGGCCTTCATGCCCTGATGCCCCATGGCGATGCCGTCGGTCACCGTGATGGTGCAGAACTCGCGCGGCGTGCCGGAGGCTGCCGAAACACCTTTCTTCACCGCCTGCGCCTGGCGCATCAGTGCGATGTTGCAGGGTGCGGCCTCGTTCCAGCAGGAAGCGACGCCCACGAAAGGCTGGGCGATCTGTTGCGAGGTCAGCCCCATCGCATAGAGGAAGGAACGGTGCGGCGCGCGCTCTGGCCCAACGCTCACATGGCGGCTGGGCAGCTTCGACTTGTCGATGATGGGCTTGTCCAAGGTCAGTCTCCTCCGAAGGTCAGGTTTCAGTTCGGCCACATGGGCGTTTGGTCATAAGTAAGTTGCAGTTTTGCTCCGCCGCTTGGCGCGCTGCGGATTGTCGCGGTTGCCGATCTCGCCCAGCAGGCTATCCTTGAAGGCCGAGGCGATCGGCGAAAGCCGTTTCGGGCGCAGGTGCACCACATGCCAGCGCGACGGGATGGGGAAACCGTCGGCCTTGAGCACGTCGAGTTCCCTCTGCTTGTCGTGGGCGAGGGCATGAAGCGAGATGATGCCGATTCCGAGCCCGCCCGCGACGGCCTCCTTGATGGCCTCGTTGCTGCCCAGTTCCATGCGGATGTCCGGCTTGAAGCGGTGCTTGCGGAAATGCTGATCAACCGCCATGCGGGTTCCTGAGCCTCTTTCGCGCAGGATAAATCGCTGGCCCTTCAACTGGGCGAGGGTCATGACGCCCGCGTTGCGCGGGAAGGTGCCCCGAGCAGCAATGAGTACCAGCGGATTTTCCATGAACACCGCATCATCGAGGTCGAGCGAGTCGGGCGGTGTCGTCATGATGTAGATGTCGTCAAGGTTCTCGCGCAGGCGCGCGACGACGCCGTCGCGGTTCAGAACCTCGAGGGATACGTCAACAGCCGGATGGAGCTTGCAGAAATTGCCGACCAGGCGGGGGATGAAGTATTTGGCGGTGCTCACCGCCGCAATTCGCAACCGCCCGCGCGACAGTCCCTTCACGCCATCGGCATATTGCGCGAAGCTTTCCCACTCGGATGAAATCGCCCGGGCCGTCTGCGCGAGGCGGTGTCCGGCATCGGTCAGGTGAACCTGCCGGCCGATCACTTCATAGAGCGTCAAGCCGACCGATTCGGTGATCTCCTTCAACTGTGCCGATGCCGTGGGCTGTGTCACGTGATGGGCCGCGGCGGCGCGGCTGACGCTGCCGGTGTCGGCGAGGCTCTGGAAGAGGCGGAGTTGACGGAACGTGACGTGCATAGAGATAAGTCTATAGAAACGCGCTGAGGAATCAATTTTTTATTTGGTGACGCGTGGCCTAACCCTCGGGCCGAGGAAAGTGGGCGTCCATGCAGAACTTCGTTGATCCGGCCATATTGTTTTTTGTCTTCGGCGTTCTGGCCGGGGCCTTGCGCTCCAATCTCGAAATCCCGAGGTCCATCGCCAAATTCCTGTCGCTCTACCTTTTGATGGCGCTCGGCCTGAAGGGTGGCTTCGCTCTGGCCCAGTCGGGCTTCACCAGTTCGGTGGCGCTCAGCCTGCTGGCTGCGCTGATGATGGCATTCATCGTTCCCGCTCTCGGATATGCCGTGTTGCGCAACCGGGTATCGCGCTTCGATGCGGCGGCGGTTGCGGCCGCCTATGGATCTGTGAGTGCTGTAACCTTCGTGACGGCGGTGCAGTTTCTTGAGGATGCGGACCTTGCCCCCGGCGGGCACATGGCGGTGGCGATGGTCATCATGGAATCGCCCGCCATCGTCATGGCTGTACTGCTTGCCAACGCCATCCGACATTCTGCCCCGGTGGACCGCGCTGCCTTACCGGGCATGGCTGTGCCCGCTTCCTTGCCGCCGCTCGGCCATATCCTGCGGGAATCCTTTACCGATGGCGCGCATCTGCTGCTGATCGGTTCCATGGCGGTGGGTTTCATCAGCGGCGAGGCGGGCAAGACCATGATGCAGCCTTTCTCCGGCGATCTCTTCAAGGGCATGCTCGCCTTTTTCCTGCTCGACATGGGCTTGATGGTGGCGCGGAACTTCCGGGACGCGCGCCGCTCATCGCCCTTTCTCCTCGGCTATGCCGTGGCGAGTCCCTTTGTTCACGCCACCATTGCCCTCGGTCTTGCCTTGATGTTCGGGCTGCCGGTGGGCGATGCGGCGCTGCTGATGGTACTGTCGGCCAGTGCCTCCTACATCGTGGTTCCTGCGGTTCTGCGCTACGCCATTCCAGAGGCCAATCCGGCGCTGTACTTCGGTCTGAGCCTCGGCATTACATTCCCGATCAACATCCTCATCGGCATTCCGCTCTATGCGGCCGCCGCTTCGTATTTGCTGGGTGGCCCATGAGTGAAGACATGGTGCCGCGCGTGGGCGCACTGGACATCTACCGGGGCCGGCGGGCAGTGCTCGCGACCCAACATGGCAAGGAGCAGGCGATAGCCCCTGCCTTGCGCTCTGTGTTGGGTCTCGAGATCATCGTGCCGGCGGATCTCGATACGGACAGTCTCGGCACCTTCACGGGTGAGGTGGTACGCAGCGGTTCCATGCGGGAGACGGCATTGCGCAAGGCGCGCCTGGGGATGGACGCCGCAGGGCTTCCGCTGGCCATCGCGAGCGAGGGAAGTTTCGGCCCTCATCCAATCATTCCCTTCCTGCCAGGGGGGCGTGAGGTCTTGGTTTTCGTCGATGGGGAGCGCGGCTTGGAGATCTTCGAGGAAGACCTCTCAGAGCAGACCAACTACGCGATGATTGACGTCATGCCTGGTGCGGACATCGAAGCCTTTCTCCTGCAGGCCGACTTTCCGCGGCACGCCCTCGTGGTGCGGAACGGAGAGACCGTTACAAAAGGCGTGACATCACGCGACCAACTCATGCGGCTGCTCGCGGGGGACTCCCCAGTCCATCTTGCGACGGACATGCGCGCCCACATGAACCCGACACGCATGGCGGCAATCGCGCATCTGGCCGGACGCCTCGCCCGCCGCATAGGGGCGGCGTGCCCCTCATGCATGGCGCCCGGTTTCGGGACCATCCGTGCCGCGCGTGGCCTTCCCTGCGAAGACTGCGGCGCGCCGACCCAACTTGTCGATCATCTCGTCGAAGGCTGTGCGCTCTGCCTGCATGAGCAGCTCAGGCCACGCCCCGACGGCCGCCTTGCGGCAACCCCTGCAGAATGCCCGGAGTGCAATCCATGACCCTCTCTCACATCGACCGCCTCGAAGCCGAGGCCATTCACATCATCCGCGAGACCGCGGCGCAGTTCCGCAAGCCCGTGCTGCTCTATTCGATCGGCAAGGACTCGACGACGCTGCTGCACCTCTGCGCCAAGGCTTTCTATCCCGCCAAGCCACCATTTCCGCTGCTGCATATCGATTCCACATGGGAGTTCAGGGATGCCATCGCGTTCCGGGACTGGGTGGTAAAGCGTTATGGCGTGGATCTCGTTGTCTTCCGCAACGAGGAGGGCGTGAGAAACGGGGTCAACCCGTTCGACCACGGGTCAAGCCTTTACACAGAGATCATGCGCACCCAGCCGCTGAAGCAGGCGATCACTGATCTGGGTTTCGATGCAGCGATGGGTGGCGCCCGGCGCGATGAGGAAAAGTCCCGCGCCAAGGAGCGCGTCTTCTCGGTGCGAGATGGCAATCACGGCTGGAACCCCAAGGCGCAGCGGCCGGAGCTTTGGGACAATTACAATGGCCGCCTGGCCCCGGGCCAGACCATGCGCGTGTTCCCCATCTCCAACTGGACGGAGATCGACGTCTGGCTCTACATCCTGCGTGAGGAGATCCCGCTTCCACCCGTCTATTTCGCAGCCGAGCGGCCGGTGGTCATGCGCGATGGTCAGATCATCCTCGTTGATGATGAGCGCATGCGCCTTCACCCCGGCGAGGAGCCGGAGAGGCTTGCCGTGCGGTTCCGCACCTGTGGTTGCTACCCCCTGACTGGCGGCATGGTGTCATCGGCGAAGACGGTGCGCGATGTGATCCTCGAGACGGTTCAGGCATCGGGCTCCGAGCGGGCCGGGCGCATGATCGACAAGGATGGCGCCTCCGCCATGGAGGACAAGAAGCGGCAGGGCTATTTCTAGAAGGTCAAGGCTCGGACGGAGCGATGGCCGCGAGCTGATGGTCGATCCAGCGGCGCAGCGGATCAGATGTCACGGTCGCCAGCGCCGTGTCGAGGAGTTCGTGCTGTGCCGCCAGAGAACGGCAGAGGCTTCGATAGTAGGTTGGTGGTGAGCCTCTAAACCTCTTGCGCTTGGCGGCCATGAAGCTGCTGTGTTTCCGGCCTCGTCTCAAGCCATGAGGGCATGTGCATCGGCTGTAGGCCGATCTGGTAAAGGGCCTGCCCGTGCCGGTCGGGGCGATGTCGCGGCAGTGTGTGGTCGCTGGGCATCATTTGTTGTCGCAACGCACCTCGCAGCTTGTCCAGCCTCCTCGCCCTGGCATGATTGCGCTGGAACCTGCCAGTGTGCGCGGCCGCCCTGTTGTGGGTTTCGCACGCTGGTCCCTTCAGCAGCATGGGCTGCGGATTGGGTGTGGCGGTATCCGGCCTTGTCGTTCCCGCCGACAAGGCCGCTGTCGCGCGTTGCGCCGCGGGCGACGGTGATCAATCTCGCGAAGCAAGTTTACAAGGCTGTCGGGACGAAATCCCTGCCGGTTGCCGTCCTGTGCCAATCTGTGGCATTGGTTTGCCCTGGATATTCAGAGGAGACCAGACATGAACTTACGCCTTCCTGTGCTTGTGGCCGCCAGTCTGGTGTGGACTGCCGCAATCGCCGGTGCCGGTGAACCGGCCAACCCTCATGTTCCGCTTCAAAAAACCATCGGCCGCCCGATGGCACAGGGGCCTGTACCGTCACTCGGCGTCATCAATGCTCAAGGAGCCGAGCTTGCGGAGGGCAAGCTGAAGCTGTCCGGCGTTTCGGGTAATGTCATCGTCTTTGCCGACCGTCCGGTGCGTGCGGCGGGCCATGAGACCACCGAGTTGTTCATATCCCGCTGGGGGGAGGGCAAGGACAGCTTCACCAGTGATCCGCCGAATGCCACAGTTTCGGTACTGGGTGGCGAGAAGGATGGCGTGACCGATGCCGTGGTCGTTCTCAAGAACCCCAAGCTGGCAGATGGCAATCTGACCTTCGACGTGGATGTGCTCGAAGGCAGCCTCAAGGGTGTCAAGGGTCCAGCTGCAGTGTTCATTGACCATTTCGGTGGTGGCGGCGGCGGCGGCTTCCACGGTGGTGGCTACCACGGTGGTGGCTGGTATGGTGGTGATGGCTGGCACCATGACTATTACGGCTGGGGTGGGCATTATGGCTGGTATGGTGCCGGCATTGCGGCTGGCGCCGTAACAGGGGCCGCCGTTGGCGCTGCCGCAGTGGACGCGGCCGGTTATCCCTGTGGGTACGCTCCCTATCCGCCCTGCTACTGACACGGAGCCTTGTTCAGAACGCGATGTGATGACCGGCAGAGGTTTCACCTCTGCCGGTCATGTTAGCTGATCACCTGATCTTCGGGGCGCGATGCCCGGCATGGCGGCCTTTGACGGGGTGGCAGCGCTGGGGGCTGTCGCGCTGCAACTGTATCTGCCCTCGGTTCCCTTGTGGGTTATGCCCGCGACCATGTGGTCGCCTGCCACGGCGGGGCATCGCCATGCCGCAAGGGCCATGTGGTCCGGCATTATCAAGCGGCGCTTGAACGGACCGATCCTGAGTTTAACAACTGCTTCGGCTTATCCGGTTTCCCATCCAGGCCTGCATGTGTAGACTCCTGTGAAGGAGTGCATCAGCAGGAGAGGCGGGATGAGAACTGACTTCCATCCGAACCCGCCTGATCCTAGGCTATGGTCTCAGCAGCGGCGCCAGTGCTGATGTTTGCATCGAGATCACGGGAAATCTGGCCGAGAAGCCAGACCATCCTCTCGAACAGGCCCGTGGCCACGAACAGTGCTTCGCGGTTTGTGTGCGAGAGTGTCTCCTGCAGCGCGATCTTGTTGCGGTAACGGGTCATCACGTCGCTGCGGTCACCGGTCAGCGACATGAGCATTTCCGTATCGTCGGCCATTCCCTGCGCCTGATCGGCTGCGAGGGAGAGAAGGAAGTGCAGTGTCTCCGTCATCGAATTCCGCATCGACTGTTCGTTGGCGCCAGGCTCCTTCAGGGTGCTGAGTTCCGCAACGAAGGCATGAACTGTCTCGACCAGCGAAAGGATGTGATCGTTGCCCCGTTGCAGGATCAGCAGACCGCTCACATCGGCGTTCTGGGGATGGTGCCGGATGGCCTCGCTGATAAAGCCTCCAATCTCATGGGTCAGCTGGATGGTGAGGGTTCGGCGCTCGCTGTTGCCAATCTGCGTCTCCGGCTCTGCTTCGTCAGGCCTCAGGGGCGTGAGGGCATGCGGCAGCAACCTCATCAATCGTGCTTGTTCCTGCCGTGCGAGGAGCCTAGCCGTCTCGGGGTCTTCCGCCGCCTCCTCAATGATGTAAGCGGGCTCGAACTGCTGCTGTTCGCTGTCTCCTGGCGAGAGCCGTTGCAGGAGACGCAGAAGGTAGGGCTGGCACAGTCCGGCCAGCACGGCCCCCGAAAGGTTGAGGGCGAGAAAGCAGATCGCGATCAATGTGGGTGCCGCAAAACCAAGGTCGAGCTGGCCCCCGGCCACCTTCGATCTGATCACCAGCAGAAAAACAGCCAGCACCACCATCGAACCCAACGCCTTGACCAGGGCCTGCCACAGTGCGAGCTGACGGGGCGATCCTGTCAGATGCGACGAAAGCAGTGCAACGCTCAGCCCCGATCCTAGGTTGGCGCCACACACGAGCACGATGGCGTCCTGCAACGGGAGAATCCCGGTCGCACTCATCGCCACCGCGAGGATCGATACGGTCGAGGAGGATTGGAGTACCAGCGTTACCATGAGGCCGATCAGAAAGCCGTAGACCCATGACTCTGAGGAGAAGATCAGGAAGTCCTGCACCCAGGCATTTGCCTCAAACTCATGCCCTGCCTCCTTGACCATGGCGAGGCCAAGAAGCGTGACTCCCGCTGCGAGCAGAAGTTCGGTCGTCTGGCGTCCGGCATCATGACGGTGCAGGGCGGCGAGATAAAACATGGCAACCAACGCCAGGGCAGCAAGAGCAGCCAGCCTGAGATCAACCGAGGCAAGAAAGACGAGTAGGGACGTGCCGACGCCGGACCAGGCGCTGATCGAAAGTGCGGCGGGAAAGCTGATCGCCTTGGCGGACAGCAACCCGATGCATACATAGACCGACGCACTGGTGCTCTGCGTGACTGCGCCAAGCAGGCTTCCGGTGAGCGCCGAAGAGAAGGGGATGGCCCCGAGCCGGGTCAGTACGGTGCGGACCTGCCGGGCGGCGACAGTGCGGATGACCTCCGAGAGGAGGTGGAGGCCCGCCAGAAAAAACCCGAGGCCGGCAAACGCCACAAGCAGTTGATCGAGCATTGTTTATGTCCGTGTGGCACGCAGAGCGCCCCACACGGCGTAGCCCGTGATCAGGAGGCTGAGCAGTATGACGCCAATGATGAATCCGCGGAGCGTCCGGTAACGCTCCTCCATCCGGATGCTGATTCCGCTAAGGCGTTGCTCGGAACGTCGGGCGATTTCGGTTGCCAGCAGGCCTATGTCGGTTTCGAGCTTGCGATCCACGCCGCGAAGGGCGAGATCAATCTCATGGGCCGTGTCGGGCAGCAGCGTATCTTCTTCCTTCATGGCGCTCTTGAGTGTTTCGTCATAGCGCGCGGAAATGGCCCTGTGGGCTTCCCGCAGGGCAAGGGCCGCATCGGCTTCCTGCTCGAGACCGAGAAGGCGGGCCTGAGCCGCAACGCGTTCAAGATGAGCTGCGGTCTCCGTGCTGCTCTGGCGGAAGTCTGCATGGTACTTGTCAAGCAACTGCTTATCGCGGCCGCGCAGCAGCATGTTCTTCCACTCCTGAACCTGCACCTTGAATGCAACTTGCGCGTCGAGCGAGGCACGGGAGATCTGCTGTAGTTCCGCTGTTTCGGTCGCCCCCGTGAGCCATGCGCGGTTGATCGACCAGATTGAGTACAGCGAAAACAGCCCGATCGCCGTGATGAGAGCGATCAAGGTGAAGGCCGATGAGGTGACGGCTCGCCGGAGTTCCACTTTTTTCTGGAGGCTGTTCTTTGAAGTCACGGGTTCAACTCGCTGGATGACGGGCGTTAATATCTGAGGGGGGCCGGTGGAAGGATCGAGAGGGCGGCGGTGAACAGGCGGCGGACAGACGCAGCAATCGTTTGTGGATATGTCCAGCAAACACCGAAGTGTCCAAGGGGTTGATATACCGCATGAAAGTCGTCAGGCTCCCGGCAGTTGGGCGCAGGGGGGGTGGGACAATCGAAGGTCGAAACGCGATGCTGCAATTACTCCGGATTTCCGGGCGATATCCGGGCCTCCTCCCGGCGCGTGGATGACACCAACGTTCCGAAAGCGCACTGCTAAGGCGCGAATATGACGGATATGTAACGTTCGGTCCAAGATCACCGCGTCACCTTTGAGAGGTCACACTATGGCGATCAGATCAGTGACCCATACCGGCGTGGCTTCGTTACGGCATCGGCAGGGCTCGTCAGCCGCCGCGCTGCTCCTCGCCCGGAAAATCGCCCGGCTTTGCATTTCCTGCCCATGGTGCACCGGTTCCGGTCGGTGGAAGTTCGCGTGGGTTCACCGCGAGATGCAGATGAACCTTGGCGATGAAATGTGCGATGATCGGCGCGGTGATAAACAGGAACAGCGTGATCAGCAGTTCATGCATCGACAGGATGCCGCGGCCGAACAGCGCCGAGAGCATGGAGGCGATCAGGATACCGCCAACGCCCAGTGTTGTCGCCTTGGTCGGAGCGTGAAGGCGCGCCATGGGTGTGGGCAGCTTCAGCATGCCGAGCGAGCCGATGAGCCCGAAAACTCCGCCAATGAACAGGAAAAATGCCGTCAGGATATCTTGCCAGGGTGTCATGCCGAACTCACTCGATGACGTTTCCGCGCAGGAGGTAGCGCGCATAGGCAACTGTCGAGACAAAGCCGACCATGGCTATGATCAACGACAGCTCGAAATAAACTGCAGTTCCCGACTTGATGCCATAAAGAATGACGAGGGCGATGGCGTTGATCACCATGGTGTCGAGCGCCAGGATCCGGTCACCAGGCGCTTGCGATGTCACGAGCCTGAACAAATTTGCCAAAAGGCCGATGGAAAAGCAGCCGATGGCAAAGAGAAGTGCGAGATCCGTCATTCGAATATCTCCTTCAGGCGGCGTTCGTAACGTGTCTTGATTTCATCGCGGACGGCATCGGGGTCCTCCGCGTGGAGGCAGTGGACGAGAAGCGCGCGGCCGCAGGCCGAAAGATCGGCCGAGACTGTTCCCGGCGTCATGGTGATTGTGCCAGCAAGTACGGCGATCGCCTCGGGTGACCGGAGATCGAGTGGAATCGTGATCCACCGACTCTGGATGTCCGCATTCCGGCGGAACAGGATGATCTTCGCCACCGCGAGATTGGCCACGCAGATATCCCACAGCACCAGCAAGCCGAAGCCGGCGATCTTCCAGGGCCGCTTCAGTTTCGGACGGTTCGGCCAATAGGGGGCCGTCAGTATCGGGATGACGAGGCCGAAGACGAGGCCGAGGACGAGGCTTCCCACGCTCACCTCATTGATCAGCATCTGCCAGGCGACCACCAGCAGAAGCGTGAGCAGGGGATGGGGCACAAGGCGGCGGATCATGGTGTCGTGGCTCCCGGCCGCCGCAGCACCTGATCGATGTAAGGTGCAGGATCATGAAGCTGGCTTGCCGTTGCGGACAGAAAATCCATTACGGGCTGGGCGAGGATGGTCAGGGCCGCGATTGCGGCGAGCAGTCCGAAGACAGCGACAAAGGAAAGTGCCGACTGTGGGGCGGGCGCGGCTTCCGCTGCCTCGGCATCGCGTGTCTGCCAGAAGATCATGATGCCTGCGCGGGCGAAACCAAGGAGCAGCAGGAATGAAGACAGCAGGATCAGCGTCCATACCGCGCCCGCGAGATCATGAATGCGCATGGCGTCGAGCACGAGGAGTTTGCCGATGAAACCGGAGAAGGGTGGAAGTCCCGCCACGGCAATGACGGATGCGAAATAGAGCGAGGCCACGAGACCCGCCTGGGCCACGGGCGGCGCGGGCGTTAGGCTGTCATCGCCACTCTCACGGCCTGACCGCACAAGGTCGACGACCAGAAACAGCATGGCCCCCGCAAGCGTGGAGTGAATGAGGTAGTAGAGCGCGGCGGCAGAGGTTGCGGGTGTGAAGGCCGACACTGCGATAAGAAGTGTTCCGACCGATCCGATGGTTGCCATGGCCGCCATGCGGCCAAGCGTTCGCGCACCGAGAACGCCGACCGCGCCAAGCACCAGCGTGAGCATGGCTGCGGGCATCACGAGGCCTGGCGCAAGGTTTTCCGTTGCGGGTGCTGAATTCCCGAAAATCAAGGTGAAGACGCGGATGATGGCGTAGACGCCAACCTTCGTCATGATGGCGAAGAGGGCAGCCACCGGGCCCGGCGCTTCCGCATAGGTGGCGGGCAGCCAGAAATGGAGCGGTATGAGCGCGGACTTCACTGCGAAGACGAGAAGGAGAAGTACCGCCGCAACGCGGATGAGCGCCGTGTTGCCATCCGGGATACCGGCTACGCGCTCTGCGAGGTCCGCCATATTGAGCGTTCCGGTGACGGCATAGATGGCGCCCAGCGCGAAGAGGAACAGCGTGGAGCCCAAAAGATTATAGACCACATACTGCACGCCCGCCTTGAGGCGGCGACTGCCCGCGCCATGAATCATGAGGCCGTAGGATGCGATCAGCAGCACTTCGAAGAATACAAAGAGGTTGAACAGGTCTCCGGTCAGGAAGGCGCCTGACAGGCCGAAAACCTGAAACTGCATCAGCGCATGAAAATGCCGCCCACGCCTGTCCCAACCCGAGCCGATCGCATAGAGCACGGTCGCAAGCCCGATTGCGGCGGTCAGGGCCACCATGAGGGCTGAGAGCCGGTCCAGGACCAGTACGATGCCGAAGGGAGAAGGCCATGCGCCGAGTTCGTAGGACTGGATGATGCCCGAGCTGCTCTCGATCAGCAGCCAGCCGCTGATCGCCAGCAGCAGGGTGAGGCTCGCCACCGAGAAGACGCGCGCGAGTTCCAGGTGATGGCGAAGCGAAATGAGCATCACCGCGCCAACCAGCGGCGGTAATAACAACGGGGCCGCGATCCAATGGTTCATGGCGCGTCTCCGGCATCTTCCTCGTCCGTGCCGATGCGGTCATCGCGGCTCGAGAGATAGGAGCCAAGGGCCAGCATCACGACAACCGCCGTCATGCCGAAAGAGATGACGATGGCGGTCAGGACCAGCGCCTGCGGCAGGGGATCGGTATAGCCCGTCTCCGCGCCCTGCCAGATCGGCGGCAGGTTCACCGCGAGCCGGCCCGAGGCGAAGAGGAACAGGTTCACCGCATATGAGAGAAGGGAGAGGCCCAGAATGACCGGAAAGGTTCTTTGCTGCAGCACCAGATAACTGCCGCCCGCCGTGAGAATGCCAACTGCGACCGAGACAAGATACTCCATGTCAGGCGTCCTCCACGTCGCGCGGGCGGGAGGGATCGACGTCCATCGGATAGGGGCTTGGTCGCTCACCACTGCGGTGGGCAAGGCGCGACAAGCTGTGCAACGCCAGCATCACCGCGCCCACGACGCAGAGGAAGACGCCGATGTCGAAGGCAATGGCGCTCGCCAGTTCGAATTTCTCGATGAGGGGAAGCTTGAAATAACCAAAGCTGCTGGTCAGGAACGGATAGCCAAGAAGCACTGATCCGAGGCCGGTGAGAAGGGCCGCGAAGATACCTGACGCGATGATGCCGTGATAGGGGAAGCGCTGCCGCGCCGTTGCCCAGTCGAAACCGCTGGCCATGTATTGCATCAGCAGCGCGATCGATACGACAAGCCCGGCGATGAAGCCGCCGCCAGGATTGTTGTGGCCGCGCAGGAAGATGTAGAGTGCCACAAGTAGCGCGATCGGCATCATGACGCGTGTGGCGATCACCATCATGAGCGGGTGGCTGTCTCCCGCTTCGCCGGTGTCCGCAGGCCGTCCCGCCAGCCACTTGCCGGTTGGACCGGACAGCAAAGCCTCGGTGAGCGCGTAGATCACGATCGCTGCAATCCCCAGCACTATGATCTCGCCGAATGTATCGAAGCCGCGGAAATCGACCAGAATGACGTTGACGACATTGGTGCCGCCGCCGCCCGGCTTGGCATTGGCAAGGTGGTAGGCGGAGATACTGTCCGCTACGAAGTTGCTGGCCTGGATCTGATAGGTGAGGAGGGCAGCACCCAGCCCCGTGAACAGGGCGAGCATCCCATCGCGCCAGCGCTTGTTTCCGGTAGACTCCTTCGGCGTCGTTTTGGGCAGGAAGTTGAGTGCGAGCAGCAGCAGGATGATGGTGACCACTTCGACAGAAGCCTGGGTAAGCGCAAGATCCGGCGCTGACAGATAGGCGAAGGACAGGGAGACGATCAGTCCGATCACGCCGATGAAGATCAACGCCAGAAACCGGTCGTGATGGAGGCGGACGATCGCCGCCGTAGCCGTGGCAAGCAGGAGAACGCCGATCACCGGAACGGGGGCCGCCGGAAGGAAGCTTCGCGCAGCAGGAGGTGCGGTGCCGCTGAACCAGGATGCAAAGCCCGCGGCGCTGACGGTTGCCAGGAAGATCGCGGTATAGCGCATCATGGATCCATCATGCAGCGCCGCTGTGATGCGTTCCGCGCCATTGGCGAGGCGTGCGATCACCATATCGAAGATCGACTTGGCATCGGGGTGGGGGCCGCGGGCCCACAGGTGGCCGAGCCGGCCATAGGCCGCCAGCACGGCCGCGCCGCCAGCAAGCGCAGCGATCGAGATATAGAGGGCGGGCGTAAACCCATGCCAGAGCTTCAGCGTGTAGGAGGGCGGTGCTTCGCCAGTCAGGGCACCTGTGGCCACCGCAACCAGCGGCCCTGCGATGGCCTGGGGCTGAAGGCCGATTGCCACAGCAACGATGACCAGAATGGCCGGTGCGATCCAGAAGCCGAGGCTCGGATCATGCGGCGTGGTCGGGTAGTCATGGCGCAGAGGTCCGAGGAACACATGTGTGATGAAGCGGAAGGAATAAGCAGCCGAGACCAGCGCACCCAGCCCTGCAAGCGCGGGGAGCAGCCAGGCCGAGTCCGCCCAGGGCGTGTGCACGGCCTGCTCCAGCATGAGTTCCTTCGAGAGAAAACCGTTCAACGGTGGAACGCCAGCCATGGACAGTGCCGCGACTATACCGAGTAGCGATGTCAGCGGCATCAGGTAGCGGAGGCCACCGAGGCGGCGGATGTCGCGTGTATGCGCCTCATGGTCGATGATGCCCGCAACCATGAACAGCGGGGCCTTGAAGGTCGCATGATTGATGATGTGAAAGACGGCCGCGAGGGCCGCCAGCGGCGTTCCGAAGCCCAGCAGCATGGTGATAAGCCCGAGGTGGCTGACGGTCGAGAAGGCGAGCAGCGCCTTGAGGTCATCCTTGAACAGGGCAATGAACGCCCCGACCAGCATCGTCACCAGCCCCGTGGTAGTGACGATGTAGAACCATTCGGGCGTTCCGGAAAGCACCGGCCAGAGCCGGGCCATCAGGAAGATGCCCGCTTTCACCATGGTTGCCGAATGGAGATAGGCGGAGACAGGTGTTGGAGCCGCCATGGCGTGCGGAAGCCAGAAGTGGAATGGGAACTGAGCCGATTTGGTGAAGCAACCGAGCAGGATGAGGATCAGTGCGGGCAGATAGAGCGGGCTTGCCTGGATTGCCTGCTTCTGGGTCAGGATCACGGAGATGTCGTAGCTTCCCGCGATCTCTCCGAGCATCAACATGCCTGCGATGAGTGCGAGCCCGCCCATGCCGGTGATGGTGAGCGCCATCAACGCACCCTGCCGGCCTTCCGGCTTGTGCTTCCAGTAGCCGATGAGCAGGAAAGAGGAGAGCGAGGTCAGTTCCCAGAAGATCAGCGTGAGAAGGATATTGTCCGACAGCACGATGCCGATCATCGCGCCCTCGAACAGCAGCAGGTAGGTATAGAACTGGCCCATCGGGTCGCGGCGGTCGAGATAGAAGCGCGCATAGACGATGACCAGGAGTCCAATGCCGAGGATCAGCGCGGCGAAGAGGAAGCTCAACCCGTCCAGCATGAAATTGGCATTGAGGCCAATCGCCGGTAGCCAGTCCAGCCGGTAGGTCACCACGCCGCCTGAAAAGATCACGGGTGCATGGGCCAGCAGGCCGAGCAGCGCCGTTCCCGTTACAACCGCCGCAGACCAGGCACAGGAATTCCGGCCCGCCCGGATGAGCAACCCCGGCAGCAGTGCACCAGCAAAAAGGAGCGTCAAGATTAAGAAAAGCTGCAACGCCCCATCCCGAACCAACAAGCTTCGCTGGCCGTCTGATCAAGCTGACTGAATCGTCCTTGCAGATCATCCGGCGTTGAAAACAATGATATCTGAGAGATATATGGCCTATAAGGTCTTCAAGGCAATATTACATCACTTTAATCATCGCGCCATCGATGGTCGTCCCGGGGTAAGAGACCGGCATTCGCATGGCGGGACCCTGCCGCACGCAAGCAGCTTGCCAGCCGACCAGCAAGTGATTGATTTGATGGTGCCGGCTAAGGGACTCGAACCCCTGACCCCCTGATTGCAAATCGCGTCGTCTGGGGTCACAGGCAGTCACGGCGGATCGTCCAAAACTGGTCTAGATCATTGAAAAATAGGACGAAAGTCATTTTGGTCCTCCAAGTCGCTGGAATCAAGAACCCAAAGTTCAAATCCCTACAGCACCTGCGTATTTGCTCCGCGGTACAGGAATGAAGCACCTCAGGCGGTGACGGAGAACAGGTCGGGGTGATTGACGTTGGCGGCGGTTGTCACCGCCTTGGCAACGCGCTCCTGCTGAAACAGGCCATACTCTGGGGTCAGTTCGCAGCCCAGGCACTGGCGGCCATGTTGCTTTGCCACGGCAGCGGTGGTGCCAGATCCCATGAACGGATTCAGCACGATGTCGCCGGGTCGACTGCCAGCAGGAATACACGGTTCGATCAGCG
>CAYMQH010000074.1:0-8339 GCA_964392525.1 uncultured Aestuariivirga sp.
CCAGCTCTGCTGATTGTCCATCAGATTGGCCATCATGATCTGATCGAGAATCTGGTCATGCACGGTGGGGTTCTCGATGGGGATCAGCGTTTCAACGCGGCGGTGCAGGTTGCGCTGCATCCAGTCGGCAGATGAGATATAGACCTTGGCGCGCTTGTGCGGCAGCGCATGGCCGCCGCCGAAACACACGATGCGCGAGTGTTCGAGGAAGCGGCCAACGATGCTCTTGACACGGATGTTTTCAGACAGGCCCGCAACGCCCGGCCTCAGGCAGCAGATACCCCGCACCACGAGGTCTATCTGAACACCGGCCTGGCTGGCGCGGTATAGCGCATCGATGATGCCGGGATCGACCACGGAATTCATCTTGGCCCAGATCTGCGCAGGCCGCCCGGCCCGGGCATGGGCGATCTCCTCATCGATGTGCTCGATCAGGCGCGCCTTCAGATTGATGGGCGAGAGCGCTATTTTTTCGAGGTCTTCGGGTTGCGCGTAGCCTGAAATGAAGTTGAACAGTCGCGCCGCATCGCGCACCAGCGCGGGGTCGCAGGTGAAGAACGAGAGGTCCGTATAAACCTTCGCGGTGATCGGATGATAGTTGCCGGTGCCGAAATGCACATATGTGCGCATCTGGCCGCTCTCACGGCGCACCACCATCGAAACCTTGGCATGTGTCTTGAGCTCGATGAAGCCGAACACCACCTGAACACCGGCCCGTTCAAGGTCTCGCGCCCACTGGATATTGGCTTCCTCATCGAAACGCGCCTTGAGTTCGACGAGCGCCATCACGGATTTTCCGGCCTCCGCCGCCTTGGCCAGGGCTGCGACGATCGGTGAATCCTTCGATGTGCGGTACAGCGTCTGCTTGATCGCCACCACATCGGGGTCATTGGCGGCCTGCAGCACGAACTGCACGACAACGTCGAAGGACTCGTAGGGATGATGCACCACGATGTCCTTCTGGCGGATGGCCGCGAAGCAATCCCCGCCGTGGTCAAGGATGCGTTCGGGAAACCGTGCAATGAAGGGCGAAAACTTGAGATCGGGCCGCTCATCGAGGATCAGCTGGCGGGTATCGGAGTAACCGACGAGGCCAGCGCAGGCGACGACCACATCCGGCTCGACATCGGCTTCCCCCGTGATGAAGTCCAACAGCGAGGGCGGCGTGCCGGCCTCCACCTCGAGCCGGATGACGGAACCCCGGCGGCGACGCTTCAGCGCGCTTTCAAACACGCGTACGAGGTCTTCGGCCTCCTCCTCGATTTCAATGTCGCTGTCGCGGATCAGGCGCATTACCCCCTGCCCCTTCACATCGTAACCGGGGAAGAGCCTTGGAATGAACAGGGCGAGCATGTTCTCGAGCGAGATGAAGCGCACTGCCTGCTGCCCCTCGATGGCCGGCAGGCGCACGAAGCGTTCAAGCTGCTGCGGAATGGGAAGGAGCGCATTCATCCGCCCGCCATCCTTGCGCCGCTTCAGTTCGAGGCACATGATGAAGCCGCGGTTGGGAATGAACGGGAACGGATGCGCCGGATCGATGGCGATGGGCGTCACCACCGGCAGGATCTGTTCCAGAAAGCGCTGGTCCATCCAGACTTTCTCGTGAGGCGCCAGGTCGCTTCCGTCGGTAATGACGATGCCGTTCTGCGCCAGTTCCTCCTTCAGCTGGATCCAGCGGCGGTCCTGCTCGGACATCAGCTCCTGCGCCAGCCCGCGAACCCGCTCCAGCTGCTCCTGCGCGGTCAGCCCGTCATCGCTCAGCTGGGTCAGCTTCTCGCGCACCTGGCCTACCAGGCCAGCCACCCGCACCATGAAGAATTCATCGAGATTATTGCCGGAAATCGAGAGAAACCGCAGCCGTTCCAACAGCGGATGCGCCCTGTTGCGCGCTTCTTCCAACACCCGCATGTTGAAGCCAAGCCAGGAAATCTCGCGGTTAATGAACCGCTCCGGCCTGTCGAGGGTAATGGGGCGCGCTGTGGCGGGAAGCTGGTCGTTCATGACTCTCTTTCAGGTCCACCCGGGATCCGGGCCAGTATAGCAGCCATATGACAGTTCGGTGAACCCTTCCCGAACCCGCTATCCTACCCCTCCTCCGGGAACAGCCCGGGCTCCACCATGCCTTGCAGAACGCGGGCCGCAAGACTGCGCGTCACGGCGGTTTTCTCGGTGAGCGCCAGCCTGTCGATACCGGCGACCAAGGCGCGCGCCGCCTCGAGCGAGCGCGGCATGCGCAGCATGAGATAGGAAACCAGCGGCTCCTCGATCACCAATTGCCGGTCCGCGAAGAGCTTGACGAGCACACCACGCAGAAGCGCATCATCCGGCGGGTCCAGCCTCGCAACGGGAAGCGCCTTGAGCCGCGAGCCAAGGTCAGGCAGCCTGACCTTCCAGTTGGCGGCATCCGTCTCGCTCGCAATCAGCACATGCCCACCCGACTGCCGCGCGAGGTTCAGCAGATGGAACAGCGCGCGCTCGTCAAGCGCGCTGCCCGGTGCGTCGTCGATGGCGATCGCGCCGCCTGACAGCAAGCCGTCCGGCGGTTCAAGGCCCAGGTCCTTCGCCAGCACCAGACGCGCCCCGGAGGCCTGCCGCCAGACCTCGAGCAGGTGAGACTTGCCGCTGCCGGCATTGCCCATCAGCACCATTCCGTAATGCGGCCAGTCCGGGTAGCGGTCGATCATGGCCACCGCCCCGGCATTGGAGGGCGTCACCAGAAAATCCTCGCGGCCGAGCGCGGTGCGGAGCGGAAGATCCAGCACGAGCTGGCGGCCGGAAACATCCATCATGGGCTTGGCCGCTCGGGCGGGGCGGCGCGGCCGCTTCCGAGATAGAGCCTGCTCGACAGATACTGCTTGAGGCCGAAACGCACCAGCACGCCCGCCGCAGCGGCCATCGGCACAGCGAGCAACAAGCCCACGAAGCCGAAGGCATAGCCAAAGGCGAAGAGCGCAAACATCAGCCACACCGGGTGAAGGCCCACACTCTTGCCGACCAGCTTGGGCGACAGGAAATTGCCTTCGAGGAACTGTCCCACGGCGAAGATCCCGGCGACCAGCCCAATCGAAAAATAGTCCGGCCAGAATTGCACCAGCGCGAGGCCGATGGCGAGGACGCCGCCGATCAGGGCCCCGGCATAGGGTATGAAGGTGAGTGCGCCCGCGAGAAAGCCGACGGCCAGCCCGAAATTCAGGCCAGCCAGGGACAGTGCCGCGGCATAGAAGACGCCGAGCAACAGGCAGACCGTGCCCTGCCCGCGGATGAAGCCCGCCATGGCGTTGTTGATGTCTCGGCCGATGTTACGCACTGTCTCGACATGTTCGCGCGGAACCCAGCCATCGATGGCGTCTATCATGTCATCCCAGTCCACCAGCAGGTAGAAGGCCACGATCGGCGTGACCACCAGAAGCGAGATGAGGTTGACCAGCGCCATGCCGCCCGAGAGCACCGTCTTCAGGACGCCCAACAGCCAATCGGCCGCCTTTCCTGCAAACTGCGTCATGGACCCCTGAATGTCCGCTCCGCTGCGGCTCAACAGGTCTTTCGCCCATTGCGGCGCAAACTGGTCGAAGCGCAGGGTGAGGGACTGGACAAGGGCGGGAAGGTCTCCCGCCAGCTTGGACAATTGATCGGTGACCATCGGTGCCACGATGATCAGCGCCAGCACCAGCAGGAAGAGCGAGACGAAGACGATCACCATCGCGGCGGCGAGCCTTGAGAAGCCGAGCCTCTGCAACCAGTCCGCCACCGGATCGAGGAAATAGGCCAGGGCAAGCCCCGCGATGAAAGGTAGAAGGATGGCGCTGAAGGTCCACAAGAAGAACACCAGCACCGCCAGCGAGATGGCCCAGATCAGAACCTGTTTTTGCAGTGTCACGGTTTTCTGTCCTTATCCGGCTCTTCTGCCATGTGGCGGAGCCATGCGTTCAGATAGGCGGCGCCGGAGAGAACCGTCAACAGCGCCACGGGGATGCTCCCGTATTCCACAAGGGTGGCGAGCGGCTGCCCGGCCGCCGCGAAGCCCAGAACCGCCACTGCGAAGCTGATCTGCGCCAGCGTATTGAGCTTGCTGATCATCAGCGGCGCCACATGCACCGGATGGTCCATCATGCGGGAAAGCACAACCGCACCGACGATCAGCGCATCCCGCGAGACCACAATGATGACGAGCCAGGCAGGAAGTTCCTTCACAAAGCCCAGCGTCACATACACGGACACCAGTAGCGCCTTGTCCGCCAGCGGATCGAGATAGGCACCAAGCTTTGTCCGCCAGTCGAAACGCCGGGCCAGGAAACCGTCGATCCCATCCGAGATGCCCGCCACCATGAAGGTGATGAAGGCCCAGCCGAAGGCGTCCGAGATGATCAGCCAGACGGTGAGCGGCACGAGAAGCAGCCGCATCAGCGAGATAAGATTGGGAAGGTTGCGCATGCCTTCCTCCTTTCCGGTCATATCAACTGGATGATCCAGGCCGGCCCCGACTGGGCAAGATTGAGGCCTGCAGCCCGCATGTTCTCCTGCAGTTCCTCGATGGTGCGGGTGAAGACCAGCTTGATAACCGCCCCATCGGCCGACAACGACGACAGGTCAACCGCGTTCACATTGGGCGTAGAAAGGATTCGGGAGCGGATGGCGTTCCATTCGCGCGGCGAAGAAAAGGGAACCGACACCGAAAGCGTCTGAATGCGGCTGGCACTGCGCGCGGCCTCGGCTGCGGCGGTCTTCGCCGCCTCTTCCTGATAGGTCTTGACGAGCATGGCCTGGAAGGCCGCGACAGCAGCACCTTCTGCTCCCTGCGGGCTTCCGTCCTCTGGCTGGTAGATTTTGTTGACCTTCACATCGCCGAGTTTCGTCGCGCCCTCGATATAGACATGGACGCCGCCACCCTCCGCGGGCTGGGCCTGCGCCACCAGAAGGCTCGGCGCCCCATAGCGCTTGCGCACGGCGTCCAGCTTGATGGCATCGCCGTTCACGGCATCCTCTGCGGTGATGGTGCCGGTATCCTCAAGATCACCCAGCGGCACGATGATGGGGACGAGGCCCTGTTCGCCCTTGAGATCGATCCACGCCTTGCGCCAGGGATTGTCCTCCCACATCTTCAGCCCGTCCGGCGCACGGTAGACCGGGAGCACAACGATGGGGTCCGCTTGGGTCTCTGGCAGGCGTACGCCCCGGTCGGCGAAGAACTTCTGCATCTTCTGCGGCAGGAAGCGAACCGTGAATCGGCCGATGTAGCGGCCTGGGGCTGAACTCTCCTGTTCGATGGAAAGGGAGCGGAGATAGGGCGCGATATCCTCCAGCGTCATCTTTTCCTGGACATCAGCCGCCATTTCAGGAGAACCGAGCCGTGCCACCATCTCGATGAACGCCTTAACCTGGACATCCATCAGGGCCTTGTTCTTGGCGCTCGTCGCGTCGGTGCTGGTCACATCCACATCCACGCCCTGCACGGCATAGATACTGGTCTCAACCGGACCACCCGCCACTGCGCCATGGCCGCAAGGCCACACCGCCAGCACACCGGCAAGGGCCACCAATATGGCATGGCCCACGAAACTGCGAGAAATGATCAAATTGCCGGTCCCAAGCTGTCCACATACACCTCCGTCGCCCATCCCGCGCTTTATTCCCGAAGCGCTTCGGGGTAAGGACGCCCGAAACAGGCACCTCCCACCAGATAATTGGGGCAAACTAGCGGCATGAGCACAGCGAAACAAGCACGAGGAAAGGGCGTCAGCTACGCCGACGCGGGCGTTGACATCTCGGCAGGGAACGCGCTTGTCGAGGCGATCAAGCCGCTGGCCAGGTCGACCCGCCGGAAAGGCGCTGATTCGGCGCTTGGCGGCTTCGGCGGGCTCTTTGATCTCCGCAAATGCGGCTTCAAGGACCCCGTGCTGGTGGCTGCGAATGACGGGGTGGGCACCAAGTTGCGCATCGCCATCGAGACCGGCCGCCACCACGGCGTCGGGATCGACCTCGTCGCCATGTCGGTCAACGATCTCGTGGTCCAGGGCGCTGAGCCGCTGTTTTTCCTCGACTACTACGCGACCGGCAAGCTTGACGTGAAAGCCGCAGCCGAGGTGATCGCCGGCATCGCCGATGGCTGCAAGCAGGCGGGCTGCGCGCTGATCGGCGGCGAAACTGCCGAAATGCCGGGTATGTACCATGGCGGCGACTATGATCTCGCTGGATTTGCCGTGGGCGCGGCGGAGCGCAAGAAACTGCTGCCCGCCAAGACTGTGAAGCCGGGCGACGTGATCCTCGGCCTCGCCTCCTCCGGACCGCACTCCAATGGCTATTCGCTGGTGCGCAAGCTTGTGGAACTATCCGGCGCCTCCTATTCGGCCAGGGCGCCCTTCGACCGGTCGCAGAAGCTGGCGGACGCGCTTCTCACACCGACGCGGATCTATGTGAAGCCCGTCCTCAAGACGATCCGCAAGACCGGCGCCATCAAGGCGCTGGCGCACATCACCGGCGGCGGCTTCCTCGAAAACATTCCGCGCGTTCTGCCCAAGGCCACGGTGGCAGAGATCGACCTCGGACAGGTTCCGTTCCTTCCGGTCTTCAAATGGCTGCAGGATGTTGGCTCGGTCAGTGAACGCGAAATGCTGCGCACCTTCAATTGCGGCATCGGCATGATCGTGGTCGCCGCGGCGAAGGATGCGGCGAAGGTTGCGGCCTCACTCAAGTCATCGGGCGAACAGGTCGTCATGCTGGGCAGCATCCGCAAGCGCAAGGGTTCCGAAGAACAGGTGGCGGTGAGCGGCACTTTGTCGGTCAAATGAAGAAGCTCCGAACCGGCGTGCTGATCTCGGGGCGCGGCTCCAACATGATGGCGCTGGTGGACGCGGCGCGCGCCCCGGACTTTCCCGCGGAGATCGTCTGCGTCGTATCCAACCGGCCGGACGCACAGGGGCTCGCGTTTGCCGAAGCCCATGGCATCGCGGCCATGGTGATCGACCACAAGGCCTACGCCAGCCGTGAGGCATTCGAAGCCGCGCTCGATGGCTATCTGCGCTCCAAATCCGTGGAGGTCGTGGCACTTGCCGGCTTCATGCGCGTGCTGACGGCAGGCTTCATTGCGGGCTGGGAAGGCCGGATGATCAACATCCACCCGTCCCTTCTTCCGGCCTACAAGGGCCTCCACACCCATGAGCGCGCGCTGGCCGATGGCGCGGCCAAACATGGCTGCACGGTGCATCTCGTCACAGCCGAACTCGACGCCGGGCCGATCCTGCTGCAGGCCGAAGTGCCGGTGCTGGCGGGCGACACGCCCGCCACGCTGGCCGCCCGCGTGCTCGAGGAGGAACATCGCATCTATCCGGCCGCGCTGGCGATGCTGGGCGCCCGCCTTCATGCCTGAGGAGCCGACATGACAAAGCCGCTTCCAATCATCATCGACACCGATCCCGGGCAGGATGATGCCGTCGCCATCCTGCTCGCTCTCGCCTCGCCCGAGTTCGAGGTACTCGGCATCACGGCGGTGGCAGGCAATGTGCCGCTCGCCTTGACCGAACTCAACGCGCGCAAGATCTGTGAACTGGCGGGGCGGCCGGATGTGAAGGTCTATCCCGGCGCCATCCGCCCGATGGTGCGCCCGCTGGTCACGGCGGAGGAGATTCACGGCAAGACAGGTCTGGATGGCCCCGTGCTGCCCGCTCCGGAGATGCCTTTACAGGCACAGCACGCGGTGGACTTCATCGTCGAAACGCTGATGGACAGGCCCGCCGGCACGGTGACACTCTGCACGCTCGGCCCGCTCACCAACATCGGGCTCGCCCTCATCCGCGAACCGCGCATCGCGTCGCGCGTGAAGCAGATCGTTGCAATGGGCGGCGGCTATTTCGAACAGGGCAATGTGACGCCCGCCGCGGAGTTCAACATCTATGTCGATCCGCATGCGGCACGGCTGGTGTTCGACTCTGGTATTCCCATCACCCTGATCCCGCTCGACTGCACCCATCAGGCGCTCACAACCCGAAAGCGGGTGGAGGCGTTTCGCGCCATGCCGAACCGCTGCGGCCCGGCGGTGGCCGCGATGCTCGATTTCTTCGAACGGTTCGACGAGAACAAATATGGCACCGAAGGCGGTCCTCTGCATGATCCCTGCGTCATTGCCTGGCTGTTGCAGCCTGGCCTGTTCTCCGGCCGGTTGGTGAACGTCTCCATCGAGTGCGAGTCGGAACTGACCATGGGCGCCACGGTCGTCGACTGGTGGCATGTCACCCGGAGGCCGGCCAATGCGACCGTCATCCGCAACATCGACGCCGGCGGATTTTTCAAGCTGCTTACCGACAGGATCGCCCGCCTCGCCTGATGGCGGCGCAACGGCCGGACGG
>CAYMQH010000074.1:8439-16016 GCA_964392525.1 uncultured Aestuariivirga sp.
CTGCTTACCGACAGGATCGCCCGCCTCGCCTGATGGCGGCGCAACGGCCGGACGGTCAAGGCCTTACCCGCACCGCGCCTGCATGCGCCACTTGGTGTCGGCGTAAGCCGGTTTTCCCTGCAACTTGCCGCGCTGGCCGTCAGGGCAGGCGAAGTAACCAAGGGCAGAGGTTGCCACGGCTACAGCATCCTTCTGCTGTTTCCCCGTCATGCCGGAAACCGCCATATCGTAGAGCCCGCCGGTGGCGGGGCTGAAATCCAGCCGGTAGGTCTTGCCGTTATAGAACACCGGCTCACTGCGGGAGGCGACGGCTGTTGCGGCCGGCTTGTCGCGCGTGATGCGCACCGAGGGATCTTCGGCGCAGCCCGAAAGAACAGCACCTGTGACGGCCGTCAGAATCAGCCATTTCAAACTCGTTTTCATGCCGCGCCTTATGCCCGTGGCATCTCGACCGGGCAAGCGGCCCGTCCTATAGAAGCATCATGACCCAGTTTGACCCCTCTGCCCTCCTCGTTTCCCGTTCGCAGGCCGCTGATGAAGGCCCGATCATCCGCATGTCGCAGCGCGCCCGCGAATTGCGCGCCAAGGGTGCCGATGTGGTGAGCCTGACGCTCGGAGAACCTGACTTCGACACGCCGGACAACATACAGGCCGCCGCCACGGCGGCGATGAAGGCGGGGCTCACCCACTATTCGCCGGTGATGGGCCTGCCGGAACTGCGCGCCGCGCTCTCGGCGAAGCTCAAGGCGGAAAACGGCCTCGACTATGGGCCAAACGAGATCTGCGTGGCGAATGGCGCCAAGCAGGCCATCGCAAATGCCGTGCTCTCGCTCATCGAAGCGGGCGACGAGGTGATCATGCTAGCGCCCTTCTGGGTGTCTTATGAAATCACCGTACGCTTCGCGGGTGGAACGCCTGTGGTGCTGATGGCGGGTGTCGAAGAGAGCTACAAGGTTCCAGTGTCCCGCATTGCTGCGGCCATCACCCCGCGCACCAAGCTCATCATGCTCAACTCGCCTTCGAACCCGACCGGCGCAGTTTGGACGCGATCAGAACTCGAAGACCTCGCCGCCCTGGTGAAATCACATCCGCGGCTCATGGTGCTGTCGGATGAAATCTACGAATACATCCTGTTCGGGGGCGAGATGGTCTCAATCGGTACGCTGCCGGGTATGAAGCAGCGCACCATCACGGTGAATGGCTTCTCCAAGGGCTTCGCCATGACGGGCTGGCGGCTTGGATACGCGGCAGCACCCGAACCCATCGCCAAGGCAATGGGCCGCATGCAGAGCGCCATTTCGGCCGGCGCCAATTCCTTCGTGCAGCGTGCCGCCATCGCCGCCCTCGAAGGCCCGCGGGACGCCGTGGAACGGATGCGCCAGCGCTATCAGGCCCGCCGCGACATGGTTCTGTCCGGGCTCCGGGCCATTCCGGGCGTCCGGATCGGCGACATTCCGGCGACCTTCTATGCCTTCCCGGATGTATCCGGCCTGCTTGGCCGGAAAGCCGGAAACCATGTGATCGACTCCACCGAGTCGCTGTGCGACTGGCTTCTCGACAACCATGCGGTCGCGACCGTTCCCGGAAGCGCCTTCGGTTCACCAGGCTCGATCCGGCTCTCCTTTGCCTGTAGCGAAGCGGAAATCGAGAAGGCCATTTCGCGGATGCAACTGGCCTTCGCGAGCCTGACCTGAAAAGCCGGGACGGCGCTGTGAGGCGCCAGTTCCCGTGGCTATTCTGCCGCCTTCGCCAGACCTGGTGATACCGTCTCCGGCTGCAGGACATCGGAGGCATTTTCAGGGTCATGCATGTGGCGGCGGTCCCGCGCAACGTAGGAATAGATCGCGGGCGTAATGAACAGCGTGAACAGCGTGCCGATCGTCATGCCAGCCGCGATGACCACACCGATGTCGAAGCGGCTTCTGGCGCCTGCGCCATCGGCGATAAGCAGCGGAACGACGCCGATGACCATGGCTGCCGTCGTCATGAGGATCGGCCGCAACCGCGTGGCAGCTGCCTCCTTGATCGCGGTGTCCTTGTCGTAGCCCTTCGTCTCCTGCAGCTTGTTGGCGAATTCCACCATCAGGATGCCGTGCTTGGCGATCAAGCCGATCAGCGTCACGAGGCCGATCTGGGTATAGATGTTGATCGTGCCGGAGCCGAGGTTGATGGGAGGATTGTTCATCATCGCACCATTCACCTCACCCAGGATGAACAGCACGAAAAGCGCGCCGAACACCGTTGCGGGTAGCCCCACGAGAATGATGAACGGGTCGCGGAAGCTTTCGAACTGCGCCGCCAGCACCAGGTAGATCAGCAGAAGCGCAATCGCGAAGGTGACGGCCAGCGTGTTGCCTTCCTTGACGAACTGCCGGCTCTCACCCTTGAAATCATAGGCCATGCCTGTCGGCATGATCTCATCGGCCTTCTGCTGCAGGAAGGCGATGCCCTCGCCAATGGTGCGGCCAGGAAACGGAACGCCCTGCAGCATGGCGGAGTTGAGCTGCTGGAACGTGGCCAGTCCGTTCGGTTGCACGGTCTTGTCAACCGTGGTGAAGGCACTGAGCGGCACCATGTTGCCATCTGCCGCGCGCACCCGGTAGCTGAGGATCTGGTCCACATTCGAGCGGTCGGCGCGCGGCACCTGCGGGATCACCTGATAGCTGCGGCCCTGCACGCTGAAGCGGTTCACATTGTTGCCCCCCAGAAGGGTCGCCAGCGTCGCGCCCACATCCTGCATGGTGACGCCGAGTTGGTTTGCTCGGTCCTTGTCGATGATCAGTTCCACCTGCGGCGTCTGGAACCGCAGGTCGGCGTTGGTGAAGATGAAGAGCCCGCTCTTCATCGCTTCCGTGTTGAGCGTGTCGAGCGTTTCGGCAAGGCGCTGATAATCACCAGGATAGGTGAGGACGAATTCGATGGGGAGATCTCCCGCGCCGACCGGAATGGCGGAAGGAGCTGTGGCGAAGATGTTGATGCCCGAGATGCCCTTGAACTTCGGTTCGAGTTCACCCAGCACCGAGAGGTCGGAGCGCTCCCGCTCGCCCCAGGGCTTCAGAATGAGGCCGAGGAACGCCGAGTGGCTGTTGGGAAAACCGTTGATGGCAAAGAGATTCTTCTTCTCGGGCACCTTCAGCAGAATGTCGGTGAGTTCATCCGTATAGGTCGTCAGGTAATCGAGGTTGGTGTGTTCAGGCGCGTTGACGAAGGCGAAGAGCACACCCTGGTCTTCCGCCGGGGCCAATTCGCGGTTGATGGCGTTATAGAGGACCGCAGACAGGCCGATGGTGAGAACCGCGATCCACGCGAAGACCGAGCGCTGCCTGATCGTGCCATCGAGCCGGCGGCGGTAGAAGCGCTGCAAGCCGCCAAACACCCGCTCCACGAGGCGGCCGAACCACGAGAGCTTCTCATGCGGCTTCAGCATCTTCGACGTCATCATCGGCGACAGCGTCAGCGCCACGATGCCCGATACGATGACGGCCCCCGCCAGCGTGAAGGCAAACTCCCGGAACAGCGCGCCGGTGAGGCCCGAGGTGAACCCGATCGGGGCATAGACAGCGGCCAGCGTGATCGTCATGGCGATGACAGGGCCGGTGATTTCGCGCGCGCCCTTGATCGCAGCATCGAAGGGGCGCATCCCTTCCTCGATGTGGCGGTGGATGTTTTCCACCACCACGATGGCGTCATCCACCACGAGGCCGATGGCCAGCACCAGTGCCAGCAGCGTCAGCAGATTGATGGAATAGCCGAGCGCAACCAGCACCACGGCAACGCCAATCAGCGACAGCGGAATGGTAACGACCGGGATGATGGTCGAGCGAATGTTACCAAGGAACAGGAAGATGACCACGATGACGATGAGACCCGCTTCGACCAGCGTCTTGCCCACCTCCCAGATCGAGGCATTGATGAATTCGGTGGCGTCATAGGCGATGTTCGCCTCAAGCCCGGTGGGCAGCATGCGCTGCACCTCCGGCATGGCGTCGCGCACACTGGCGATCACGGTCAGCGGGTTGGCATCCGGCGTCGTCTGGATACCCATGAACACCGCCTTCAGCCCATCGAAGGCCGAGGTGGAGTTGTAGTTCTCGGGGCCAAGATCCACGCTGGCCACCTGGTTGAGGCGGATCACCGTGTCGCCGCGAGTGGCGATGACCAGTTCCTCGAACTGCTCCGGCGTCTCGAGCGAGGTCTGGGCATTGATGTTCTGCTGTGTGAAATCGCTCTTCACCTCGCCCGCCGCCGTGGTGAAGTTGTTGGCCGCCAGCGCCCGGCGCACATCGAGCGGGGTGATGTTCAAGGCGGCCATTTTCTCGGGGTCGAGCCAGACCCGCATGGCGAAGGTGGAGCCGCCCAGAATTTCTGCGGAAGCCACCCCATTGATCGCCTGAAGCTTCGGCTTCACCACACGGTCGAGATAGTCGGAAATCTGCGGCGCCGACATCTGATCGCTCTTGAAGGAAATGTACATCAGCGCGAAGCCTGCGCCGGTTGTGCGCTTCACAAGAGGGTCGTTCGCCTCCTCCGGAAGCACACCCTTCACCTCATTCACCTTCGACAACACGTCGGCCAGCGCGCGGTCGGCGTTGGCATCAAGCCTGAGCTTGAGCGTGATGGTCGAGATGCTCTGCGAGGAACGCGACTCGATGATGTCCACGCCCTCGGTAGACGCAACCGCCTGCTGCAAGGGGGTCGTGATGAAACCCTTGATCTGATCGGCATTGGCGCCGGGATAGATCGTCGTGATCTCGATCTTGGTGTCCGACACCTCGGGGAACTGGCGGATCGGCAGCTGGAAAATGGCCTGCAGGCCGCCAAGAAGGATGAGGAGGCTAACCACCGTCGCAAGGACCGGCCGCTTCACGAAGATGTCGGTAAAATGCATCTGGGCCGGCCCTTACTGAATGGTGCTCGTATCCTGCAACTTCAGCGCAATCGAATTGTCGATCACCACCTTGCTGCCCTGGTCAATCTTGTTCTGGCCTGCGGTGACGACCTGCTCGCCCTCCTTCAGGCCCTTGGCGATCGACACGCGGCCATCACGCACCGGCCCAAGCGTCACGAAGCGCCGCTCGATGGCGAGATCACCATCCTTGGCATTGGGGTCGGCGTTCTTGGCGGGCACCACCACGAAGACATTGTCGCCGTAGAGGGAATAGGTCACGGCGGTCTGCGGCACCGTCACCACCTGCTCCATGGCACCGACATCGACCAGCACATTGGCATACATCCCGGGCACCAGCCGCTTGTCGGGGTTGGGAAGCTCGGCGCGCACCGTGATCATCCGGTTGGTATCGGAGACGCGGGCATCCGTCGTCACGATCTTGCCATTGAAGCTCTCGCCCGGATAGGCATTGAAGCTCGCAGTCACCTTCTGACCTACGGCGATCCGACCAAAATTACCCTCGGTGATTGTGAAGTCGACATAGATGGGATCAATCTTCTGCAGCCACACCACCGGTTGGCCGGGCGCGATGTAGGAGCCGAGCGAAATGCTGCGAAGCCCGACGCGGCCGCTCCATGGCGCATAGACGAATTTCTGGTCGACCTCGGCGCGGCGCCGGTCGAGCGTTGCCTCCAGAACGCGCTTGCGGGTCCTGAGAGAATCGAGTTCGGTTGCCGCCACAACGCCTTTCGATACGAGCGACTCGCGGCGGCGCAATTCGCTGTCGGTGTTGGCAAGCTCGGCCAACACGGAGCGGATGTCGGCATCCAGCGTATGGGTATCGAGTTTCACCAACAGAGCGCCTTTCTCGACATCCTGGCCGGAGTCGAAATTGATCTCCGTCACCACGCCGCCGACCTGCGGCGTAACGTCTATGCCTTCGGAGGCCGTCAGCGTACCGATGCCGGCAATCTGGGGCTGCCAACTGTCGGTCCGGGCCGGTTCGGCGGAAATGGTCTCAGGCGGGCGCGGCGCCCCCATGATGACGGTCGCCAGCATCTTCGGCTTGAAGTCAAAGGCGTAAAAGGCAATGGCTCCTCCCAGTCCGCCGAGGATCAGCGTTACGAGAAGGAAGTAAATGATGCGCCGTATCATGTGTATCGTTCCTCAGTAATCACTCGGCCGCCTGTGAGGCCGCAGCCCCTGCCAGTTCGGCTTTCTTTTGCGTCAAGACCTCAACGGCCGCCGTCAGCACCGCCTTGCCGTAATCGGCAACGAAGCGCGCCCCTGCGTGTGGCTGTTCCGCGCAGTTGCACTCCCCGATACGCGCCAGATCGGCTTTCAGGTCAGTCAAATGTTTGTCGATCGCCACCAGCATCATCTCCGGGGTCAGGTATTGCTGCAGCAGCATCTGGAACAGGAACTCGGACTTGTATTTGTCCCGGCCCGGCGCCACCGCGATGGCCCGCGCCAAGGCCTTCCGACCTTCCGGCGTGATGGCATAGACTTTCTTGTCCGGCTTTCCAAACTGTTCCTCGGCCCGGACTGTCACCAAGCCGTCTCCGGCCAACTGCGTCAGGGCCGGGTATATCGAGCCGAAACTCGCCTCGATGAAGTGGCTGAACAGCCCTTCCTCGATTTCTTTCTTGATCTCGTAGCCCGACGCCTCCCCCGCGGAGAGCACCCCGAGGCACAATATCCTGACGTTCATGTCAATTCTGCTGCGATATATGCCGGTTTGATAAATTGCAAAGCGATATATATCGGTCCGTTATATCTTTCAATCCCATTCAATGGCGGATCAACCAATTAGCCATGCTTGTCAGCGATGACTGTTATGACTATGACAATTGGTATGGGAGTCCGGAGCACCGGATTCAGGCAGGTTTGCAAGTAAGGGGGGCGCATGGAGTATTTTCTCCAGCAGCTGATCAACGGGATCACCTTGGGGTCCATCTATGGTCTGATCGCGATTGGTTACACCATGGTCTACGGCATCATCGGCATGATCAATTTTGCCCACGGCGATGTGTTCATGGTTGGTTCAGTCGCCGCATTCCTCGTGGTGCTTGGCATCGGCCTTACCGGCGGCAGTGGGCTTCTCATCATTCTGTTGTCGCTCATTCTGGTGGCAGCTATCGCTATGGTTGTATCATCGGCCTACAATTGGTCGATCGAGCGCCTGGCCTACAAGCCGCTTCGCGGTTCATTCCGCCTGGCGCCCCTCATCTCCGCCATCGGCATGTCCATCGTTTTGCAGGAATTCGTGCGCGTGGCACAGGAAGGCCGCCCGAAGCCGGTGCAGCCCATCGTCACGGGTGGTTATGAACTGATGACCCGCATCACCGAGACCGGCGAGTTCATCGTCCGCCTCACCAACATGCAGATTCTGATCATCGTCTCGACGCTGGTTCTCATGGCGGTGTTCACGGTGCTGATCCAGCGAACCTCGCTCGGCCGGGCCCAGCGCGCCTGCGAACAGGACATGAAGATGGCCTCGCTTCTCGGCATCAACGTCGACCGCACCATCTCCATCACCTTCATCATGGGCGCCTCCCTTGCGGCCTTCGCCGGCCTGATGTTCTTCCTGTATTATGGCGTGACGGACTTCTTCGTGGGCTTCCTCGCCGGCATCAAGGCCTTCACGGCGGCGGTGCTGGGCGGCATCGGCTCGCTGCCGGGCGCCATG
>CAYMQH010000075.1:0-15952 GCA_964392525.1 uncultured Aestuariivirga sp.
ATCAGCAGCCGGTCGCCATATCCCTTCGAGAGGTTCTCGACATTGATGACCGTATTGCCCAGCCGCTCGCCCGGCGGAATGATGATCTGCGCGGTGGTCGACTTGAGGCGGTCCTCGTTCACCTTGAGCAATTCGTCATAGGCCTTGATGCGGGCCTTGGACTTGGCCTGACGGGCCTTGGGAGACGCGGAAATCCACTCCTGCTCGCGTGCCAGCGCCTTTTCGCGCGCCGCATCCTCGCGGGCTTCCTGGGCAAAGCGCTTGGCCTTCTGGCCAAGATAGGCGGAATAGTTGCCCTCATAGGGAATGCCACGGCCGCGATCCAACTCGAGAATCCAGCCCGTGACATTGTCGAGGAAGTAGCGGTCATGGGTCACGATCAGGATCGCGCCCGGATAATCCCGCAGGTGATGTTCGAGCCAGTTCACGGACTCGGCGTCGAGGTGGTTGGTCGGTTCGTCGAGCAGGAGCAGGTCGGGCTTCCGGAGCAGAAGCTGGGTCAGCGCCACGCGGCGCTTTTCGCCACCCGACAGATTGTGGATCTGCGCATCGCCCGGCGGGCAGCGCAGGGCGTCCATCGCCTGCTCTACCTGGGCTTCGAGGTCCCACAGGTTCTGGGCATCGATCACGTCCTGCAGCTTGCCGGCCTTCTCGGCATTCTCGTCGTTGTAGTCGGCCATCAGGGCGTTGTACTCGTCGAGGATCGCCTTCTTGTGGGCAACACCTTCCATGACATTGCCCATCACGTCGAGGGCGGGGTCCAACTCTGGCTCCTGCTGGAGGTAGCCCACCGTGGCGCCTTCGGCCAACCAGGCTTCGCCGTTCCACTCCTTGTCGATGCCCGCCATGATGCGCAACAACGTCGACTTGCCCGAACCGTTGGGGCCCAGAACGCCGATCTTGGCATCCGGGTAGAAGGACAGGTGGATGTTCTCGAGGACCTTCTTGCCCCCGGCATAGGCCTTGGTGAGGCCATGCATGTGATAGATGAACTGACGGGCCATCGCGGTAAGAACTCTCTGATTGGCAAGGGGATGTTGGCCGGGGCTTCTAGCGGAGGCGGGCGGCCGGGGCAACCATCAGTGGCCGGCCCCGGTTTTCGCCCGTCTGGCCCGCCGGGCCAGCATATTGAGAATCTCCACCAGCACCGAGAAGCCCATCGCGGCGTAGATGTAGCCCTTGGGCACATGGAAGCCCATGCCATCGGCGATCAGCGTCATGCCGATCATCAGCAGGAAGGCCAGCGCCAGCATGACGATGGTCGGGTTGGCGGCGATGAAGCGCGCCAGCGGATCGGCCGCCAGCAGCATGACCAGCACAGCGGTGATGACCGCGATATACATGATGGCGATGTGGTCCGTCATGCCGACGGCCGTGATGATCGAGTCGACCGAGAACACGAGGTCGAGCAGCAGGATCTGGAAGATGGCGCCGCCGACCGTCAGGGTGGCGGTATGTCCAACGATGTTTTCCTTGCCGTCGTCGGGGTCCACCGAGTGGTGGATTTCCTTGGTGGCCTTCCACACCAGGAACAGGCCACCCACCAGCAGGATGATGTCACGCCAGGAGAAGGCATGACCGGACACGCTGAACACCGGTGCTGTGAGACCTGCGATATAGGAGACCGTGGCCAGCAGCAGGAGGCGCATGATCAGCGCTGCGCCAATGCCAATCCGCCGCGCCCGCGCCCGCTCTGCCTCCGGCAGCTTGTTGGACAGGATCGAGATGAAGATCAGGTTGTCGATGCCAAGTACGATTTCCATCGCCACCAGCGTCACCAGCGCGATCCAGCCCTGAGCCGAGGTGACGAAAACGAACTGTTCCTGAAGAAATTCAATCATGATCTGCTCTCCCCGGCCCTGTGCTGACGTCCCGACTTATGGCGGAGCCTCTCTGCGCGTTCAAGCTTCAGGGCCGGGCGCGTGGCTTCAGGAGGTCCGCAGTCCAGTCCTGCCCCATGATGGCGAGGAAGGCGCTCGCCAGGCCCAGCACGGCAAAGAAGCCGATGGGCGGAAGGCTGATGCCGAGAAACCCGATCACACCGGCCGACCACAGGCCCGCCAGCGCCATCAGCACCCGCAGCAGCACATGCTGCTCATCGATGGAGCCAAGCCGGGCCCGTTCGACATGGCTTGCGAAGATCAGGGTCAGTATGCCAGCCAGCAGGGGCGGCAGCGCCATGAACAGGATGATGCCCCATTTGAAGATGCCCAGCAGCAGATCCCCCCCTGCACCGGCCGTCATGGCGCCGATGAAGACACTCCACAGCAGATAGATCGCCGCCGCCGTCGCCAGCGCGCCGCCAATCTGCAACCATGCCAGAACCCGGCACCAGACCTCGGCCTTCTGCATCCTCATGTCTCCCGCCTCACCCGGCGGTTACTAGATCATGAGTGTGGCTGGAATGAAACGGGCTGGCACGCCCAGGCCCCGGAAAAATTATTGCCGGGCCATCTCCGGCCACAACTGCGGGCGGGCGGGCGTCAACTGGACGATGAACTGCTCCAGCACGCCATCCACCCGCACCAGGCTGACGAGGGTTTCAGCGAAGAGCACGGAGCCATCAGGCTGCACGAAACGGAGCATGAGGTGTGACGGCCCGGCTGTGCCCTGCGCCAGATCGCTCATCACGGTGAGAAAACCGTTCCTGTCCTCCGGCAGGATGAACTGATCGAGCACCGCCCGCTGGCGGTTGCGGCCCAGCATGAACCAGAAGGCTGCATTCGCCAGATTGACATGCCCTGTCGGTGACACGAGCGCGATGCCGGGGCGCGCGCCAGTTTCTTGGCCGGGGGAAGCGTCAGGAATCAGGGCAAGCACGGAAGATGTCATCGCGGCCTCCTGTGGAGCAGGTGCCATCCTACTGGCCGAGAAGTTGAAGGCCCCTTTCCGGAAGCTGCAGCCAGCGCAACTTGGAAGCGCTTTTGCAGTTATGGTTTACGGATCGTGAAAGCCACCGGGTGGCTCAGGCCGTCTCCGGCCTGCCGATCGCTTCCGCTCGCACCTGTGCTTCGAGCAGCCCGTTGTCATCGACCGCATCGGGCAGATGGCTCTTCGCGATACTGACCTGCACCTGCGGGTCATGCGCGCCGAGTTGGCGCACCGCGGCCAGTGCCGCCTCCCGCGCCTGCGCTTCAGCTGCCGCAAGGGCCGCCGCGCCGGATGTGAAGACAGCCGTGCCCGAAGGCCCGTGCACACGGAACAACCCGCTGCCATCGCCTTCGACCGTGAAATTCACTGTCTGCGCGATGACGCCGGTGGCAGCCCCAACCGCATTCGCCACATCGAAGAAGGGCGGGAAGATCATCTCGCAGCCGAGGCGCTTCGCCACCTCCTCATAGTAGACGCGCACCGGGCCACCCACCGCCACCACAGGAATGGCGGGTGACAGTGACACCTTCGCCAGCCCCAGCCTGCCGCGGCCGGAACTCACCGCATCGACCAGCTCATGGTCGCCGAAGCTTTTGCCGAAGGCGGTGTCGAGGATCACCCGCGCCGTGCGCCGCACGGTTTCGGACCAGACCTCGCGGCAGAAGGCGTCGACGCGCGCGGCATCGCCCATTTTCATGTCGCGGAAGCGCACCATGAGCTTTGCCGCAAGCCCCGCCGCCGGGCCGGGCCAGTTGTCCTGCAGGCCCAGCACATGCGCGGCATCGGAGGGCGTGAAGCCGCCGGTCTGCACGAGGCCCTTCCGCTTCAGAGAGGCCAGTGCACGCTGGGCAGCGGCCGACACCGCCACCTTCCGGATCGGCCGCGGGCGCTCATCGACCAGCGCCAGCACCTCCGCCTCGCGCGGGTTCACTTCGGCGGTGAGCGCGTCAGTAGCGCCAAACGGCTTCAGCACGAACTTGCCATGCAGCGAGCCGCCCTCGCTGTCAGCGAGATCAGCCTCCAGCAAGGCGACGACTTCCGGATAGCGCGAGGCGAGAAGCGAAATGGGCGCCACGCGCTGCGGGCCCACGTCAATGCTGCCATTCATGCCGATGGTGATTTCGCTGTCGCCGCCAAGACCCACGGTCTTGACGTCGATGGCCTTCACCATGGTGCGCCAGCCGCCCACTTCCGCGCCCTGCTCGGCCACCTGCGGGCGGCCGTTGAGAAGAACGCCGAGATCAGTCGTCGTGCCGCCCATGTCGGACATGATGAAGTCACGGGCGCCACACAGCCAGGAGGCCCCCACAAGGCTTGCCGCCGGGCCCGACAGCACGGTTTCGATCGGCCGCAGCGCCACCCGCTCCGCCAGCGCGAGCGTGCCATCGCCCTTGACGATCATCAGCGGGCAATCGATTCCGAATTCCGCCATGGAGCGGCGGACCGCCGAGATCAGCATGGAGATGCGCGAGATCAGGCGGGCATTCAGCACCGCCGTCAGTGCCCGCCGCGGCGCATCGAGGGCGGAGGTGAGTTCTGTCGAGAGCGTCGCGGGCTTGCCGGTCAGGTGGGCGATCAATTCGCGCGCCCGCTGTTCGTGCGCCGGGTTGCGGACGGCGAAGGCCGAGGCGATGGCGAAGGCGTCAACCGGCATCGAGGTGACGGCACTGCGCAGCGCCTCAAGGTCAAGCGGCTTTGCCTCATCGCCGCCGTGGTCATGGCCGCCGGCGATCATGGCGATGGGCATGCCGGGAAACGCCTTCGCGATGCCCGTGCGTTCCGCCATGGCCTGGTCGAAGCCGATCAGGATCACGCCGACCGCGCTGCCATGCCCCTCCACCACCGCGTTGGTGGCAAGCGTGGTCGAGACGGAGACAAGCGAGATGTCCTCCGCCTTCAGCCCGTCGGGCAGTTTCGCCACGGCGGCCCGGATGGCGCCGGTGACGCCGATCGAGAGATCGCCCTTGGTGGTGATGGATTTGGCAGAGGCCACCACCTTGTGGCCCTGCGCCTCGATCACGGCCGCATCCGTATAGGTGCCGCCCGTGTCGACGCCGATGAGATAGGTTTTCGCTGTCATGGTCTCAGATCATCAGGACCCGGGGCAGGTCGCTGCTTCGGCAACGGCAATCGCCGTCATGTTGACGACACCACGCGAGGTGACGGAACCGGTCAGGATATGCGCGGGCATCGCCGTCCCCAGCAGGATCGGCCCCACCGGCAGCGCATCTCCGAACACCTTCATGATCTGATAGGCCACGTTGGCCGAGGTGAGGCCCGGCATGACGAGGAGGTTCGCCTCGCCCTTCAGCGTCGAGGAGGGCAGCTTGCGGTGGCGGACTGCCTCGATCAGCGCGGTATCGGCCTGCATCTCGCCATCGATCTCAAGCTCCGGCGCGCGGGCATGGATCATCGCCAGCGCCGCCCGCATGCGCACCGTCACCGGCGTGTCGAAATCGCCGAAATCGGAATGCGCGACCAGCGCCACCTTGGGCGTAATGCCGAAGCGCTGCACATGGGCGGCGCACATCAGCACCGTATCCGCCATCGCTTCGGCCGAAGGTTCCGCCTGAACATGCGTGTCCGTGAGGAACACCACGCCGCGCGTGGTGATCATCAGGCTCATCGCCGCGAATTCGCGCGCCCCCGGCGCCAGCCCAACGATATCGCGGATATGGCGCAGCTTGGCGCGGTAGCGGCCCTCAAGGCCGCAGATCATCGCATCGGCCTCGCCGCGCCGGAGCGCCAGCGCCGCGATGACGGTGGTTGAGGTTCGCACCAGGGTTCGCGCCGCATCAGGCGTGATGCCCCGGCGGCCTGCCACATCCACATAGGTCTGAACATAGTCGCGGTAGCGCGGGTCGTCCTCGGGGTTCACGATGTCAAAGTCGCGGCCGGGCTGGATGGTCAGTCCATAACGCTTCAGGCGCGTTTCGATGACGGCGGGGCGGCCGATGAGGATGGGCCGCGCGATCCCCTCCTCCAGAACCACTTCGGCGGCGCGCAGCACGCGCTCATCTTCGCCATCGGCATAGATGACGCGCTTGGGCGCCTTGCGGGCGGCGGCAAAGATCTGCCGCATGACGAAGCCAGACCGGAACACAAACCGCTGCAGCCCTTCCGTATAGGCCTCGATATCGGCGATGGGCCGGGTTGCAACACCGCTCTCCATCGCGGCCTTCGCCACGGCGGGCGCGACCCGCAGGATCAGCCGCGGGTCGAATGGCGCGGGGATGAGCGACTCCTTGCCGAACAGCCTCGCCTCGCCGCCATAGGCACGCGCCACCACATCGGAGGGCGTTTCACGCGCCAGGCCCGCAATGGCGTTGACGGCAGCCTGCTTCATCGCCTCGTTGATGGTGGAGGCCCCCACATCCAACGCACCGCGGAAGATGTAGGGAAAGCACAGAACATTGTTGACCTGGTTCGGATAGTCCGAGCGCCCGGTGCAGATCATCGCATCAGGCCTGACCGCCACCGCCTCCTCCGGCATGATTTCAGGCGTCGGGTTGGCCAGCGCAAGGATGAGCGGGTTCGGTGCCATCTGCCGGAGCAGTTCGGGCTTCAGAACGCCGCCTGCCGAAAGCCCGAGGAAGATATCCGCGCCGCCGATCACCTCGGCGAGTGTGCGTGCCGCCGTGTCCTGCGCGAAGGCGGCCTTCCAGCGGTCCATCAGCTTTTCGCGGCCGTGATAGACAACGCCTTCGAGGTCCGTCACCCAGATGTTGCGGCGGTCGGCGCCGAGGCTCACCAATTGGTTGAGGCAGGCCAAGGCCGCCGCCCCCGCGCCGGAAGCAACGATCTTGACGGTGGCGATATCCTTGCCCGCCAGCATCAGCGCGTTGGTAACGGCTGCACCGACGATGACGGCCGTGCCATGCTGGTCGTCATGGAAAACCGGAATCTTCATCCGCTCGCGAAGCTGCTGCTCGATCTCGAAGCATTCCGGTGCCTTGATGTCTTCGAGGTTGATGCCGCCGAAGGTCGGCTCCAGCGCGGCCACCGTGTCGACGAACCCCTCGACATCCTCCTGCGCCACCTCGATGTCGAAGACGTCGATATCAGCGAATTTCTTGAACAGGACGGCCTTGCCCTCCATCACCGGCTTGGCTGCAAGCGGCCCGATATTGCCAAGGCCCAGCACCGCCGTGCCATTCGAGATGACGCCCACCAGATTGGCCCGGCTGGTGTATTTGGAGACGAGGGCCGGATCGGAATGGATGGCCTCGGAGACGGCCGCCACCCCCGGGGAATAGGCAAGTGCCATGTCACGCTGGTTGCCAAGCGGCTTGGTGGCGCGGATCTCGAGTTTTCCCGGCTTGGGTTCGGCATGGTAAAACAGCGCGCCTGACTTCAGGTCGCTGGAAATCGGCGATGACATCGGCAGTTCCCCTCTCGACCCGCTTATTAGCCCGTGATTGCGGCTGATTTGCAACCCTTAACCTGGATGGGGGTTTTAACCATTGAACGGCAGGGCAACAGCGCTAGAATGTCTCCATGCTGACGCCGCTGAAATCCGAAGTCCTGAAGGTGGATGACCTCAACCACGAGGCGCGGCGGTTCCGCACCATCCTGTGGAGCTTCGAGAAGAACATCGAGTTGCTGTTCAAGGGCACCGGGCTTGCCGCCGAGGTGGACCACGCGGCCCTTGCCGAGGCCTTCACCCGCTGGCGTCAGGCCTTCGACCAGACCAAGCACCTCGCCGACATCAACCGTCAGGACTTTACGGTCTTCGCGGCTGGCATGATGCTGAAGGAATTGCTGGCCGCCCGGCCGATCACCGCGATCGTGCCGGATGAGTTGGGCCTGCCCGCACTTCCCGCCGCCATCGACCACCGCCTGAAGCGCTGGCCGGAGGGGTATGCCTATACCAGCTTCTGCCTGTCGGTTGCATCCGCCGTGCTCCGCGAGATGGGCGGCACGGAGCCAGCTGAGTCGGGCGTGGCGGATGACCCGCAATTCTGGGACTCCTTCCGCGAGAACGCCGCCGAGAATCCGGCCAATGCCATCGCCTTCTTCGACATGGTGCTGGGGTTGCCACCCAACTGGACCGCACCCGACGTGCCGTGGATGCGCCGCACCTTCCTTGACCGCCGCAAAGCATTGCACACGGACAAGCCGGTCCACCGGATCGGATGATGTCCGGCCTCCCCGATCCAAGCCTTGCCAATTGCGGTAGCTTGGGTGAAGATTGACGTTCCGAGCGGGGGAGGACACATACAAGATGGGGACGACCCGGATACTGATCGTCGATGATCATCCGCTGTTCCGTGAGGCGCTGAAACAGGCAGTGGCGGGTGGCGTCACCAATGCCACGGTCTCCCTCGCGGGCTCGCTCGATGCGGCTACCGCCATCCTCGACGAGCAGGACGACTTCGACCTGATCCTGCTCGACCTGCGCATGCCCGGCGTACAGGGCCTGTCGGGCCTCATTTTTCTGCGTGCCCAGTATCCCAACATTCCCGTGGCCCTCATCACCGCGGCGGATGACCAGGGCCTCGTGCAGAAGGCCCTGAAACTGAACGCCTCTGGCTTCATTCCCAAGACGTCGGGCATCGAGACCATCATCGCGGCGGTGAACGCCGTGCTGAAGGGGGACATCTGGGCGCCCGAGGGCTACGCCCAGCCCTCCGCCGCCGACAAGGAGGCCGAGGAGATCGCCCGCCGCGTCGCCACCCTCACCGCGCAACAGATCCGTGTGCTGATGATGTTGAAGGAAGGCCTGCTCAACAAGCAGATCGCCTATGAACTCAATGTGTCGGAAGCCACCATCAAGGCGCATGTCTCCGCCATCCTGCAAAAGCTCAACGTCTCCAGCCGCACACAGGCTGTGATCGCCGCCGCAAGGATCGACGGGGTCGCAGCGGCCGAGAGCTGACCTGCCTCAGCGGGCAGCCCTGGCACCAAGGTCAGTGGCCTGCTCCAACCATGCCTGGCGGGCCTCCGGCTTGGCCGTGCGCACCGGGCTGAAGTGGGTGATGCGCACACAGTCGATGCCGCAGAACCCGAGCGTGCGTTTCGCCATGACCCGGTCTCCCGCCCCGCCATAGACCAGCCGATAATAGAGCGACGGCGTATCCATGGTGACCAGCAATTCGCTGGTGCGGCCTTTCAGCAACCGGTCCCAGCCCAGTCCCTTCTCCCGGTACTTGTAGGCAAAGCCCGGCAGCAGAACACGTTCGAGAACAGTCCTCAGCTGCCCCGGCGCAGCCCCCCACCAGATCGGATAGACCAGCGCAACATGATCGGCCCAGCGCAGGCCATCCTGAACCGGTTCCAGACCCGGCTCCAGACCTGCATCCCCGGGCGTGCCCCAGTCGATTGCAAGTTCCGCGAGGCGCAACAGGCGGGTTTGGGCACCGGCCTTTGCCGCACCGCCCACATAACAATCGGCCAGAGACCCGCACAGCGAGCCGGTGCGGGGATGCCCGAGGATCGTCAGCAGCTTTTTCGCCATGAGCGACCACCCCATGCGGTTAGCAGTGCGGCCACTCTTGGCGACTCCAGCGGAAAAAACAACCAGAAAGCGATGTTTATTCCACTTTAGGGCACACGCGCGGAGCGGAGACGCTGTGCGCCCTAATCATGGGCCCGGAAGTAATCCGAGGCGGCCTGTCCCACACCCTTGCGCTCATCCCCGCCGCAGCTGAAATTCTCGAAATTGGTGAGTTCACCCCGGCGCTGGATGCTGGCGAGATCAAAGGCCCACACCACCAGCCCGATATTCAGCGACCGCAGATACTGGAACAGTTGCTCGGTGGTTTCCGGCACCTTGTCGAAACACTGCGCCTTCCGGTCTGATGAGGCCGCGAAGGCCGTGGCGATCACCGGCTTGCCGCGGGCGAAGGCGCCCCAGTTCTTCTCCCACTGCGCCGGGGTGCGGTTGAACTTCATCAGAAACGGATGGATGGCATAGGCGAGCCTGCCGAGCGGATCGCTGACCGGCGGCACATCGGTGAGGTACTTGCCGCCACGCAAACCGTCGAGAAGCAGGATGTTGTCCGTCTCAGACCTGATCACCTCCACCAGCGGCTGCATGGTCTGCTGCCAGATCTTCCAGTTCGCCGCCGTGTCCTCCTTCAGGCCCGGCTCGTTGAAGACTTCGAGCAGGATCTCGCTGTCGCCCCTGAACTGGCGGGCGATCTGCTTCCAGGCGCGCTCCGTCACGGCGGAGGGCATGCGCTTCTGGTCGAGGCTGCCGGCGGGCGGCTGCCATTGCATGCTGACGATGACGACGAAGCCAGATTTGCGGGCCAGCGCCACGGCCTCCAGCACCTCGCCCTCGTAGCGCTTGTCGAACAACTTCGACTCAGGATCGAGCGCTGCCTGACTGACCTGGAAACGGATCGTGTCGGCGCCGAAGGCCTTGATGTTGGTGAGGAGTTGCGGCCCCCATTTCTTGCGCGCATTGGCATAGGCAGGCCGCAGCAGGTTCTCAGGCGCAACGAAACCGACGAGTGTCACGCCTTCGGCAAGCCACGGCTGTCCGTTCCGGAAAAACCGTCCATCCCTGATCTCGACAGTGCCCGCAATGGCCGATGCCGCGAACAGGACGAATGCAACGAACGCGGCAATGGCTCTCACTTTGTCCTCCTCAGGAACGCCTCACCGAACCGTTGGGCGAGATAGTCATACTGCGGCGCGCAAATCCTTCGTACCGTCTCCGCCAGATGATCCGGTAACGCGAACTGCTGGCCAACATGCACCGGTTCCTCGCTGTGGGTGAAGCCCTCGAAATGCCCGACACCGATGAATGCCTCGATCTGCCGCAGTGTGTCCCGCGGGCTGGTTCTGATATCGGCGAATGGAACATACAGCACATTGCCACCGAACACCCGGTCCCAGACGGGCACATTGGCGGCATAATCGCCGCGGTTGAGAAACATCGGCTGCCTCAGCAGGTTCTCGTCAATCTCCACGCCGCGCCGTGCCGCCATCCCCAGCGAGGATATCATGCGCGAGACCGGGTCGCGGATCAGGTAGATGATCCGCGCGTTCGGGGAAAGCCGCTGCACATGGCGGGCCCCGGCCTCGCCGATCGCGCAATAGCTCGGCGTGAGTTCGCCCCTAACCAACCCCTCTCCCCTGGCGAAGATATGCGCATAAAGGGCATCGCTCCACGGCAGTTTGGCAATGGCGTTGAAGTAAGCCACATCCTTCTCTCGCCGCGCCGGTTTCTGCGCGAGTTTCTCAAGCCTGCGGGACGCTCCCGCCCGCGCCATCCTGTTGGATGTGCCAAGGTGTACCGAATCGAAATAGTGCAGTTCCTTGACGTGCGGCAGCCACACAAGCGGGTGTTGCTTCAACTGTGAATGAAGCCAGCTCGTACCGGCCTTCTGCGCGCCGATGCACAGGAATTCCGGGCCGCCGGAACCGGCCAAAAGTGTCATATTCACCACGCTGCTGTCATGCTCCGTTGTTCGCGTCCACAATCACTGGACCCTGTGATCAAAGGATGGCTACTCTTCGACCTGCCGCAGGCACCTGCCGCGCATGGCATCTGAAGAGGCCGAAATTCCTGAATACGCCATTTTTCCGAATGGTCAGCCTATCACTTTTCATGGGTCCAGATCGAGAGGCCTGCCGCCCTCCAAACTTTTCTGGAACGCCAGTTCACATGACCAAGCGCGAGATGAATGGAAAGACGTACGTTTATACACGCCCGCGCCGGAACATGGCGCCAACGCCGCGCCTCAAGCCTCGGCCCGCATCGCCACATGGGACATGGCAGCTCTGAGGGCCGCAGGTTTCACAGGTTTGCGCAGGACGTGAACGTCATGCGCCAGGGCGAGGTCCGCCACGGCGGGGGTACGGTCGGCGGTGATGAGGAGTGCCGGGATATGACGACGCGCCCTGGTCCGCAGCGCGCTGATGACAGAAATCCCATCTTCGTTGTTGAGATGATAGTCGGCGAGGATCATGTCGATCTTGCCATCGGCCCTCTGGAGTAGGGCAATCGCCTCGTCCAGTCCCGAGGCCGGGTGCACGATGTTGCCCCAGCCCGTCAGCAGCAACTCCATGCCTTCGAGAATAGCGGGTTCGTTGTCGACCACCAGCACGCGCACGGCAGCGGCGAGAGCGGGTGGCTGCACCTTGCGCGCCTTCACGGCGGCTACCGGCTTGATCGGCTCGGCGATTGGCACATCAACCGCGAAGACCGAGCCCCTGCCGATCACCGAGCGCACATGCACCGGCGTTTCGAGAACCTTCGCCATGCGCTCGACGATTGACAAGCCGAGTCCGAGGCCGGATGTGCCGTCGCCGTCGCTGTGCAGGCGCTGGAACTCCTGGAAGATCACCTCGAACTTCGTTTCCGGAATGCCCGGGCCGGTATCATGCACCTCGATGCGCAGCATGTTGCCATGCCGCCGGCAGCCCATCAGCACGCGCCCCTCGCGGGTGTATTTGATGGCGTTGGACAAGAAATTCTGCAGTACGCGGCGCAGCAGCTTGCGGTCGGAGTTGAGCGTCAGGTTGCATGGCACCAACGTGAACTTCAGGCCCTTCTTGCGCGCGGCCGGCCCGAGTTCAAGCGCCAGAGGCTGCAGGATTTCCTCGATACGGAACGGCGCGGCTTCGGCCTTCATGGCCCCCGCATCAAGCCGCGAGATATCGAGCAGCGCGGAGAGAATCTCCTCCACAGCCTCCAGCGAGGAATCGACGTGGCGCACCAGTTCGCCATCCTTGCTCCGCTTCAAGCGTTCAACCAGCGTCGAGGTGAACAGGCGGGCGGCGTTGAGCGGCTGCAGGATGTCATGGCTTGCCGCCGCGATGAAGCGGGTCTTGGAAAGGTTCGCCGCATCCGCCTGCGACTTGGCGTCAGCCAGTTCCTCGTTCAGGCGCGTGAGTTCGGCGGTGCGCTCCCTGACACGGCGCTCGAGCGATTCATTGACGCGCTGCAACTCCTCCGCCGCAAGCACGCTCTCGGTCGCATCAATGACGGTAACGACCACGCCGCCATCGGGCATGGGGCTCGAGCGGAACTCGAAGACCTGCCCGGTGTCGAGGCGGCGTTCACGGAACACCTCCTGGGTGAGGGCGATCATGCGCACCCGTTCGTCCAGCACCGCAGCGCCGCCCGCGGTACGTTCCAGAAATGCGCCCAGTACCTCCGGCAACGGCGTTCCCACCCGGTTCAGGTCGTTCCCCAGTCCCAGGAATTCCTGCAATGTGCTGTTCCAGCAGATCAGCGTCATGCCGGGCTCGAACACAGCGAGGCCCTGATCGACATTGTCGATCGCCGATTGCAGAAGGTCGCGGTTGTGCTGGATGGCCGCCGAGGCATCGTCCAGAAGCCTCATGGCACCCCGCGCGTGCAGCGAGTGACGCTCCAGCATCAGGGCAATGACGAGCCGGGCCGAGGCGACGCCAACGGCGCTGGCGAGCAGATGCTCGGCAAAGCGGATGAGGCGCACGTCAGCCTCGCCGCCGCGCACCCCGATCTGGCCCTGCTGGGCGCGGAAACCCTCGAACGCGGCGCGCGCCCGGTCCGGGCCGATGTAGCGGGCAACCGTATCCTCCAGCCGGTCCGCCGTGACGGCGGTGCGCCACAACTTGAAGCCCGTTCCGCTGCCGGGTTGCAGGTCGCGGGTCACGAAACTGGTCGCCTGCACCCGCTCGATGGGGGTCGGTGCCCGCGTCAGGGAGCCCGCGATATAGGCGGTGACATTGGCAACGAGGCTCCAGATCACGCCATGCGTCAGGCTGTTGAATTCCATGGCGAACAGCATGCGGGCGCGCAGCACGCCGATGCCGAAGGGGCCCTGCTCCAGAAAGCCGCTGCCGATCCAGCCCGCATCGGCGAAGGACGGGAGCAGCAGCGTATAGACCCAGACGATGAAGCCCGCCGTGATGCCCCACATGGCACCACGCGCCGTGGCCCGCTTCCACACCAGCCCTCCGAAAAAGGCTGGCGCGAACTGCGCAACGGCAGCGAAGGACAGGAGGCCAACCTGCGCCAGTGCGGCGGAGGAACCGATCATCTGGAAATAGGCATAGGAGAGCGCCAGCACCACGATGATGGCGATGCGGCGCACGAGGATCAGCGTCTCGCCCATGTCCTTGTGGACGGTGGCGCGCTCGACCTGGCGGCGCAGCAACAGCGGCACGATCAGGTTGTTGCACACCATGATGGAGAGCGCGATGCACTCGACGATCACCATGGCCGTGGAGGCGGAGAGCCCGCCGAGGAAGGCGATGAGCGCAATGGTGGGATTGCCGGCCTGCACCGGAAGCGCCAGCACGAATGTATCCCCGTCGGAGCCGGCCGGCAGCAGCAGGAGGCCGGCGACCGCAATGGGGATCACGAACAGGTTGATGGCCACCAGATAGGCCGGAAACAGCCAGGCGGCGCGGCGGATTTCGCCACGGCTGGCGTTTTCCACCGCCGCCACATGGAACTGGCGGGGCAACAGCACCACCGCGAAGGCGGCCAGCAGGGTGAGGGTCAGCCACTGTCCGCCATCGAGACTGCCGGAAAACAGCGCGCGGACGGCGGGCTCGGCCGTGGCGCGCTCAAGAAACGCCGTAGCGCCACCCATCATGCCGAACACCACGAACGCACCCACCGCGAGAAAGGCGAGGAGCTTCACCATCGATTCGACGGCTATCGCCAGGATCATGCCGTCCTGGTGTTCTGTCGTATCGATATGGCGGGTACCAAACAGGATGGCGAAGATGCCCATGGTGACGACCACGAGGATCGACAACTCGTCGATCCCGGCGGTGGCGGGCAAAATGCTGCGCGTCCAGCCGGGCTCGCTCATCAGAACCTGGAGAGCGGCGGCGACCGCCTTCAGCTGGATCGAGATATAGGGAACGATGCCGATGACGGCGATGATCGTCACCAGAGCGCCAAGCGCCTCGCTCTTGCCATAGCGGGCGGAGAGGAAATCGGCGATGGAGGCGATGTTGTGACGCTTGGTCAGGCTGGCGATCAGCTGCAGCAGCTTCCAGCCCAAGACGAACACCAGGATGGGCCCCAGATAGATGGGCAGGAAGTCGAGCCCGGAGCGCGACGCAATGCCAACGCTGCCGAAATAGGTCCATGACGTACAGTAAACGCCCAGCGACAGGGCATAAATCAGGGGCCGCCCGGCCCTGACGTTCCACCGCTCGGCCATGCGGTCGCCATAGGTCGCCACCGCGAACAACGCCCCAAGGTAGAGTAGCCCGGCCGCCAGTATGGTGAATTCGCCGATCATGCCGAACCATGATCGGCGGGAAGCGCCGCCGAATCAAGCCTCCCTGGCAGAACCGGCCACTGGGCCGCGCCCGGCCCGGCCTATTCCAACAGACGTGACTGTGATTGATCCAAGTCAATGACCCGGAAGCCCCCCAAACGCATTCGTGGACAAGGATTATTTTCAGAAAGGGAGTCTGCCATGGGGGCTGACACAATCGTACGGCAAGGATCGTCCTCGGGCGGCGGTTCACTGGTGATCATGGGCCTCTGGATCCTGCTCGCCGTGTTCGCCATCTCGATGGGCGCCAAGGCGGAGGACACGCCCTTCGCCATCCACATGTTCATGTTCGCCGGGGCAGCGATCCTCGCCCTGATCTTCAAGGCGCGCAGCTTCGGAAACCCAGCCCCCGACACCTCCGGCTACATGGATGATGTCATCCGCTGGGGCGCCATCATCACCATCTTCTGGGGCATCGTCGGCTTCCTCGTCGGCGTCATCGTCGCGCTGCAGATGGCCTACCCCGCGTGGAACCCCGATCTCGAATGGTTCAACTTCGGCAGGCTTCGCCCGCTGCACACCTCCGCCGTGATCTTCGCCTTCGGCGGCAACGCGCTCATCGCTACCTCCTTCTATGTCGTCCAGCGCACCAACCGTACCCGCCTGGCGCTCGGCAACCTCGCGTGGTTCGTGTTCTGGGGCTATCAACTGTTCATCGTGCTGGCCGCCACGGGCTACCTGCTCGGCGTCACCGAAGGCCGCGAATATGCCGAACCCGAGTGGTACGTCGACCTGTGGCTCACGGTCGTCTGGGTGGCCTACTTCCTGGTGTTCTTCGTCACGCTGCTGAAGCGCAAGGAACCCCACATCTATGTGGCCAACTGGTTCTACCTCGCCTT
>CAYMQH010000076.1:0-15862 GCA_964392525.1 uncultured Aestuariivirga sp.
GATGAAGCCGATCAGGAAGATGACCAGCGGGATTCCGGCAATGGCGGTGACGCGCTGCGCCCACCAGTGTTCGGTGCCCGACTTGGCGGAGCCGAGGCCCAGCACCTGGCCCAGGGGAGTCTTGCGCATCATGACAGCACTCCATAGCCGATGATCCAGATCGCGACGGTGATGATGATCGAGGAGGCCAGCGTGAGCCGCGCCACCGTCTCGACCGTCTTCAGTTCAAAGCCGCGGCCGGTATCCCAGAACAGGTGACGGATGCCGCCCGCTGCGTGGTGGACCAGCGCCCAGGTGTAGCCGAACAGAACGAGCTGCCCGATCCAGCTGCCGAACACGGCCTGTGCCATATCGAAATACGGATCAGAAATTGCCGCCGCCGTGAGCCACCAGACGAGCAGCAGGGTGCCGGCGTAGAGGGCTACTCCCGTGATGCGGTGGACGATGGACATCATCATCGTCAGCGTCCGCTTATAGATCTGCAGGTGCGGAGAAATCGGCCGCCTGGTGTTCTGTGAAGTTGACATGTAGCTGTTCCCGTTTCCGGTAGGGTATTTACCTTGCGCAGCGCAGTACAGCAAATACGCCGAAAGGCATAGGCCGGTTTGGGACGGGTTGACGCAGATCATGGCTGTCATGCATGGCCCTTCCCACATTGGAACCAGCTCAAGGGATCAATCATGCGTGATATCGTCTGCCCGGCCTGCTCGGCCGTGAACCGGGTTCCCACAGAAAAACCTGCAGAAGCCGCCCGCTGCGGCAAGTGCCACAAGCCCCTGTTCAATGGCCATCCGGTGAACCTGGACGGCCCGGGCTTCGAGCGCCACATCAGCCGGAATTCCATTCCGGTGGTGGTTGATTTTTGGGCAGACTGGTGCGGCCCCTGCAGGATGATGGCACCTGAATTTGCAAAAGCCGCCCAGGCGATGGAACCTCACGTGCGATTCGCCAAGCTCGACACCGAAGCGGCGCAGGCACAGGCCGCCGCCCACGGCATCCGCTCCATCCCCACCATGATCCTGTTCCACAACGGGCGGGAGATTGCCCGCCAGTCGGGCGCCATGCCGGCAGGCCAGATCGTGCAGTGGGTCCGTGAAGCCGTACGCGGCTGAGTTGATCGCTACTGGACGATGACCTTGGTGCCGACCGGGGTCTCATCAAACAGTTCGACCACCTCCTTGTTCAGCATCCGGATGCAGCCGGAAGAGGCAGCGGTACCGATGGAGGATGGCGCGTTGGTGCCATGGATGCGGTACATGGTGTCACCGCCCTTGTCGAACAGATAGAGGGCGCGCACACCAAGCGGGTTTTCCGGAATGCCGCCTGGCATGCCATTGGCCCATTTCGCATATTTCGGCGTGCGCTTGATCATTGCGGCCGGCGGCGTCCATGTCGGGTTCTTGCGCTTCATGCCGATCCGCGCGGTTCCCGACCAGGCAAAGCCTTCCTTGCCGACCGCGACGAGATAGCGCTTGGCCTTGCCGTCAGGCATCACCTGATACAGCGCGCGCTCACGGGTTTTCACGATGATGGTGCCGGGCTTTTCGGCCGTCTTGAAATCAACGATTTCCCGGCCCTTGTAATTGATCTTGTTGCGGCCTGCCTTGCGGGTGTTGGCCGGCTTCTTCTTTGCCGCGGTCTTCTTCCCGTTCTTGGTACGTGCCAGTCGCTTGCGGCGGCGCTCGTCCGGGTCATCATCGCCATCGATCAGGAAAGCCTCAGCCGGTTTGGTGGCCATCGGCATTGCCAGGGCGGCGAGCCCGAGCAGCGACAGGAATGCACGTCTTTTCACTCTTGATCGTCCCCTGCGATTGTAAGTTGGGGAAGTTTATGCGCTGGCGGGACTGGCCGCAAGACAAACAGGCGTGAACGGCCGTGGAGCGGGACACCGGTTCCGGCCTCCCGCCCCCCTTTCATGTGCCCTGCCGGACTGCTTAGTCCCGCTTGTTCTGGCGGTTACCGATGAGATCGTCGACGACCGTTGGATCTGCCAGCGTCGAGGTATCGCCCAAGGCGCCGAAATCATCCTCGGCAATCTTGCGCAGGATTCGGCGCATGATCTTGCCGGACCGCGTCTTGGGAAGGCCAGGCGCGAACTGGATCTTGTCGGGTGTCGCCAGCGGGCCGATTTCCTTGCGGACATGGGCCACCAATTCCTTCCGCAAGCCATCATCGCCGGTTTCGCCCGCCATCAGCGTCACATAGCAATAGATGCCCTGCCCCTTGATGTCATGCGGATAACCCACAACGGCGGCTTCTGAAACCTTCGGGTGCGACACCAGCGCCGACTCCACCTCCGCCGTGCCGAGGCGGTGGCCGGAGACGTTGATCACATCATCGACGCGGCCGGTGATCCAGTAATAGCCGTCCGCATCCCGGCGGCAGCCGTCACCAGTGAAATACATGCCCTTGTAGGTTGAGAAATAGGTCTGCACGAACCGGTCATGATCGCCGAACACCGTGCGCATCTGGCCCGGCCAGGAATCGAGGATCACGAGGTTGCCGTTGTTGTCACCCTCGAGGATCTCACCCTTGTCATCAACCAGCGCCGGCTTGATGCCGAAGAACGGCCTTGTGGCCGAACCGGGCTTGAGCTTCGTGGCGCCGGGCAGCGGCGTGATCAGAATGCCGCCGGTTTCCGTCTGCCACCAGGTATCGACGATCGGGCAGCGCTCATCGCCGACCACGCGGTGATACCATTCCCAGGCTTCGGGGTTGATCGGCTCGCCGACCGAGCCCAGAAGGCGGAGCGACTTGCGCGACGTCTTGGCGACCGCCTCTTCGCCAGCGCCCATCAGCGCGCGGATGGCGGTGGGAGCAGTATAGAAGATGTTGACCTTGTGCTTGTCGATCACTTCCCAGAAACGGGAATTGGTCGGGTAGTTCGGAACACCCTCGAACATCAGCGTGGTCGCACCATTGGCGAGAGGCCCGTAGACGATGTAGCTGTGGCCCGTGACCCAGCCCACATCCGCCGTGCACCAGTAGATGTCGCCATCCTTGTAATCAAAGGTGATCTGGTGCGTGAGCGAGGCATAGACGAGATAGCCGCCGGTGGTATGCACCACGCCCTTGGGCTGTCCGGTCGAACCCGAAGTGTAGAGGATGAACAGCGGGTCTTCCGCCTTCATCCTTTCCGGCTTGCATTCGGCGGGAACCCGCGCCGCTTCCTCGTGATACCACACATCGCGGCCCGCCGTCATCGCCACCTGGCCGCCGGTGCGGCGCACGACGACAACCTTTTCGTTGCCCGCACAACGCTTCAGCGCCTCGTCGGCATTGGCCTTCAGCGGTACCTTGCGGCCCCCGCGCAGGCCTTCATCCGCCGTGATAATCAGCTTGGAATTGGCATCATTGATGCGGCTGGCGAGCGAGTCCGGGCTGAAGCCGCCGAACACGATCGAATGCACGGCGCCGATACGGGTGCAGGCCAGCATGGCATAGGCCGCTTCCGGTATCATCGGCAGGTAGATGGTGACGCAATCGCCCTTCTTGACGCCGTGCTTCTTCAGCACATTGGCGAAGCGGCAGACATTTTCATAAAGTTCATTGTAGGTGATCTTCTTGTCGTAATAGGGATCGTCACCTTCCCATATCAGGGCGACCTGGTTGCCGCGCTTCTTCAGGTGCCGGTCGATACAATTGTAGGAGACATTGAGGACCCCGTCCTCATACCACTTGATCGAAACCTTGGGGTATTCGTAGGTGGTGTTCTTGATCTTCTTGGGAACCTTGAACCAGTCAAGCCGCTTGGCATGCTTCGCCCAGAACCTGGCCGGGTCCTTGATCGATTCCGCATACATCTTCTTGTAGGCGGCATCATCCACATAGGCCTTCTTCTTCCAAGCGGCCGGTACCGGATAGACTTTCTCGGACATAGGTGCATTCCTCCCAGACATGCGAATTATGGCTCTTTTGACCCCGCGTTCTATAGCCTGCAATGAGACTCCTGTCTAAGAAGCAGGCATGACGTCCGCCCGGCACCTTAGCCTTTTCATCGTCCTTGGCCTGTTCTGGGGCGTTTCCCCAAGCCTGTACCGCCACTGGGGCGTGATGGGCATGCCGGTGCCGCATGTCATCTTCCTGACCGGCACCGGGGTTGCGGTGGTGCTCGCCGTGATCTGCCAGATCAGGGGCATCGACTGGATAGGCGGAAGGCGGCTGCAGTTGTTCGGCCTGGGCTGCGCCATCCTGATGAACGTTCCCTTCGCCATGGGGCTGGTGTTCGCCCGCCATGTGCCGCCCACCGAATTGGCGCTGATCATCTCCACGGCACCGATCGTCAATTATCTGATGGCGCTTGTCAGCCGGCGGGAGAATGCCGCACCTCGTCGGCTCCTCGCCATCCTGCTGGGCTTTGCCTCCACCGCGATCCTTGTCATCACCCGGGAAGGGATGCTGTCGGGAACCGTGTCATGGTGGCTGGTCGCTGCATTTTCGCTGCCGGTTCTCTATTCAGCGTATAACTGGTTTGCCGCCATCTGGTGGCCGCCACGCGCCCATGCCATGGCGGCGGGTGTGTCCGAAAGCTTCTGGTCCGGCATGCTGGCACTGCCCTTCCTGCTGCTTTTCGCGCCGCCCTGGTCAGCGGAACAACTGCCCGTCACGGCGTACGGAACGGTGCTTCTGGCCTGTGCGATGTGGGTGCTGGAACGCATCGCCTTCTTCACCCTCATTCAGGAGAAGGGCGCGGTGTTCACGGTTCAGGCGGTCTACCTCTCGACTCCCGCGGCAGTCGTCATCGCGCTCTCATTCTACGGGGGGGCGGATGTCTGGCTGTTCGTCTCGCTCGCCGTGCTGATGGGCGCGCTCTATCTCAACAATTCCGGTTCAGCCGCCAAACCGACGTCCACTTGATCTCGGCATCCTCAAGGTCCCGGGTCACCTCGACCTTGTATTCGGCAAGTTTCGAAAGCCTGCCGCGCGGCAGGTAGCTGCGGCCGGGGTCGCCGATCAGGGCCGCGATGCCGCGCGCCTCCGCTTCCGACAGCCAGTCAAACACCCGGGCCGCCAGAGCCTTTTCATAGAAGAGATCGCCCACGAGGATGATGCCGCAATCGGGCGCGGGGGCATTGAGCAAGTCCTGCCCGGTGAGATCAATGCTGACGTCATTCAGCGCCGCGTTGAGGCGGATGGCTTCAATCGAAAAGCCGTCGATGTCAGCGGCCAGAACGCTCGCAGCGCCTGCCTTCATTGCGGCAATGCCGACAAGACCGGAACCCGAGGCAAGGTCGACCACCCGCTGGCCCCGAACGAGCAGGGGATTGTCCAGCACATGGCGCGCCAGCGCCTGCCCGCCTGCCCAGGCAAAGGCCCAGAAGGGCGGCGGCAGACCCATCTCGCCCAGTTCCTCCTCCGTCTTCTGCCACAGCGGCACCGCCTCATGCGCCAGATGAAGGCTCACCTCCGGCACCAGCGGCGGCGTCATGACGGAGGTATTGGAGCGGATGAAGGCCCCGCGGTCCACGATGCTCAAGGCGTGACGCCGCCAAGCTTGCAGATATGGCGGAACTCTGCCTCGCTCACCGGCTGCACGGAGAGCCGCGAATTATTGACGAGCACCATGTCCTTCAACGCCGGGTCGGCCTTAATCTGATCGAGCGTCACGGCGCGCGGCACATCCGCGATGGCGCGGATGTCAACGCAGTCCCAGGTATCGACGTCGGAGGTCGAATCCCGGTGCGCCAGCTTGCAGACCTCGACGATGCCGACAACTTCGCGGCCCTCGTTCGAGTGATAGAAGAAGCCCTTGTCGCCGATCTTCATGGCGCGCATGTTGTTGCGGGCCTGATAATTGCGCACCCCCGTCCACTCCTCGCCCACAGCGCCCTTGGCCTTCTGCTGCTCCCAGGACCAGACATCGGGCTCCGATTTGAACAGCCAGTAATTCGCCATCACTTCGCTTCCGGATTCTTGATGAGCCACTTCCACGGGCGGATCTCGACATGGGCGAACAGCCCGGCCTTGGCATAGGGATCATGCTCCGCCATCGCCTTGGCCGCCGCCATGTCCGCCGCCTCGATGATGACCAGGCTGCCGGTGGGCTTGCCCTCATCATCCGTGAAGGGGCCAGCGGCTTTCAGCCCGGCGCCAAGACTGTCCAGATATGTCAGGTGATCGGGCCGTACCGACATGCGGAGGTCGAGGCTCTGCGGTTTGTCAGTGCAGATCAGGGCGAAAAGCATGTTGCGTTCATCCTTGCTTGATTTCAGGGCCGGGAGGCCGGGCGATTTCTTCCTCCGGCACGGCAGCGGCGTCAACAATGGCGAGGACCGCATCCACAATCGACACCCCGACGCCAAGCCGGTGCGACAGAGCCGGGGCTGGAACCGACAGGCTCACGCCTTGGCCCCGAGCTTGCCCGAACCGTAAACCGGCGACTGCGCCTGATCGAGCGGCCAGCGGGCCCGCGCCGCAACGCCCATATCATCGCTGAGGCCGAGCGCCAGCCGCTCCGCCCCGGCCCAGGCGATCATCGCGGCATTGTCGGTGCAGAGCCTGGCAGGCGGGACGATCAGGATGAGGTTGTGGCGCACGGCGGCCTGCTCAAACACGGACTTGAGTTTCTGGTTGGCGGCAACGCCGCCCGCCACGATCAGGGCCGGGCTTTCGACGGCGGGGTAGGCGGCGCGGAACAGGTGAACAGCCATCAGCAGGCGGTCAGCCATCGTCTCGGCCACTGCGGCCTCGAATGAAGCGCAGACATCCGCCACGTCCTGATCGCTGAGCGTGCCGAGGTCCGTCACCACCTCACGCACCGCGGTCTTGAGGCCGGAGAAGGAGAAGTTGCAGTCCTTCCGGCCTTTCAGCGGACGCGGGAAAGCAAAGCGCTGCGGGTTACCGCGCCGGGCATGGGCCTCCACTTGCGGCCCCCCGGGGTAACCAAGCCCCAGCAGCTTCGCCACCTTGTCGAAGGCTTCGCCCAGGGCGTCGTCGATGGTGGTGCCGAGGCGGTGATAGCGCCCCACGCCCTCGACGATCTGGAACTGCGTGTGGCCGCCGGAAATGAGCAGCAGGAGATAGGGGAAGTCCACCTGCTGGATGAGCCGCGCGGTCAGCGCATGGCCTTCGAGGTGGTTCACGGCGAGCAAGGGCTTGCCATGCGCCATGGCAATGGCCTTGGCCATGGTGAGGCCGACGATGACACCACCCAGAAGCCCCGGCCCCGCCGTTGCGGCAACCCCGTCCAGCTCGGCAAAGGACAGCCCGGCCTCGGCCATTGCCTGCTTCACCAGCCGGTCAAGATGGTTCACATGGGCGCGCGCCGCAATTTCCGGCACCACGCCGCCGTAGGGCGCATGGTCCCTGAGTTGCGACAACACCACATTTGACAGGATCTGGCCCTGCCCCGCCCCATCGCGCCGGACAACGGCCGCGGCCGTTTCATCGCAGGAGGTTTCGATGCCGAGAATATGGGTGAAGGCTTGGTCCATCGAACGGGTGACGCCAGAGGTCTTTGCGGTTAAAACACTGTCGAACCTCTAGCATCCGCCGGAACAGACTTGCAAATGCCGAAGCTGAAGATTGGTACCCGTGGCTCTCCCCTGGCCCTCTATCAGGCGAATGAAACCAGGAGCCGCCTGATGGCCGCTCATGGATTCTCCGCCGACGACATCGAGATCGTGGTCATCACCACCACCGGCGACCGGATCCGGGACAGGCCGCTGTCCGAGATCGGCGGCAAGGGGCTGTTCACCAAGGAAATCGAGGAAGCGCTGTTCGCCCGCGACATTCACCTTGCCGTGCATTCGATGAAGGACATGCCGGCACGCCTGCCCGATGGCCTCGTCATGGCGGCCCTGCTGCCGCGCGAGGATGTGCGCGACGCCTTCCTGAGCCCGGTGGCTGCTTCGATTGACGGCCTGCCCAAGGGCGCGGTTGTCGGCTCCTCCTCGGTGCGGCGCGGGGCGCAGCTGAAACGGCTCCGGCCCGACATCGAAGTCATCCAGTTCCGCGGCAACGTCGAAACCCGGCTGAAGAAGCTCGATGAGGGCGTGGCGCAGGCCACTTTCCTCGCCGCCGCCGGCCTCAATCGGCTGGGGCTTGCCGGGAAGATCACCTCCCTGGTGCCGGTCGAGGTCATGCTGCCCGCCGTGGCGCAGGGCTGCATCGGCATCGAGACCCGCGACGATGACGCCAGCACCCGCGAACTGCTCGGCACCATCAACCACGAAGCCTCGGCTATCGCCGTCACGTGCGAGCGCGCCTTCCTCGCCGCGCTCGACGGTTCCTGCCGCACGCCGCTGGCCGGCCATGCGGTGATTGACAGTGGCGTGGTCCGGTTCCGCGGCCATGCCCTGACGCTGGACGGCGTGCACTGCTTCGAGACGACGCGTCAGGGATCGCCCGCCGACGCGGCGCGCATGGGCCGCGAAGCGGGCGAACAGGTCAAGGCCGAAGGCGGGAGCCTCATCGCCTTCTGATGCGCATTGCCATTACCAGGCCGGAGGAGGATGCAGGGCCGCTCAAGGCCAGGTTGGAGGCCATGGGCCATGTGGCGGTGATGGCGCCACTGCTGGTCATCGCACCGCGCGAGGGGGTGGAAATCCCCGCCCTGCCCTGGCAGGCCATCGCGGTGACGAGCGCCAATGGCATCCGCGCCCTGCCGCATGGCCACGGCCTTGAGACCTTCCGTGTACTGACGGTTGGCCCGCAGTCGCTCCTGGCCGCCAAGGCCGCACACTTCATGGCGGAAGCCCATGGCGGCGATGTGAACGGCCTTGCCGCCTTCATCCGGGCCTCGCTTGATCCTGCAAACGGCCCCATCCTCTATCTCTCAGGCGCTGAAACGGCGGGCGATCTCGAAGCACAGCTCAAGGCCGCGGGCTTTGAGTGCTACCGGGCCGTGCTCTATGATGCGGTCAAGGCCCATACGCTCGGCGCCGCGGAGGAAGCCTTGCGCGGCGGCGGGCTTGATGCCGTGCTGCTCTACTCCCCACGCAGCGCCAGGGTCTGGCGTGGCCTCGTGGAAAGTGCGGGGCTTAAGGAACATGCCGCACAGGTGATGCATTTCTGCCTGTCGCGCAATGTTGCCGCGTGCCTGCCTGCAGCCTGGCCGTCGCGCATGGCAGCAAAGCCGGAGGAAAGCGCCATGCTGGCGATGCTTGAACAAAAGCCGGGAACCCTTTAGGCCCTGAAGAATGAGCGATCAGAAGCACGACGAGAACGCCACGAACCGCCCGCAGGTGATCGACCTTAAGGCCGAGGAGATCAAGGCCGAGGACGCGGCTGCGCCCTCTTCCGCCGAAGGCCCGAGCACCGAACCGCCGCAGACTGAGTGGACACCGCCACCTGCGGCCGTCCCGCAGCGGAGATCAGGCGGCGCTGTGAAATGGATCATCACCGGCATCGTGCTGGGTGCCATCGGCGGCGGCTGGCTCTACCGCGATGTGCTCTCCGCCTATCTGCCCAGCAACGCGATGACGGCGCTCACCGAGAAGGTCGGCGCACTCTCGGTGAACAACAGCGCACTCGAAAGCCAGCTTGCCGCCCTGCAGCACTCAGTACAGTCCGCCGCCAGCAGTGCTGCTGCGGCACAGGAGGCGAACGCAGCCATTGAAGCAGCGATCGGCAAGGCCGATCAGGGCCTCGCCGCATTCCGCATGGCTCTGGACACCACCAACCAGCGCCTCGGCGCCGCGGAGGCAGCCATCACATCGGCCTCCGCCGATCTCGACTTGCTGCGGAAGTCGCTCTCAGTTGCGGGCGCAACAGCCGCCGGCGGCGCGCCAGCGGACAGCGCGGCACTTGCTGCGCTGAGCCAGCGCCTCGATGCCCTCGAGAAAGACGTGGCGAGCCTCAAATCCACCGCAGTGGCACCAGGCCAGGCCACTGCTGCCGCAGCCCTGTCGCAGGCCCTCGCCGACCTCAAGGCCAAGGTGGCCGCAGGCACGCCTTACGCCGCCGAGACCGAGCGCATCGCACGCATGGTGCCGGCCGCGGCAGGGCTTGATGTGGTGAGCGCCTTCGCCGCCGATGGCGTACCCACAGCACAGCAGTTGGCCGAGCAGCTTCGCGGCCTCACCCCGGCGCTTCCGGAACCTGCAAAACCGGCGGCCGCGGATGACAGCTATTTCGGCACGGTGATGCAATCTCTCTCCGGCATCATCACCATCCGCGAGATCGGCGACACCGACTGGCGGCAGGTGGCGGAAAAGGCCGCAGTCTTCGCCAGCGAGGGCGATCTCCCGCAGGCGATTGCGTCGATCGACAAGGCCGAGGGTGACAAGCCCGTGCCGCTCGTCCAATGGCGGGAGAAGGCGGCAGCCCGGCTGCAGCTCGATGCAGCGCTCGAACAGGTGTCCGATGCCGTGCTCAGGCAGATCACGGCGCTGGGAGGCGCACAATGATCAAGCTGCTGTGGCGTTTCTCCCTGCTCGCCGCCCTGGCCGCGGGCTTCGCGTGGATTGCCGACCGGCCCGGCACCCTCACCATCCGCTGGCTGGGCCGCGAGATCGAGATGAGCTTCGTGGCGGGCGTGGTACTGGCAGTGCTGGCCGTCGTCGCCATCTGGTTTGTGTGGAGCCTGTTCCGCAGGCTGTGGCAGAGCCCGCAGGCGGTGGGCCGCTACTGGTCATTCCGCAAGAACCGCAAGGGCTATGAATCACTCTCGCGCGGCATCATCGCGGCCGGCGCAGGCGATGCGGCGGCGGCCGCCAAACATGCCGCCATCGCCGGCAATGCCTTGCTGGATGAACCGCTGGTCAATGTGCTTGCCGCCCAGGCCGCCCAGCTGAAGGGCGACCGCGCCTCGGTGAAGCGCATCTTCGAGGCCATGACCAAATCGCCGGATACGGAAGCGCTGGGCCTGCGTGGCCTGTTCGCCGAGGCCCGCCAGTCCGGCGACGGTGCAGCCGCCCGCCGCTATGCCGAGCGCGCGCTGGCGCTCAACCCGCGCCTCTCCTGGGCATCGACCGCCGCCCTGCAACTGCAAGGTGCCGCCAGGGACTGGACCGCCGCCAGCCTGACGCTCGGCCAGCAGATCAAGTCCGGGCTGACGCCTGCAGCCGACGGCAACCGGAAACAGGCGTCCCTGCTGGCCGCCCAGGCGCTGGCACTCGAGGATGGCAACAAGACGCAGGCGCTGGAACTTGCCCTCAAGGCCCACAAGCTCGACCCCGCTTTGGTGCCTGCCGCACTGGTGGCGGCGCGCGTACTCATAAGCCAGGCCTCGACCCGCAAGGCTTCGAAGATCCTGAAGGAGACATGGGTTCTCGCCGCCCATCCGGACCTTGCCGATGTGCAGGCCAACCTCATTCCCGGCGAAAGTCCCGAGGCGCGATATGAGCGGGTGCGCGAGCTTCTGAAGGAAGACAAGGGCGGGCTCGAGGGTGCCGTGGCGCTGGCCCGCGCCGCCGTGAAGGCGAAACACTGGGATGTGGCGCGCGAGGCTTTGAAGCCCTATGCGGAGGGCCGCCCGCAGGCCCGCATCTGCGCGCTGCTGGCCAGCATCGAAGAGGCCGCGGGCGACAAGGGCCGTGCCCGCGAATGGTTGGCCCGCGCACTCATCGCCCCGCGCGATCCGATGTGGGTATCGGATGGCGTCGCCAGCCAGCGCTGGACGCCGGTATCGCCTGTATCGGGCGAGATCGTGCCCTGCGAGTGGAAGGCCCCCTTCGACATGCCCGAGCACCTGGAGGCCGACCTGCCCGAGGCCTTGCCGCCCCCGCCCGAGGCGGAACCCGAAAGCCCGGCACCCAAGACCAAGGCCCTCGATGCGCCGCAGATGGTGGTGCCGCAACGCCCGCCCGACGACCCCGGCCTGCCGGAAGACTTCGACACCCCGCCCGCCAAACGGACCGGCCCCTTGGCGGCCGAAGGATAGCAGGCCGGCCGCAAAATTCCGCCGCCGAACGGTTGCGGCCTCATGCGAAATAGCCTATACCCCGCCCCGTTTCCCGGTCCCGGCCCAAAAGCCCCGTCCGGTTCCGGCCTCAAACCGCCGGAAAGCCGCTTTAGCTCAGTTGGTAGAGCACATCATTCGTAATTATCGGGTGAGTGCGAAATTCAATAATGAGTTCAAGGGGCTAACGTAGAACGAAAAAATCTAGTAGGCGCTTAATAGGCGTCAGGCCGCTTTAGCTCAGTTGGTAGAGCACATCATTCGTAATGATGGGGTCAGGTGTTCGAGTCACCTAAGCGGCACCATTCTTCCTCCAAGAACCGTCGACCACGGCCCTCTGACTTTACGCTGAGCAACCCACGCGTCTGATTAAATTTTGATCAGTCCGGTTTTGCGCTCGGGCCACGGACCTTGGATCGGGGGCACCCCCCTTATTGGAGCTGGGTCCCCCGACATTTCGCCCTTGAACACGATTTTAGGCGAACGATGCGGGTGCGGAAATTCTTTATAGCCGCACGACTGTTACCGCTTCGATTTCCACTAATGTTTCCCCCATACTTGACATGGCGGCTCCGACTAATCACCTGCCATACCTAATCTGGAGGAACCATGGTGGCTGAAGAACTTTTCGAAGATCCATCCCCTGCGGACGCGCCAGACGAACTCTTGGTCGACTCGCTTTTGCTTTCGCTTATCCGGGCGCAGCCAGGTCAGAAACGGACAGAGCTGGCTAGGCTCAAGCTGGTCACTCAGGCGATCTTCGGTCGCGACCCTGTAATATACGAACTGCCCGGTGATCCAGAGCGCAAGGCTGTGAGGCACATGGTGGAGTTGCTTCACTCTGATGCGGTAAGAGCTTACATTTCTCCCGGCAAATACAAACGGCTTAGTGTTTCAAAAGCCGCCGCAGCTGCGCAGAAGCTGTACTTCCACCACAGCATCCACCCTGAAAACACCCGCAAGCGTTTGCAGGACCTCTACTCAGGATCGTACCTCAACAAAAATCCAGATCGCGTGGGCGAAGGTGGAAAGGTTGATTCACAAACCCACAAGAAGGGGCTGTTTTTCGAATACATGCTGGAAGACCACGTGACGGAAAGCATGGTCCACCAACAGCTGATCAAGATCCAGGCCATACTCAAGCCATGGGGCACGCCCATGAAGGTTGACTAGAAGCAAGCTATAATTCCAGTGCGCATTTTGTAATTCTGCGCACCGCACAACTTCGCATTTATCGGCTCCACTAGCGGCGTTAACCCAACATTGGAGTCCGCAAATGCGAGCACAGACGCTTGATAGACTTCTACCCGAACCACAGGCCGCCGAACACCTCGGCGTCAGCCGCTCTTGGCTGCAGAAAGCCCGATGCCACGGCTATGGTCCCGCCTTTATCCGCCTTCGGAAAAACGGCGGCATTCGCTATCGCATCACCGACCTTGAGACATGGCTCGAGCGCAACAGCCACGGCGGAAAGGAGGTGCTCTAATGACCGCCTCCAATATTCAAGGCTTTCTGGAGCAGCTGGCGGGCTGCTGCCGCACTGAAGCCCACGGCGAGTTCAATGTGGCAACCGCGCGTGGTTATCGCGCGGTGTGCGAGCCCGTTACCACCGAAGTGATTCGGGCACATGCCGCCAATCAGCAGCCAATACTCGTGTATCCGCTCCTCGGCGACCAAACACGCGTCGCAGTCCTAGACTTTGACAACCACGACGGCACCCTGACATGGGAGCAGATGGCGGACGCTGTTCGCCCAGTTGTAGAGGGGCTTCAAGCCGATGGGCTACGGCCCCACTTGTTCCGGTCGGGAGGCGGTGGCGGCATCCACGTTTGGATGGTTTGGACGGCCCCCCAGGAAGCACGGAGGGTCCGCGCGTACCTTGGGGATCTGCTGCTCTGCCACGGCATGAAGCCGGGCAGTGGAGGCGCATCAAAGGCCGAGGCCGAAGTTTTCCCGAAGCAAGACAACGCGGGCACCGATCGGTTTGGCAGCGGCATAGCCCTACCACTGGCAAGGCAGTCAGTGCCGCTGGACCACGACCTGCAGCCACTAGACCTTGGAACATGGCCCCCACCCTCGGAGGAAACCATGTTCAGTTCTGATGAGGCTCTGATCTCGGCTTACAACCCCGAAACAGCTGCCGCCAGAGTTGCCGACCGTGTGGTACTCGATGGGGATATTGAGGAAGCGGAAGCGGCACTCAAGAACGTTCCTTCCGACGACTATGACCTATGGATCAAGATTGGGCATGCTCTGAAGGGGGCATTTGGCGGTGACGGCTTTCGTGTCTGGTGGGAGTGGTCATCCAAAAGCCACAAGGCCGAAGACGAGGACCATCTTCAGAAGCGCTGGAAGAGCTTCAAGCCGCGCAGCCAGGTCACACTTGGCACTATCTTTCGCCACGGCCAGGAGCATGGGTGGAACGGACCTGCTCACCATCTGGTGAGGAAGTATAATGCCCGGTACGGCATTCTGACAGGCGGCAAGCAGACCCTCGTCATCGACAAGCAGGCACAACATGAAAATGACGAACTGCTAACAACCCTCAGCAAGTCAACATTCCAGGATCGGCACGCCTCCGAAAAAACGACTGGCTCCGGACGGGGCGGGCAGCCAGTGCAAATTCCAGAAACGACTGTGTGGCTGCAGCACCCGTTAGCGGACCATTACACTGAGGTCATATTTGACCCAGACCGCCCATCGGGCAAGTGCGGAAGGGCTTGGAATATCTGGAAAGGCTTCGCATTCGTACCGGTACGGGGGGACTGGAGCCTCTTCAAGGAGCACATCTGCGACAATATCGCCTGTGGCAACGAATTGCTCTACCAGTGGCTCATCAACTGGATGGCATGGTCGGTACAGAACCCCGGAAGCCCCATCGGTACGGCACCAGTATTCCAAGGTCTTCCAGGCACCGGCAAAGGTGTCGTCGCTCGGCACTTTGGCGCTATCTGGAAGCCCCATGTGATTGAGGTGACCCATCAGACGCACGTGTCGGGCAACTTTAATGCCCACCTGTTTGGCAGGCGGCTGGTCTTCATCGACGAGGGAATTTTCGGCGGGGACAAGACCAAGGCAGGCTTGATCAAAACCCGCATCACTGAACCGTACTTCGTCGTCGAGCGCAAAGGCGTGGACGCCATCCGCGCACCAAACCGAAGCATTTACATGGTGGCATCCAACAATGAACAGCCCGTAGCGGCCGACATTGGTGACCGGCGCTGGACAATGTTCAACGTCAGCGCCAAGCGGAAGGAGGATCGGCCATACTTTAAGCGCATCCAGCAGCAGATGGACAACGGTGGCTATGCTGCCATGCTCTACGAGCTGATGCACCACAACTGGCGGCAAGGGCCAGACCCCCAGAAGAATATCCGCAGCACTGCGCTATTTGAGCAGGCGCGGCGCGGCATGCCCCCCGAAGAAAATTATGTCTTTGGCCTGCTCGATGAAGGAAGGCTGCCCACCCAACCCGGCAGTGAATCCAATCAGACCTCCATCGATTCCATGTGGAACGACTTCAAGGCGACCAACCCCTCGGCTAAGTTCGCCAGCAAGGTGGGTCTTGGCAAGGCGCTAAAACGAGTGCTCGGGCCGTGTATAAGTACCCGCCCCCATCGGCCCGTCGCGGAGGCGGTTAGGCAAACCAAAGACGGACCAGTGCCAGCACCTCTGCGCTCAACAGAATACACGTTCGCCCCGCTACCCGAATGCCGTCGCCAATATGAACTGCATGTCGGGTTGCCCGTAGATTGGTCCAACGACAACGACCGGTGGGCCACCGGACTGCCGCTCCCCTTCTAGGGTCGGTATCCGCCAGGATCGCCAGGATTTACCGGTTCTTTCTTAGACTGTAGGCAGAAAGAAAATACCGGCACCTAGGGGGCACCCTCTAACCTGCCGGTAAACCCTGTAAATCCTGGCGGAGGTGGTGGCTACGCCACCACCCGCAGCGCAGGCTTGTTGCCCTGCGCCAGCGCCAGCAGCTTATGGGCGATGCGCTCTACCGGCTCGCGCAGG
>CAYMQH010000077.1:0-10466 GCA_964392525.1 uncultured Aestuariivirga sp.
GTGAGCGGATCAGTTCCGCCGTGCGGAACAGGATCTGCTGGCGCTCATAGCGGGTAAGCTTAGGCTTGTAGTTCCGTGCAATCTCGAAAGCCTTCGCCGCATGTTCGGCGCGGCCCGCGGGAACGGTGCCGATCACCTCGTTGGTGTAGGGATAATGCACGGGGACCACGCCTTCGGCGTCCACCTTCTTGCCGCCGATGCGCATTGTTTCCTTGATCATCGGGCGCTGGGTTGCGGATGAGTTCATGTCAGTTCTCCACGATATGGTTGCAGCCCAGGAAGAAGGCGTCAAAGTTGCGCAGCTTTGCCGGAGCATCCTTGAACTTTGCATTGGCGATCACCGGGATTTCCTGTTCCGTCAACCCGCCATGCGAGCGGAGCGGCTCATTCAGCCCCGAAAGGTCATGCTTGTCACGGGAGGTGCCGAGCACCTTGGAGCCCTTCGGGCCGCCCGAAACAACGATCACGTCGCCCATCCGGTCCTCTGGCAGCTCATAGCGGGCACAGCCCTGCAGCTTGTCCAGTACGGCATCAATGCCGTCCTGCGCGGCGATGACTGCCATGACGTCCTTCACATCTGGCCCATAGGCATAAACGGTCGCGAAGGAACCAAGCGCGCCATGATGCACGACGTAAGGATCGGTAATCGGCAGGATGACCTTGGTCTTTCCAGCACCGAACTTCGCATCCAGCACATCCTGCAGGTAAAGCACATCGGGCTCGCCATTGCTGAGGTGCTTGTCCTTCATGCCATGGTCGGCGACGATGACGATTGTCGCTCCACCTTGATCGAGCTCGCCCAGGTATTTGTCCATCATGGCATAAAAACGGTTCGCGCCTTCCGAGCCCGGCGCATATTTATGCTGCACATAGTCGGTGGTGGAGAGATACATGAGGTCTGGCTTCATGCTGTGGAGCAGCTTGACGCCTGCCGCGAAGACGAATTCCGAAAGCTCCGCCGAATAGACATCCGGCACGCCCATGCCAACAAGGCCGCAGGCATCGGCAATGCCATTTTCAGCCATGTTCACCTTGTCGGCCTTTTCGGACGAAAAGGCCACGGCGGTGCCGTCGAAGACGAGGCCCTTGCCGAGCAACAGGCGCAGCTTGTCCTTCGCCGTCACCATGGCGATCTTGGCGCCCGCCTTCTGGAAGGCCTCGAAGATGGTGGGCGCACGCAGCCACTTCGGGTCATTCATCATCGTTTCCTGGCCGGTGGCGGGATCGATGAGATAGTTGCCGCAAATGCCATGCACAGCGGGCGGGCGGCCTGTGACGATGGACAGATTGTTCGGATTGGTGAAGCTGGGGATAACCGAATGGCCCCGGCGGTTCTCGCCCTTGGCGATGATGCGCTGAAGGTTCGGCATCAAACCTTTGGCCATCGCCACCTCCATGTAGTCGGGCTCGCTTCCATCACAGCAGATGACGACGAGTGGGCGGGAAGGCCAGTTGTAATGACGGCCATTGACGGTGACGGTTTTCATGCGTGTCGGTTCCAGTTCTCTCAAGGTGGCGTCACCCCGGTGTCGGCCGGGGTCACGGCAGTGAAGATCAAGCTTCCAGCGGCGTCATGTCGGTGACGTTCATCTCCTTCAGCACCTCGCGGATTGCCGTCAGCACGCCCTGCATCACCTTCTCATCGACCTTGCCGATGGTGCCGATGCGGAAGGATGGGCGCTTGGTGAGCTTGCCGGGATAGATGGCGAAGCCGCGCAGCCGCAGGTCTTCGTAGAATTTCTCGAAATCGAAGTTCGGGTCACGCGGGGTCAGGAATGTCTGGATGATGGGGCCCGCCTCATTGTCGGAGAGCAGCGTGGTGAAGCCCATGCCGCGCATGCCCTTGATGAGGATCTGCGCATTGCGGGCATAGCGATTGCCACGCGCCGCCACGCCGCCTTCCTCAGCGTGTTCCTTCATCGCCTGATGGAAGGCCACGAGCGCATGGGTGGGCGGCGTGAAGCGGAACTGGCCGTTCGCTTCCAGCCCTTTCCATTGCTCATAGAGGTCCAGCACCACCGAATGGCTCATGCCCTTGGAGGCGAGCAGCATGTCACGCTTCACGAGCACATAGGAGAAGCCGGGAACGCCTTCGATGCATTTGTTGGAGGAGGACACCATCACATCCATTCCATCCATCATGTTCAGCGCCAGCGCGCCGAAGGAGGACATGGCATCGACCATATAGGCCTTGCCGCGCGCCTTGGTGACGCGCGCGATCTCCCCGATGGGGTTGACGATGCCAGAGGTGGTTTCGCAATGAATGACCCAGACATGGCTGATCATCGGATCAGCGTCGAGCTTGGCGGCAACCTCTTCGGCGGAAGGCGCAGCGCTGTCGCCCTTGTCGATCTTGACGACCGGGCGGCCGAGGCGGGTCAGGATGGCGGCAGCGCGGTCACCATAGGCGCCGTTGGCGACAACCAGCGTCTTGCCACCCTCCTTCGGGCAGAACGCACCGAGTGCGGCTTCGATGGCGAAGGTGCCGGAGCCCTGCATGATGACGCATTCATAGGAATCATCGGCGTGCGCGAGGCTGAGCAGGCCCTTGCGGATATCGCTGACGACCCGGCGGAACTCGATGTCGCGCGAACCCCAGTCGGCGAGCATGGCAGCCTTGACGCCGCGCGACGTGGTGAGCGGACCCGGCGTCAACAGATAGGGCATGTCTTCCTGGCCGGGCGGGCCGTTGAAGCGGTTGGTCTGCTTGTCCATGGGACTTATCCTCAGGTGATTTCCGGCCCACAAAATGTGCGCTTGACCCTTATCAGTCAAATCGTATGTTCTGATAAACCCTATCAGTTTGGGCGATATGCGTCACGCACAGATCAAGGCCTTCCACGCGGTTGCGGTTCATGGCGGCTTCTCCCGCGCGGCGGAGGCCCTGAACCTCACCCAGCCCGCCGTTTCCGACCATGTGCGAAAACTGGAGGACGCCTATGGCGTGCAACTCTTCACCCGCGCGGCCGCCGGGGTCAGCCTGACGGACATGGGCCGCAAGCTCTTTGCAATCGCCGAGCGCCTGTTCGAAGCGGAGGCGCAGGCGGTGGAACTCCTCTCGCGCGGGCGCACGCTGGAAGAGGGACAACTCACCATCGGGGCCGATGCTGCCGCGCACATCTTGCCCGATCTCGCGCGTTTCCGGCTGAAACACCCAAAACTCTCGGTACGGCTTGTGACCGGAAACTCGGCGCAACTCCTGAAGCGGCTGGAAGATTTTTCGATCGACATTGCGGTGACGGCGGAACGTCCGGCGGAGCCGTCTTTCCTTGCCCGGAAACTGAGAAGTGACAGGCTGGTCGCTGTGGTGCAGCGCTCCTCCCGGCTTTCCAGGCTGAAAGACATTGGTTTCGACTCGCTGGTGAAGCTGCCGCTGATCCTGCGCGAGGAAGGCTCCATGACGCGCCGCCTGCTGCTGGAAGAATGCGCGCGACGCAACCTCACACTGTCGGGAACGATCGAGATCGAAAGCCGGGAAGCAGCGCGCGAGGCGGCGGCCCAAGGGTTGGGGCTTGCCATCATGTCGGAGGGCGAACTGGTCCCGGACGGCAGGCTGGCCGTGCTGCCAATTCCGGATTGGACCACGGAAATGGAGGAGTGGATGATCTGCTTAGCCTCCCGCGCCTCGCTGCACGTGATCCGCTCCTTCTTCACGCTTGAGGCTGGAGAGGCTAAGAGAACCGCATGACATTCAAGGCCGCCTGCATCCAGTCCACCGCCACGCCTGATCTCGGGGCGGACATCGCCATGCTGTCCGCCATGATCCGCGACGCGGCCGGCATGGGCGCGCGCTTCATCGCCACGCCGGAATATTGCGCAGGGCTTGAGACGCGGGACGGCAAGATGTTCCCGGTGGCCTTCGCGGAAGCCGAGCACCCGGCCCTTCCTGCCTTCCGGTCTCTGGCGGAGGAACTGGAGATTTTCCTTCTCATCGGTTCCATCGGCATCCGCGCACCAGATGGGCGCATCTTCAACCGCAGCTTCATGCTGGACTCGCAAGGCCAGATTGCCGCGCGCTATGACAAGATCCACCTGTTCGACATCAACCTTGGTGAAGGCAAGGTCTATCGCGAGTCCGCCACCATTGCCGCCGGCGAGAATGGCGTTCTTGCTCCGTGTGCGGATGGATTGATCGGCCTGTCGATCTGCTATGACATCCGCTTTCCCCATCTCTACCGCGCCTATGCCAAGGCGGGCGCACAGATGCTTGCCGCACCCGCCGCCTTCACCAGGGTGACAGGCGAGGCGCACTGGCATGTGCTGCAACGCGCGCGGGCCATCGAGAACGGCGCCTATGTCATTTCACCCGGGCAATGCGGCACGCTGGCAGGCGGGGCTGAATGCTACGGCCATTCACTGATCGTGGACCCGTGGGGCCGGGTTCTGGCCGATGGCGGCGGCACGCCCGGTATCGTGCTGGCGGAGATTGACCTTGCACAGGTGACGGAAACGCGCCGGCGCATTCCCTCGCTCACCCATGACCGGCCCTATGCAGCACCGTTGCGCGGTTGAGCGTCAGCCTTCCAGCGCCTCACGCTTCATTTCGAGTTCGAGCCAGAGTTCTTCCGATTTCGCCAGTTCCTCACGCGCCGCAGTGAGCCGCGCGGCAGCGGCATCGAAGGCCCTGGGGTCGCGCGAAAACAGCGACGCATCCGCCAGCTTTGCCTCAATCGTACCGATCTCGCCTTCCAGTTTCTTCATGGTGACCGGCAGAGTTTCCAGCGCATGCTTTTCCTTGAAGGAGAGCTTGCGCTGCGCCTGCGGGGCCTGGGGCGCTGTGCTTGCAGACGTGTCAGAGCGCTTCTCCTCCGCCTTTGCCTTGCGTGCTTCCACACCCTGCCCGCGCTGGGCCACCATGTCGGAATAGCCCCCTGCATATTCGGTCCATGTGCCATCGCCTTCGGCCATCAGCACCGAGGTGGCGACGCGGTCCAGAAAATCACGGTCGTGGCTGACGAGCAGGATCGTGCCCTGGTAATCGGCCAGCATCTCCTGCAGCATGTCGAGCGTCTCGAGATCGAGGTCGTTGGTTGGCTCGTCGAGGATCAGCAGGTTCGAAGGCTTGGCCAGTTCGCGCGCCAGGATCAGCCGCCCGCGCTCGCCGCCTGACAGCACGTTGACAGGTGTCCGCGCCTTGTCGGGGGAAAACAGGAAGTCCTTCATGTAAGTAATGACGTGCTTGGTCTCGCCATTGACCGTGACCGAAGACCCGCGGCCATCGGTGATGACATCGGACAGCGTCGCATTGGGATCGAGGCTCTGGCGGCTCTGGTCCAGCATCACGGTCTGCAGATTGGTGCCGAGGCGGATCGACCCGCTGTCAGGCTCCAACTGTCCGGTGAGCAGCTTGATGAGCGTCGTTTTGCCGGCACCATTGGGGCCGACGATGCCCAGCCTGTCGCCCCGCATGATGAGGAGATCAAGATGAGAGACAATCGGCCGTTCGCCGAAACTCTTGGACACGTCCTTTGCTTCCGCCACCAGCTTGCCGGACATGTCTCCGGAGGAGGAGGCCATGCGCACTGCGCCCTGGCTTCCCACATGTTCCTTCCGCTCACTGCGCAAGGTTGACAGCAGTTCCACGCGCCGCATGTTTCGCTTCCGGCGCGCGGTGACGCCATAGCGCATCCAGTGTTCTTCGGCTTCGATGCGCTTGGCGAGAAGCGCCTGCTCAGCCTCTTCCTTGGCCAAAACCTCATCCCGCCAGGTTTCGAACTGCGCAAAGCCGCGCTCCAGCCTGCGGGAATCGCCGCGGTCCAGCCAGACGGTGCGGTTGGAGAGGGCTTCCAGAAAGCGCCTGTCATGGCTGATCAGCACGAAGGCCGAGCGGAGGGATTTCAGTTCGGCTTCCAGCCACTCGATGGCCGGGAGATCAAGATGGTTGGTGGGCTCATCCAGCAGCAGGATGTCAGGCTCTGGCGCAAGCGTGCGGGCGATGGCGGCGCGGCGGATTTCGCCACCCGACAGGCGCTTCGGGTCTTCATCGCCGGTCAACCCGAGCTCGCGCAGGAGATAGGTGCAGCGATGCACGTCATCCGTCGGCCCCAGGCCTCCTTCCACATAGTCACGCACCGTGGCGTAGGCGGAGAGGTCCGGCTCCTGTGGCAGATAACGGATCGTCGTGCCAGGTTGCACCCAGCGTTCACCCTTGTCAGCCTCGATCATGCCGGCGGCGATTTTGAGAAGTGTGGACTTGCCGGAGCCATTGCGCCCGACCAGCGCCACGCGCTCGCCCTCAGCCACGGCCAGTTCGGCGTTTTCGAGAATGGGGCGGCCACCGAATGTGAGGCCGATGCCGCGAAGGTGAAGAAGGATCCTGCTCATGTCAGCAGGGCTCCTACAGGAAAGACCTTAGCTTCTCCAGTCCCCCAGATAGGCTTGAAGCCCGGGAAGATCAGTGGCGGCGAAGAGGTCCGCCGTGGGCTTCAACGCCAACAGGCGGCCGTTCTCGAGATAGGCCGTGTGGCTGGCGGCATATTCGGCGTCTTCCGGCTGGTGGGTGACCATCAGCACGGTCAGGCCTTTGGCGATCCGCATCGCGATCACAAGGTCCAGCATGTCCCGCCGGAGCGCGGGGCCAAGCGCGGCGAATGGCTCATCCAGCAGCAGCACGGGCCTGTCGCGCACCAGCGCGCGCGCCACCGCCACGCGCTGGCGCTCGCCGCCTGAAACCTCGCCAGGCTTGCGCCCCGCCAGTGCACTCAAGCCAACCTCCTTTAGGGCCGCATCCACATGCAACTTCTGATCCACATCCAGCTTCAGCGAGGGCGACACTCCCAGCGCCACGTTCTGCCACACGGAAAGATGCGCGAAGACATTGTTATCCTGAAAGATCATGTTGACCGGACGCTGATCCGGCGGAAGGGCGGTGACATTCTGCCCCTCGATCAGCACGTGGCCAGACTGTGGCGTTTCAAAGCCCGCGATGAGGTTCAGAAGCGTAGATTTGCCGCTGCCGCTGGGACCGATGATGGCCGTCAAGGAGTTCTTCGGAAACACAGCATCGAAGGCCATGTCCATGTCTTCATAGCGGAAGCGTATGTGGTCGAGGCGGATCATCTGGATTCACTCCAACGTTCGGCCAGCGTTGATAAGGCCAGCACAATCAGGCCCAGCACCAGTGCCGTACCGATGGCTTCATCGAAGCGGTAGCTTCCCATCTGACGGTAAATCAGCGCGGGCAGCGTCACGAAGTCTTGCGTGCCAAACAGTGAAATGGCGGTCAGGTCGCCGAGCGACAGGATCAGCGCCATGACGAGGGCAAGCCCGATGGCCCGCTTCATGACTGGCAGTTCAATGAGGCGGAAACGGCTCCAGCCGGAAAGGCCGAGGCCCAAGCAAAGCCTGTCATGCGCCTGCGATGATTGGGCGAGGGCGGGTAAGAGGGCGCGGGCGGTGAAGGGCAACGACATCAACGCATTCATGGCGATGACAAGGAAAGCCGCAAGACCCCCGAGGCCGGAATAGGCGATGAGCGTGATGAACCAGCCAGTGGCAAGAGCCGCGGGCGGCACGATCCATGAGGTGAGCACCGCGAGCGACGCAACCTTGCGCCATGCGTCCTTACGCACCGCAAGAACCGCCAGCGGCCAGACCAGCGCGAATGAGAGCGCGGCACTGGCACAGCCGAGGGCCAGGCTCGTCCCGATCGCCTTGAGCAGCACAGGTGAAAGAGCGATGCGGCTGATACCCGCCGTGATAAGCGCCGCCAGAGGCGGCACAAGCAATGCGAGTGCCAGCGCAATCACGACCGCATCAAGCAGGCGGGCCTTCATCGTCTTGCCGTCATACCGCCGGCCACCCAGCCGCAACATGGGGATGCCCAGCGCGAAGCCACCCCAGCGCTGCGCCAGCACTGCAAGGCCTGCGCACAACGCCAATTGCACCAGTGCCAGCATGGAGGCGCGCTGCGGATCGAAATCAGCCCGCAGTGATTGGTAGATCGCCACTTCCAGCGTGGTAGCGCGGGGGCCACCACCCAAGGTCAGCACGATGGCGAAACTCGAGGCACAGAGCAGGAAGATCAGCAACGCCGCACCGGGAAGGCCGCCACGGATCGCCGGCCACTCGATGATGCGCCATTGAGCGAAAGAGGTGAGGCCAAGCTGGCTGCCGAGTTTCCAGCTTTCCGGCGGGATGCGCTCGAGATCCGAGAGAATCAACCGCGCGGCCAACGGCGCGTTGAAGAAGACATGCGCCAGCAGGATGCCGGTGAGGCCATAGAGATTGAACCAGCCGCCAAGCCAGCCCTTGGTGCCATAAATCTCAATGATGCCGATGATGACAACGATGGAGGGCAGTGCCAGCGGCAGGTTCAACAGCCGTACCAGCGCGGAACGCCCCGGAAAGCGCGATTGCCTTGCCAGCGCACGGGCCAATGGCAGGCCGAGCATCACCGACAGCACCGTCGAAAGCCCTGCCTGAAGCAGGGTGAAGCTCAAGACACGGAAGATATACGGATCAAGGCCGCGAAGCCCCTGCTCCACGCCCATGCGCAGCACAGGCAGGAAGCCAGCAGCGAGGGCGAGAGACAAAAAGGCGAGCGCCGCATAGGCCGGCGCCCGCGATGGTTGGTACGTCGTCACTGCACCGTGGCGTTCAGCCACTCGTCAATCCAGGCGCGGCGGTTCTGCTCTACCTCTTCCGGCGAAAAGAGCAGCGTCTTGTCCGGCTTCACCAGTTGGTCGAAGGCGGGCGGCAACGCTTCAGACGTCTTGCCCGCCGGGAACATCCAGTTATTGGTGGGGATCTGGTCCTGGAAGCCCGGGCCCATCATGAAGGCCATGAACTTCTTCGCCAGTTCCTTGTTCTTGCTGGTCTCGATAATGCCCGCGACCTCCACCTGCAGGTAATGGCCCTCCGCGAAGGAGGCAGCCTTGTAGCGCTCGCTGTTCTCGGCGATCACATGATAGGCGGGAGAGGTGGTGTAGGAGAGCACCATCGGGGCTTCGCCCTTGGTGAAAAGCGCATAGGCCTCAGACCAGCCAGGGGTGACGGTGAGGACGCGGCCCTGCAGCTTCTTCCATGCTTCCGGAGCCTTGTCGCCATAGACCTTCTTCATCCACAGCAGGAAGCCTAAGCCCGGCGTCGAGGAGCGCGGATCCTGTAGCACGATCTTCTGCTTGGGGTCGCCGTTGACCAATTCGTCCAGCGACTTCGGCGGATCTTTCATGGCTTCAGTGTCATAAACGACGGCAAAGTAACCATAGTCAAACGGCATGAAGTATTCATCCGTCCACGGAATAGGCGTCTTCGCCTCGCCCACATCCATCCCGTGCTTGCCGAACAGGCCCGTCTTCTGGGCTTCAGCCGTGAGATTGGTGTCGAGTCCCAGCACCACATCTGCCTTGGTGCCGGCCCCTTCGAGCTTCAGGCGGTTCAGCATCGCGACGCCATCGCCGGGGGCAACCCATTCCAGAATGCAGCCGCATTCCTTTTCGAAGGCTTCCTTCACCTTGGGCCCAGGGCCCCATTCGGAAACGAAGCTGTCATAGGTGTAAACAGTCAGCGTATCCTTCGCCACCGCAGGTGCGGTGAGCGAGAGAAGCGCGAACAGAGCAGTCAGAGTTTTCTTCATCATTCCTCCATTCGCCGTTGGATGGAGGTTTGGATATCCTCGGGGGAGAACATCCGCCCACAATCCCTCCGCCGGCATGATCCGGATCAGGTTCAGCGGGTCTGGAACACGATTATTCCATCTCAGCCGCTTGGAGCGGCACCCCGTTGAGAGCAATCACAGTGGTAATGCTTCGGGGATGCGCTGGCAAGACAGTTTTGCTAGGGAGTCAAGAATGACACGATTTGCCATTCTTCTCGGGGGCGACCTGACGGTGACACCGAGGCTCCGCGGCCAGATCCGGGGCGCGCGCGTGATTGCCGCCGACAGCGGCATGATGCATGCCGCGAGCCTGGGCCTTGTGCCGGAACTCTGGGTGGGGGATTTCGATTCCGCCGGTTCCGAACTGACCCTGCAATACCGCGATGTGCCGCGCGAGACCTTTCCGGCCGAGAAGGACGCCACCGACGGGGCCATCGCCGTGGCCGAGGCCATCCGCCGGGGTGCAACGGAACTCGTGCTGCTGGGCGGCCTTGGCGGCCAGACCGACCACACCATGGGCGTTCTGGGCCAGAGTTTCGCCATTGCGAGGCAGGGCCTGACCTGCCTGCTGACCAGCGGCGCTGAGGAAGCCTGGCCGCTCATTCCCGGCGAGACAGCGATGGATCTTCCGCCAGAAACCCGCCTGTCCATCATCCCCTATACCGATCTCGAAGGGTTGGATCTCGACGGCGTGAAGTGGCCGCTTGTGAACCGCAGCGTTCCGCTGGGTTCAACCCTCACACTTTCCAATGTAGCGCTGGGGCCGGTACGACTCTCGTTGCGTGCCGGCCACGGCATCGCCATCGCCTATCCGCCAGTGAGTTCCGATGACTGATTTCAAACTGCATATTGATGACATGGGTCGCCG
>CAYMQH010000077.1:10566-15745 GCA_964392525.1 uncultured Aestuariivirga sp.
GGCATGTCCATCACCACGCCAGACTGCATTGATGCGCATGGCGCGGGCCGCCGCCGCGTGAGTATTCATGCGCGGCGGAAGGACAAGCAGGCAACGGCTGGCTTCATGGAAGCACGCAGCCACACCCTCCTTGATATCGACGCCTGCCCCGTTCTCGAACCTGCATTGTCTCCCGCTTTCGACATCGCGCGCAGCATTGCCGCGAAGCTGGGCGACTGTGACGTGGCGGTGACGGCGACCCTCACCGGCCTTGATGTGAGCGTCAGGGCAGAGCGCAAGTTCGTCGCAGCCGAACATTCAAGGCTGGCGGATTTTCTCGCCACGCTGAAACTGGCCCGCCTCACGGTCAACAGCGAGGTGATCGCCACCGCCGCTCCGCCGCGCCTGCGAATTGGCACGGCGGATGTGGCCTTGCCGCCCGGCGGCTTCCTGCAAGCAACTGCAGCAGGCGAGGAAGCGCTTGCGGGCCTCGTGCTCGATTATGTGGGCAAGGCGAAGATGGTGGCAGACCTGTTCTGCGGCATCGGACCTTTCGCCTTGCGGCTGGCGCAGCGGGCGAAGGTTGAGGCCTATGACAGCGACCGCGCCGCCATTGCCGCGCTGAACGGCGCCATCCGGTCAGCGACGGGCCTCAAGCCCATCACCGCCGCCGTGCGCGATCTCTTCCGTGAGCCGCTTGTACCAAACGAGATGAAGCTGATCGATGCCGTGGTGTTCGACCCGCCGCGCGCCGGGGCCGAGGCGCAGGCAAGGCAACTGGCGCGCTCCAAGGTGAAAACCGTGGTGGCCGTTTCCTGCGATGCCGGAACCTTCGCGCGTGACGCGGAAATTCTGACTGGCGGTGGCTACACGCTGAAGCGTGTTACCGCCGTGGATCAGTTCAAATGGTCCTCGCATGTGGAAGTCGTGGCGCTGTTCACACGCTGACAGTGCCGAACGCATATGCTAGGTGTCGACCATGATGGACGCGGATGTCATTGTCGCAGGCGGCGGGCTCGCAGGCGCTGCTGCAGCCCTGAAACTTGCAAAGGCGGGACAGCGCGTCACGCTGCTTGAAGCGCAGGCCCGGCTGGGCGGCCGCGCCTTTGCCCGCGCATTCGGCACGGGTGGACCTGACCTCGAATTCGGCGGCGCGTGGATCACGCCGTGGCACACCCGGCTGCGTACGCTTGTGGCGGAACATGGGCTGAGCCTTAGGCCGAGACACCCCGTCACCCATCGCTTGTGGTTGCGCGATGGTGCGCTGCATGCCGATTCGCCTGCTTCGCCGGCAGATGTGACAGCGCATGAACGTGCCATTGCCCGCGTGGCCGTGGATGCGATCCTTCTCAAGAAGGGCTTTTCCGAAAACGAGGCAGGACAGGCACTGCGCGGCATCTCCTTCGAAGCCTATCTTGACCGGCTCGGCTGCCCGGCATCAACGCGTGGACTGTTTTCTGCGTGGTGGACGGTATCGGGCAATGGTGATCACGCCACGGTCGCTGCCTCCGAATTCCTCGCGAGCTGCGCGTATGACAATGGCCTGGCCGAGGGCATGATCCGCTTCTGGTCCGACACCGTGACGCCCGGGATGGGCGCGCTGGCCGAACGCATGATTGCGGCCTCCGGCGCGCAGGTGATCACGTCTGCCCCCGTCACGACTGTCACGCGAACGGCAAGCGGCGTGGCGGTGACGGCGGGTGGGGCAACCCATCACGCGAAGGGCGTCATCCTGGCGCTTGGCCTCAATCAGTTGAAGCCGCTGCACGTCACGCCCATGCTTTCAGAGGCAAAGCGAGGCGCCATCTCGCTGGGCCATGGCGGGCGATCGTTCAAGCTTTGGATCAAGGCGGAGGGCGTGCCGGTGGGAACGCTCGTCACCGGCGATGGCAGCGGCCTTGAATTCGCTTTCGCCGAACGCAAGGCGGATGATGGGTCGACGCTGATCGTGGCCTTCGGGCTAACGGGCAAGGACACTCACCCGTCTGATGCCGCATGGGTGAAAGCGCAGGCGGCGAAGCTCTTTCCCAACGCGCGTATCCTGTCGCATGACTGGCACGACTGGGTGGAAGACCCCTTTGCGCGTGGCACCTGGGTGGCCGCACTCGCCGGGCATGAAGACGGTTTCGACCCCGGGACCTGGGCGCCGGAGGGACGGGTGGCGTTTGCCTCGTCCGACTATGCGCGCGAACAGGCCGGCTGGTTCGAGGGCGCGGTGATTGCAGGAGAGGACGCCGCAGACGCGATGCTGACACTCACGCGAAGAGCTGGCTGAAGGCTTCCATCGACGTGTTCGCGCCACAAACGACGACGCCAACGCGCTCATCTTTTTCGGGCTTGTAGGCACCCGACAGAAGGGCAGCGAAGGCCGCCGCACCACCCGGTTCCGTGACCAGTTGCATCTCGCGCCACAGCTTGCGCTGGGCATTGCGGATATCGTCATCGGAGATCAGCGCCACGTCAGCGACGTGATCCTTCGCGATGTCGAACATGAGTTTGCCTACCGTGGTGGCGCCGAGCGAATCCGCTGCAAGGCCCGATGTCTTCACCGCCACGCGGTCGCCTGCGGCAAGCGACGCATGCAGCGTGTTGCATGTGAAGGGCTCGACGCCAACGATCTTCACACGCGATTGGTACCACGCCGCGATGCCGCCAATGAGGCCGCCGCCCCCCACCGCAACGAGCAGCGTATCGATACCCGGAGCCTGTGCTTCAAGCTCGCGCGCCAGCGTACCCTGGCCTTCAAGCGTCGGCTGGGCGTCATAGGCGTGAACACTGGTTGCGCCGCTTTCGGCGATATAGGCTTCGCAGAGCGCCAGCGCCTCGGAATAGTTTGCGCCGCGCTGCACGATGTCCGCCCCATAGGAGGCAATGCGCGCGACCTTGGCGGGTGACGAGATGTCCGGAACGAAGATCCTCGCCCTGTGGCCAAGCCGTTGCGCGGCATAGGCCACCGCCGCACCATGATTGCCGCCAGACGCAGTGGCGACACCGCCTGCGCCAACTGCCGCGCCAAGCAGCGTGTTGAACGCCCCACGGGACTTGAAGCTGCCCGCATGCTGGAGGAGTTCGAGCTTGAGCGTGACGGGCAGTTCGACGCCTTCGACCACAACATCGACCACCGGCGTGCGCCGCACATGGCCCGTGATACGCTGGGCAGAACGGGTGATGGCTTCGCGCGTGATGCTCATTCGGCGGGGGCCAGATTGATGGGCGCTTCGCCCTTGCCGCCGAACACCTCATCATAATGGCGCTTCTGCGCCTGCGCGGCGGTCAGCGCATTGCGCATGAGAATCGAGACGGTGACGGGGCCAACGCCGCCGGGAACTGGCGTGATCCAGCCTGCGGTTTCAGCGCAGGCGTCATAGTCGACATCGCCTACGGTGATGTTCTTCCCGCCTTCCTCGATCTGGTTGATGCCGATGTCGATGACGGCGGAACCCGGCTTGATCATGTTGGGGGTGATGAAGCGCGGCTTGCCCACCGCCACGAAGATCGCATCAGCCGCGCGCGAGTGGACGGCGAGATTGCGCGTCATGTGATGACAGACGGTAACAGTCGCCCCTTCCGACATGAGCAGGAAGGCGATGGGCTTGCCGACGATTTCGGAGTGTCCGATCACCACCACCTCAAGCCCCTCCAGCTTGAGTCCGGTGCGCTTGAGAAGCTCTACCGAGGCCGCCGCCGTGCAGGGCGCAATGGACGTGTCGCGGTAGACGATGTTGCCGATCGAGGCCGGGTGCATGCCTTCCACATCCTTCAGCGGGTGGATGGCAGTCTGCAATTCGCGGATATCCAGGTGCTTCGGTACCGGGCGCTGGATGATGACGCCGGTGACGCGCGGATCGGTGTTCAGCGCCTGCAGCAGGCCCAGCATCTCGACGCGCGAAACGGTGGAGGGCAGGTTCCGCTCCTCGAACAGGATACCGGCGCGCTCCGCACCGCGCGCCTGATTCCGGACATAGAGGCTGACCGCCGGCACATCGCCAATGGTGATCGACACAAGCTTCACCGGCCAACCCTTGGCGGCCAGTTCCTCAACCCCGTAATAGACATTGCGGGTGATCTCTTCGGCGACGGGCTTGCCCATCAGGGCGTTGTGGCGGTTAACGGTCATGCTCGGCACTTTCCTCGAAATTCCTGCCTCTTTGTCACGCGTTGATCTCCATGCGCAAGCCCCTTTGGTCAAGGGGCGGATCGGCTGGGAAACGGCGCGATGTTCCAGCCAGGATGCGCCGTGCGCTCCAGGCGCAGGCACAGGCATCGAGAAGATCATCCGCCCCCACATCGGCCCGCCGGTAGGTGAGCGCAGGTAAGTCTTCCAGCGGAAATCCGGCAGCACGGAGAAGCGCTTTCCGCAACTCCAGCCCCGGCGGATTGGCCGTGCCCTTCACCTTCTTGGGCTCGGTCAATGGCTGTTCACCATTCATCGCCCAGAAGGCGAGTTCCGGGTGCACCTCGAACACGCGGGACTGAAGAGCGGGGGTCATGAGCGCGTCGATCTCCCGCATCTTGGGGAAGATGTGGAAGATCTGCTTCGCCACTTTCTTTGGCGGGTCGGAATGGGAAAGATTGGCGGCGCAGGCCTCGCGGTAATCCGTGCACATCACCGCGGCGCGGGCGGGAACGGAGAACACGCTCGATTGCCGTTCGCCCAGTTTCGCGCGCACCTGACGTTCCGCCTCACGGCCAGAGAGTTGTGGAAAGCCGATGGGCATGTCCACCGCGATGACGTCCGCCTCCATCGCCAGCACCTCAGCGAAGCTGCGGCAAAGATGATGCGAGAGCGTTTCGCCCCAGCGCACGGCGATCCAGCCGCCGGGACAGCCATCAACACCGATGACGGCGTTCATGACGGATGAAGTGCGCCTGCCACGTCGAGCACAGGCGTTCCGGCACTCAAGGCAATGGCGCGCTGAAGCGTTTGCATGGCGGTGGCGAGCGCCTGCGGCGATGGCATGGACAGGCGCGCCGCGAGATAAAGCCCACTCAGGAAATCCCCCGTGCCATGCGGCACACCGGGGAGTTTCGGCGCGGTAACCGCGTGAACGTCATCGGCGGTGACCAGCAGCGTGGCGAGCCTGCCGTCCTGCGCCGGAATCGACGTCGCGAGCACTTCGGGAATGCCCAGCATCCGTGCAGCGGCAATGGCGCTGTCCTCATCCGTCACCTCACGGCCTGAAAGCCAGGCCAGTTCAAA
>CAYMQH010000078.1:0-13981 GCA_964392525.1 uncultured Aestuariivirga sp.
GCCTGGAATTCGCGCTCGGAGAGATCATTGATGGTGCAATAGCCCGCCACATGTTTCAGCGCGTCGGCCTTCTTGATGTTCTTGGCGCGTGTCCCGATGATGACACCAAGCTCCACCTCCCAGTCCGACTTCTTGGACCTGGGCGGGATCGTCACATCGTCAAAAGGCCCTGAAAGGCAGCTCACCTGCTTGGTGAAGACCACCGGCTCCTTCGGCACCTGCAGTCCCGATTCGGCCGCGTGGTCAGAGTAGTTGAGGCCAATGGCGATGAACTTCTGCGGATTGGCGATGCAGGACCCGATACGCGGCTTGCCGCGCACCAGCGGCAACGACTCGGGCTTGATCTTGCGGAGGCGGGCCAGGCCCTTCGGCCCGATGACGTCGCCCGTGATGTCCGGCACGATGGCGGAGAGATCGCGGATCTTGCCATCCTTGTCAAGAAGGCCCGGCTTTTCCTTGCCCTTCGGGCCATAGCGCAGAAGTTTCATGAAGTCCCCCCGTGTTTTCGTCGATCGCCGCACCATGGCGGCGGTTGGCGTTCAAGTCAAAAGCTTACCGGACAATGATGACATGCATGTTCTTCGGCCCATGCGCGGGCCTGACGATCGTCTGCTCGATGTCGGCGGTGCGCGAGGGGCCGGAGATCATGTTCACGGTGCGCGGCATGAGGCCCTCACCATAAACGCTGCGCAGCTTGGTCCAGGATTCCTCATAGGAGGCGAACAGGGCGGATGATTCCAGCACCACGATATGCGCCTCCGGCAGGAAGTTGAGGGTGGTGGGGTTCTCCGGCCCAGAGAGCTGGATGATGGTGCCCGATTCAGCAACGCCCGCGAAGGCGCGCGTGACCGAGGCGCGGTCCGTGTCATGGGCGCGGCCTTCCACCACCTCGAGCGCGCCGCCCCGGTGCCACGGAAGCCGGGCGAGAACCGGATCGGAGCCCCGCCGCACATGGGCGGGCAGGTTGGTGTTGCGGAGATATGACGCCACCGCCTCCGGCACGTCATTGACGTCATCCACCACTTCAACGGTGCCGCCCACCGCCTCCATCATCTCGGTGAAGACACGGATGCGGTGCGCTTCATCGCCCTGCCCGCGCGCGGGGATCAGGTTGCGCGGATGGCTGGCGAGGCGCCCATCCACCGCAGCGCGGCGAGCTTCCTCGGGCGCTGTGGGAAGTTTTGAACGGATGCGGGCCAGCATGGCGTCACGGGCGCTCATGAGCGGCGCTCCTTCCACATCTGCTGGAATGTCTTGCCCTGCGGGGCCGGGAGATCGCGCACATCCGTCCAGCCACCGGCGAGCGGCACCTTGCTGAGCCGCCCCCTGCCGTGGGCCTGATTGGCGAGAATGCGCGCCGCCAGCGCCGAGGCCTTGCGGTAGAGCCTGGGGCGCTTGGCGAAATAGGCCCACAGGCCCAGCCCCCAACGCATCGCCTTGGGCTGCAGATGGCGTTCGAACTCCTTTTCCCGCCAGTGCCGCAGCATCTTCGGGATCGGAATGCGCATCGGGCAGACCTCCTCGCAGCGGCCGCAGAAGGTGGAGGCATTTGGCAGGTGTTGCGCCTTGTCGATACCGACCAGCGCGGGCGTCAGGATCGAGCCGATGGGGCCGGGATAGACCCAGCCATAGGCATGGCCGCCCAGCGCATTATAGACAGGGCAGTGGTTGAGGCAGGCGCCGCAGCGGATGCAGCGCAGCATGTCCTGAAACTCCGTGCCGAGCACCTCGGAACGGCCATTGTCGAGGATGACGACGTGGTAGTCGATGGGGCCATCCGGATCGCCGGGGCGGCGGCCGCCGGTGGACAGCGTCGTGTAGTTCGAGAAATCCTGTCCGGTGGCGGAGCGCGCCAGCACGCGGAGGATGGTCGAGGCGTCCTCCAGCGTCGGTACGATCTTCTCGATCGAGGCAATGACGATATGGACCCTGGGCAGGATCTGCGTCAGGTCACCATTGCCCTCATTGGTCACGATGATGGACGAGCCGGTCTCGGCGATGAGGAAGTTGGCGCCGGTGATGCCGACATCGGCTTCGAGATATTTCTGGCGCAGCACGGCGCGCGCCTCTTCGACGAGAGCCGGGATCTCGCTGAGGTCGCGGTTCGGATCGAGATGGGTGTGGGCCTTGCGGAAATCCTCTTCCACCTGATCGCGCGTCAGGTGAATGGCGGGCGCGATGATGTGGGAGGGGCGTTCATTGCGAAGCTGAATGATGTATTCGCCAAGGTCGGTTTCAACCGGCTCGATACCGTGTTCCGCAAGGCACTGGTTCAGGTCGATCTCTTCCGAGATCATCGACTTGCCCTTGGTAACGCTTCTTGCGCCCACGCCCTTGCAGATCGACAGGATGGCCTGGCGTGCGTCCTCCGCCGTCCCGGCCCAGTGCACATGGCCGCCCGCCTCCTTCACCTTCGCCTCGTAGCGTTCGAGGTAGATGTCGAGGTGATCGAGCACATGATTCTTGATGTCGCGCGCCTGGTCGCGCAGTGCGTCGAATTCGGGCAAGGCCTCGCGGGCCTTGGTGCGCTTGGCCATGAAGCGCGGCCCCGTTTCCGTCATGGCGAATTGCAGCTTGGGATCAGCCAGCGCCCTGGCGGCATTGTCCTTGAAGTGCACGGACCCGGCGTCCATCATTCAGCCTCCGCAATGGGCGGGGTTTCGTAATCGCCCGCCAGAACTTCCGCCACGTGGCGCACCTTGATGGCGCTACCTTCGCGCTTCAGCTTGCCTGCCATGTTCATGAGGCAGCCGAGGTCGCCTGCGATCAATGTATCTGCCCCCGTGGCCTCGATGTGCTTCAGCTTCTTTTCCAGCATCTTGTCCGAAATGTCCGGATACTTGACGCAGAAGGTGCCGCCGAAGCCACAGCACACATCGGCATCCGTCATCTCGCGCAGCGACACGCCTTCAACGCTGGCCAGCAGCTTGCGCGGTTCCTCCCGGATGCCCAGTTCGCGCAGGCCCGAGCAGGAATCATGATAAGTCGCGCGCGCCGGGAACTGCGCCACGACCCGCTCCTGCTTCATCACACGGGTCAGGAAGGAGACGAGCTCATGGGTGCGGCCCGCCAGATCAAGCGCCGCGTCATGCTCCGCCGAGCCCGGTTCAAAGAGGTCCGGGTAGTGCTTCACCATCATGCCGCCACACGAACCGGAGGGGGCCACCACATAATCAAAGCCCTTGAAGGCCTGGATGACGTTGAGGGCGATTGCCGCCGCATCCGCCTTGTCGCCGGAATTATAGGCAGGCTGGCCACAGCAGGTCTGGGCCTCGGGCACCTCAACGGTACAGCCGGCATCTTCCAGAAGCTTGACGGCGGCAAAGCCGACGGAGGGCCGGAACATGTCGACGAGGCAGGTAACGAACAGTCCGACGCGCGGAGATGGATTTGGCATGAAACCTCGGTAGCAAGCAGGGCCTTGAGTTTTGCCAGCCCGGTGCGAAGGCTGCAAGGCGTTTCGAAAGCATTGCAATCACCGGATTTCGGAGTTTAACTCACCGTTTCCGAAATGACAGGCGAACAGGCATCCCATGCTCACCATGCCCATTCCAGATGCGGAGGTTATTGCCCGGCGGGCCGCGATTGCAGCCGACCTGCGCCGGATGGTGCCGGGCGAGGGCGTTGTCGAGGCCCCCGTCGAGATGCGTGCCTTCGAGACCGATGGTCTGACCGCCTACCGCCAGATGCCGCTGGTCGTCGTACTGCCGGAAACCACGGCGCAGGTGTCGGATATTCTGAAATATGCCCATGACAAGGGCGTCAAGGTGGTGCCGCGGGGTGCTGGCACATCGTTGTCGGGTGGGGCCCTGCCGCTGGCCGATGGCATCCTGCTTGGCATGTCCAAGTTCAACCGGGTGCTCGATATCGACTATGCCAACCGCTGCGCGGTTGTTCAGCCGGGCGTCACCAACCTCGCCATCACCAGGGCGGTGGAGCATAAGGGCTTCTATTACGCGCCTGACCCCTCCTCCCAGATCGCCTGCACCATCGGCGGCAATGTGGCGGAGAATTCCGGCGGCGTTCACTGCCTCAAATACGGCCTCACTGCCAACAATGTGCTGGGCATCGAAATGGTGCTGATCACAGGTGAGGTGATCCGGCTGGGCGGCAAGCATCTGGACAGCGAGGGCTATGACCTTCTGGGCCTGATGACCGGCTCCGAAGGCCTGCTCGGCGTCGTCACCGAGGTGACGGTGCGCATTTTGCAGAAACCGGAAACGGCGCGTGCCGTGCTGGTGGGCTTCCCCACCAGCGAGGATGCCGGAAAATGCGTGGCTGACATCATCTCCGCGGGGATCATCCCCGGTGGCATGGAGATGATGGACCGGCCCGCCATCCATGCGGCGGAGGAATTCGTCCATGCCGATTACCCGCTTGATGTGGAAGCGCTGCTGATCGTCGAACTCGACGGGCCGCAGGTGGAGGTGGACCATCTCATCTCGCGCGTCTCCGACATCGCCACGGCCAACAAGTCCACCACCCTCCGCATCTCCAGTTCGGAGGAGGAGCGATTGTTGTTCTGGGCCGGGCGCAAGGCGGCGTTTCCCGCCGTGGGCCGCATCTCGCCCGACTATCTCTGCATGGATGGCACGATCCCGCGCAAGCGCCTGCCTGATGTGCTTCAGGGCATGGCGGAACTTTCCCGGCGTCACCGCCTGCGGGTCGCCAACGTGTTCCACGCGGGCGATGGCAACCTGCACCCGCTGATCCTCTATGATGCGAACGACCCGGACGAACTCGAACGCGCCGAGACATTCGGTGCCGACATCCTGAAGCTCTGCGTGAAGGTGGGCGGCGTGCTGACCGGCGAGCATGGCGTCGGCATCGAGAAGCGCGACCTGATGCCCGAGATGTTCTCCGAAGCCGATCTCGCCCAGCAGATGCGCGTCAAATGCGCTTTCGACGACAAGGGCCTGCTGAACCCCGGCAAGGTATTCCCCACGCTGCACCGCTGCGCTGAACTGGGCCGCATGCATGTCAAGGGCGGGGCGCTGCCCTTCCCCGAGATTCCGAGGTTCTGATGGCGGACACCGTGACGCCCGCAAGCGAAGCGGAACTGGCGGAGCTTGTCCGCTCGGCGGAAACGCCATTCGAGATCACAGGCACCGGCACGAAGCGCGGGCTTGGACGGCCCGTGGCCGCGCCACGCCAACTCGAGTTGTCGGGCTTTTCCGGTGTCATTGCCTACGAGCCGGAAGAACTGATCCTCGACGTTGCGGCGGGTACGGCCCTTTCGGAGATTGAAGCCCTCATCGCGGCGCGCGGCCAGCAGCTGGCCTTCGAGCCGCCGGACTATTCAGCCCTGCTGGGCAGCGCTGACAGCGGCACGGTGGGCGGGCTTGTCGCCTGCAACCTCGCAGGGCCCCGCCGCATCAAGGCGGGGGCGGCGCGCGACCATATTCTGGGTGTCCGCGGCGTGACCGGGGCGGGCGACATCTTCAAGGCCGGAGCCCGCGTGGTGAAGAACGTGACCGGCTACGACCTGCCGAAACTGCTGACCGGCTCGCATGGCACGCTTGCTGCCATGACGTCGGTGATCCTCAAGGTTCTGCCCGCACCCGACACGGAAGAGACCATCGTGCTGAGTGGGCTCACGGATGATCAGGCTGTACACGCCATGAGCCTTGCCATGCAGTCGCCCTGCGAAGTCTCGGGCGCGGCCCATGTGCCGGGCGAGGCGGTCTATCTGCGGCTGGAAGGCATTGCACCCTCCGTCGCCGACCGGCGCGACACGCTGGCGAAGATGATGAAGACGCCCGTCGAGGTGCTGGCCGCGAAGAGTTCAGCCGCGAAATGGCAGGCGATCCGCGATGGCGCGCCGTTTCTCGACCGCCCCCACCATCCGCTGTGGAAGCTCTCGGTGACGCCCTCCGACGCGCCGGACATCATCCGCAGGCTGAAGGAAAAGACCGATCTCCGCCATATCTTCGACTGGGCCGGCGGGCTGATCTGGCTCGAGGTACCGCCCGCGGCTGATGCCCATGCAGACCTGATCCGCAGCGCCTTCAGCAGCGGCCACGCAACGTTGATCCGCGCTCCGCAAGAGACCCGCGCGGCGGTTGACGTCTTCCAGCCGCAGCCAGATGCGCTTGCAACGCTTTCGGCGCGCGTGAAGGCCTCCTTCGACCCGCGCCATATCCTCAATCCCGGCCGCATGTATCGGGGGATCTGATGCAGACAGCCTTCACACCTGAGCAGCTGAGCCAGCCCCGCATCGCGGAGGCCAACACCATCCTGCGCAAATGCGTGCATTGCGGCTTCTGCACCGCCACCTGCCCCACCTACGTCCTGCTGGGGGATGAGCTCGACAGCCCGCGCGGCCGCATCTACCTGATCAAGAACATGCTGGAGAGCGGCGAACCCGCCACGCACGAGACGGTGAAGCACCTCGACCGCTGCCTCTCCTGTCTCTCCTGCATGACCACCTGCCCCTCGGGCGTTCACTACATGCACCTGGTGGATGAGGCGCGCGCCCATGTGGAGGAAACCTACACGCGCCCGCTGTCCGAGCGGCTGCTGCGCAATGTGCTCGCCTACATCATGCCGCGTCCCGGGCTGTTCCGCCTGTCGCTCATCGGTGCGAAGATCGCTTCGCCCCTGAAGCCCATCGCGCAGTCCTTCGGGGCCACGCGCATTGCAGCCCTGCTCGGCCTTGTGCCGAAGCAGATGCCTGCGCCGCACGCCTTCGGCAAGCCCGGCACCTATGCGCCCCTGGCGGAGAAGAAGGGCCGCGTGGCGCTTCTCATGGGCTGCGTGCAGAGCGTGCTGGACCCCGGCATCAATGCCGCCACCATCCGGCTGCTGACGCGGCTTGGCTATGAAGTGGTCGTTTCAGGCGAAGAGAGCTGTTGCGGTTCTCTGACCCACCACATGGGCAAGGAACATGACGCGCTGGCGCGGGCCCGCCGATCCATCGACCAATGGACCAGGGCCGCTGTCGACCACGTCATCATCACGGCATCTGGCTGCGGCACGACGATCAAGGATTATGGCCACATGCTGAGGCTTGATCCCGATTATGCGGAGAAGGCCAAGGCGATCAGCGCAAAGGCGAAGGACGTGACCGAATTTCTCAGCATGGCTGGCCTGCCGGAGGGCAAGGGTGCCATGAAGCTCGCCTATCATTCGGCCTGCTCGATGCAGCATGGCCAGAAGATCAAGAGCGAGCCATTGAAACTGCTGCGCCGGGCGGGCTTCACGGTGTTGGAGGTGCCCGAGGGCCATCTCTGCTGCGGGTCGGCCGGCACCTACAACATCCTGCAGCCGGAGATCGCCGCAAAACTCGGGGCGCGCAAGGTGGCCAACATCGAATCGCTCTCGCCTCAAGCCATCGCCACCGGCAATATCGGCTGCATCACACAGATCGGGCGGGGGACATCCATCCCCATCCTCCACACCATCGAACTGCTCGACTGGGCCTATGGCGGGCCAAAGCCTGAGAAGTTCGAAGGACATGGCTGACGCCCTCATCCGGCACCAGCGTTCAGAGGGCGAAATCCTTCTGAGCGTCGGCCGCCACGGTATCAGGCGGCTGCGGGAAGCCCATGCCGCCAAGCTCCGGCTTCCGCCCGGCTCACGCGAGGCGATCCTCATCAATACCGGCGGCGGCCTGGCGGGCGGCGACCACTTCCGCTTCGACATCACGGCGGAGCAAGACGCAACACTCACCGTGACGACACAAGCCGCCGAGCGTGCCTACCGTTCGCTGGGGCCACCAGCGGAGGTGAAGGTGACGCTGGCCGCGGAGCCGGGCGCAACACTCATGTGGATGCCGCAGGAAACCATCCTGTTCGACGGCGCTGCACTCTCACGCAGCATCACGGCCGATCTTGCGGCGGATGCGCGGCTGCTGATGGTCGAATCGGTGATCCTCGGGCGCGAGGCGATGGGCGAGACAGTGGCAGATGCCCGGTTGAGCGACCGCTGGCGGATCCGCCGCGGCGGACGGCTCATCTTCGCCGACGACCTTCGCTTCGCGGGACAGCCGCCTGCCAGCGCGGCCACCCTGAACGGCGCCCGTGCCTTCGCCACCCTGCTTCTGGCCGCGCCGGAAGCAGAAGCCAGGGTGGACAGGCTTCGCGCCGCAATCGGTGGTCACGGCGCGGCCTCGGCCTGGTCTGGCAAGCTCGTTGCAAGGCTTGCGGCACGAGACGGGTTCACGCTCCGCAAATCCCTGATTCCAGCCCTTGGCGTCATGATGGGAGGTGCGGCACTGCCCAAAACTTGGGCTTTCTGAGGAGAAAACATGCAGCTTACACCACGCGAGAAGGACAAGCTGCTCGTCGCCATGGCCGCAATCGTCGCGCGCCGCAGGCTGGAGCGGGGTGTGAAGCTGAACCACCCGGAAGCGGTGGCGCTCATCACCGATTACGTTGTCGAGGGTGCCCGAGATGGGCGGAGCGTCGCCGAACTGATGGAAAAGGCCGCCCATGTGGTCACCCGCGAGCAGGTCATGGCGGGTATCGCAGAGATGATCCACGAGGTGCAGGTGGAGGCGACATTCCCCGATGGCACCAAGCTCGTCACCGTTCACCAGCCCATCCGATAGGAACAGCCCATGATCCCCGGCGAAGTGATTGTGAAGGATGGCGATATCGAGCTGAATGCGGGGCTTGAGACGGTCACGCTGGAGGTGGCAAACACCGGCGACAGGCCCATCCAGGTCGGCTCGCATTACCATTTCCATGAAACCAATGCGGCCCTCAGCTTCGACCGGGAGAAAGCGCGGGGGCGGCGGCTTGACATTGCCGCGGGCACGGCTGTCCGGTTCGAACCGGGCCAGCGCCGCGAGGTTACACTCGTGCCCATCGGCGGCGCGCGCCGCATCTACGGGTTCCGGCAGAAGATCATGGGGGCGCTCTGACATGGCCCGCATTTCCCGCGCCACCTATGCCGCGATGTATGGCCCCACGGTGGGCGACAGGGTGCGGCTGGCCGACACCGGCCTCTTCATCGAGGTCGAAAGGGATTTCACGATTCCGGGCGAGGAAGTGAAGTTCGGCGGCGGCAAGGTGATCCGTGATGGCATGGGCCAGTCGCAGGTGACGCGCGCCGGAGGCGCACTCGACACCGTCATCACCAATGCGCTGATCCTCGACCATACGGGCATCTACAAGGCCGACGTGGGCCTGAAGGATGGGCGCATCGCCGCAATCGGCAAGGCCGGAAACCCCGACACCCAACCCGGCGTCTCCCTCGTCATCGGCCCGTCGACGGAGATCATCGCGGGCGAGGGCAAGATCCTCACGGCAGGCGGCGTCGACTGCCATATCCATTTCATCGCACCCCAGCAGATCGAAGAGGCCCTCTATTCCGGCATCACCACCATGCTGGGCGGCGGCTCCGGCCCGGCACATGGCACCCTCGCGACCACCTGCACCGGTGCCTGGCACACCATGCGGATGATCGAGGCGGCGGATTCCTTCCCGATGAATCTGGGCTTCATGGGCAAGGGCAATGCCTCGCTTCCCGCAGCGCTCGAGGAAATGGTCCTGGCGGGCGCCTGCGGCCTGAAGCTTCATGAGGACTGGGGCACCACCCCCGCCGCCATCGACAATTGCCTGAGCGTGGCCGATCAACTGGATGTGCAGGTGGCGATCCACACCGACACCCTGAATGAATCGGGCTTCGTCGGGGAAACCATCGCCGCCTTCAAGGGCCGGACCATCCACACCTTCCACACCGAGGGTGCCGGCGGTGGCCATGCGCCGGACATCATCAAGGTGGCAGGGCTTTCCAACGTACTGCCCTCCTCCACAAACCCGACCAGGCCCTACACCATCAACACCGTTGCCGAGCATCTCGACATGCTGATGGTGTGTCACCACCTCTCGCCACGCATTCCCGAGGACATCGCCTTTGCCGAAAGCCGCATCCGCAAGGAGACCATCGCGGCCGAAGATATCCTGCACGACATGGGCGCGATCTCGATGATCTCGTCCGACAGCCAGGCCATGGGGCGGGTGGGCGAAGTCATCATCCGCTGCTGGCAGACGGCAGACAAGATGAAGATGCAGCGGGGGTCACTTCCCGGCGATGGTGCGGCCGACAACAACCGCGTCAGGCGCTATGTTGCGAAATACACCATCAACCCGGCCATCGCGCAGGGCATCGCGCATGAGGTTGGCTCCATCGAAGTGGGAAAGCGCGCCGACCTCGTGCTGTGGAACCCCGCCTTCTTCGGCGTGAAGCCAGAGATGGTGCTGCTGGGCGGTTCCATCGCGGCAGCCCCCATGGGTGATCCCAATGCCTCGATCCCCACACCGCAGCCCGTCCACTACCGCCCGATGTTCGCCAGCTTCGGCAGGCTGATGAGCAATTCCTCTGTCACTTTCGTCTCCCAGGCTGCCCTCGCGAACGGGCTGCGCGAGAGGCTCGGCACCGCGAAGCAGATGGTGGCGGTGCGCAACACCCGCTCCGGCATTTCCAAGGCTGCGATGATCCACAATGATGCAACGCCCGTCATCGAGGTCGATCCAGAAACCTATGAGGTGCGCGCCGATGGCCTGCTGCTGACCTGCGAACCCGCCACGGTACTGCCCATGGCGCAGCGTTACTTCCTGTTCTGATGGCGGCGCGCGTGACATCCTTCCGCCGCGCCGGGACGATGGGCGATGAGCCCTTCAGCCTCGTGGTGCTGGACGCAGATGAGCGCCATATCCGCCGCAAGCGCATCACCCTTGCAAATGGCGAGGATGTCCTCGTCGATTTCAACAAACCGGCGAAGCTCGCGCATGGGGACTTGCTGGTGCTGGAGGATGGGCGCGTGGCGCAGGTACTGGCAGCTGCGGAGGAGTTGATGGATGTGCGGGCGGCGGACCACCGGCACCTTGCGCTGCTTGCCTGGCACATCGGCAATCGGCACCTCGCCGCAGAGATCGATGACAACCGCATCCTGCTGCGGCGCGACCAGGTGATCCGCCAGATGCTGGAAGCGCTGGGCGCAACCGTGACGGACGTGTCCGAGCGTTTCGCGCCCGAACATGGCGCCTATCATGCCCATGCCCACAGCCACGCCCATGATCATGGCCATGAACATTGAACACCGGCAGCTTCTGCTGCTCCTCACCTGGATGTCGCCCGCTTTCCCGACCGGCGCCTTTGCCTATTCGCACGGGCTCGAATGGGCCATCGAGTCCGGCAGCATCGGGGATGCAGAAAGCCTCAAGGCCTGGATCGCGGACCTCATGACAGTCGGCTCCGGCTGGAATGATGCGGTGCTGTTCGCGCGCTGCTGGGAGGACGATGCAGGTGAGCTGAACGAGCTTGCCCTCGCCCTTCCCATCTCGCGCGAGCGCCATCTCGAGGTGACGCAGCTTGGCCGCGCCTTCCGCATCGCCGCGTCGGTGTTTGCCCCTGCGGTGCGAAACGAGGAGGAGGTCGCCTACCCAATCGCCGCGGGCTCTGCCTGCGCAAGCCTGGGCATCAACCGGCAGCATGCGCTGCTGGCTTACCTGCAGGGTTTCGCCGCCACGCTGATCTCGGTTGCGGTGCGGCTCGTTCCGGTCGGGCAGACGGCGGGGCTTGAAGTGCTGCGCGATCTGGCAGCCGTCATCGCGGCTACGGTCGACCGGGCATCTACCGCAACGCTTGCGGATCTCGGCGCCATCACGCTGCTCTCCGACATGGCTGCCATGAAACATGAAACCCAGCACAGCCGCGTGTTCCGCACATGAGCAAGACATCTTCGCCACACGGGCCGCTGCGCGTCGGTATCGGCGGCCCTGTCGGGTCCGGCAAGACGACGCTCACCGAGAAGCTCTGCAAGGCGATGAGCAGCCGATATTCCGTCGCCGCCATCACCAACGACATCTATACCAAGGAAGATGCGTTGATTCTCAACCGGCTGCAGGCGCTTCCCGAAGATCGCATCATGGGGGTTGAAACCGGCGGCTGCCCGCACACGGCAATCCGCGAAGACGCCTCGATCAACCTCGCCGCCATCGACGAGATGGTGAAGCGCCACCCCGGCCTCGACGTGATCTTCATCGAATCGGGCGGCGATAATCTGGCCGCAACCTTCTCGCCGGACCTCGCCGACATCTCGCTCTATGTCATTTCGGTCTGCCAGGGGGAGAAGATCCCACGCAAGGGCGGGCCCGCCATCACACGTTCAGACCTGCTCATCATCAACAAAGCGGACCTCGCGGAGCATGTCATGGCGGATCTCGGCGTGATGGACCGCGACACGAGGACAATGCGCGGAACCCGGCCCTTTGTCTTCACCGACCTGTTGCGCCAGCAGGGACTGGCGGATGTGGTCGCCTTCATCGAAAAGGCAGGGGGCCTCGCCTGAATGCAACCGACACCCTGACGCGAGGCTATCGCGCATGCACAATCGGCCAGGCACTCAACCCTCGAAAGAAAGCGGGGCAAGGGCCGGAAGGTTACTCAGCAAAAAGCCAGCATCGTTCAGGTTGACCCAGCAGTTTTCTGTTCACGGACAGCGTTTTCCCGGTTACTCACGCTGCGGGGAAAAATGCTGAGTGAAGGGGTTCAGGGCATGTCAGCGACGCATCTTGAAAGAAAGCTGGGTCTCGTCGGCCTAGTGGTGATCGGCCTTGCTTACATGACGCCGATGGCGGTGTTTGATACCTTCGGCATCATCACCGATCTGACCCAGGGCCATGTGGCGGGCGCTTATGTCGTTACCACACTGGCCGTGCTGCTGACCGCCTGGAGCTACATCCAGATGGTCAAGGTCTATCCCAATGCGGGCTCCGCCTATACGTTCGCCCAGAAGACCGTTGGCCCCAAGATCGGCTTTCTTGTTGGCTGGGCGGCGCTCGCCGACTACCTCATGCTGCCACTCATAAACGTGCTGCTGCCGCGCATCTATCTTGCGCCGGTGTTCCCGTGGGTGCCGGACTGGGTTTGGGTGGTGTCCTTCACCGCTGCCATCACGATGCTGAACATCTTCGGCCTGAAGATGTCGATCCGTGTCACGGCCCTGCTGCTGGCAACCCAGTTCGCGATCTGCGCGGCCATCGTCGGCTTTGCCTTCTGGGCCACGCCGGCGGAAAGCTACAATTTCCGCCCGCTGATACCGCTGGACATTCCAACGGCACTCGCTGGGGCAGCTATCCTCGTCTATTCGTTTCTCGGCTTCGATGCGATCACCACCTTGTCGGAGGATGCACATGATCCGACCCGCAACATCCCGAAGGCGGTGCTCTACACCGCGCTGGTGGGCGGTGGCCTGTTCGTCATGGTCACATATTTCGTGCAACTGCAGTATCCCGATGCGTCCGGCTTCATCGAGATCGATGCGGCATCCCAGCAGATCGCGCTCGAACTCGGGGGCCCCGGCTTCCAGATTGCCTTTGCCCTGACGGCGGGCTTCGCGTCTCTGGCATCTGGCATGGCCGCCCAGGTCAGCGCATCGCGCCTGCTCTATGTCATGGGCCGTGACGAACTCCTGCCGAAGCGCTACTTCGGTTATCTGTCGGAGCATTCGAAGAACCCGACATTCAACATCCTGCTGATCGGCGCCATCAGCCTCACGGCCGTGTTCATTCCGCTGTCGGTCGCGGTGTCACTTATCAGCTTCGGCGCACTGATCGCCTTCTCCTTCGTCAACCTCGCGGTCATCATCCACTACCTCATTCTGAAAAAGGAACGCGGTTTCTGGGCCTTCATCCGCTACGGCCTGCTGCCGAGCCTCGGCCTCGTCTATGTGGCGATCCTCTGGGCGCACCTGCAGCAGTTGTCGATCATCGGTGGACTCAGCTGGGCGGCGATCGGGATCATCTATGCCTTGATCCTGTGGCGCATGCGCGGCATCGACCCCTTCGCAGCACTTGCGACCGCCGCCGAAGCCGAAGACACGAAGGATACCAAGGCACAAGCGTAGCAATGCACAATCGAGACTGAAGCCAACCGCCCGTCAGGTATCTGGGGTTCGGTATGAAGACATCAGCCGATGCCGTCAGATCAGAGCATGGTGAGGTTCGACGGAATCGGAGCGCCTTACACCGCG
>CAYMQH010000078.1:14081-15553 GCA_964392525.1 uncultured Aestuariivirga sp.
CGAAGGCCCATGGACCGCCATCGGCGAAATGCTCACAACCTTCAAACCGGATGAATGCAGAAACTGCTTCGCTGCAGCCGACCATGATGCAGACTGTTGGGGTTCCGCACTGGCAGCCTACAGAGTTTCAGTACGACATTTCGTCGGCAGCAACAGCACAACCCCTGCAGGATTACAGACATGTCACTTGCTGACGAGTCACTGAACCAATAGAACAAGCCCCGTAAAGTGTGCCGATGTTAAAACGTATTGACTAAAAGGGGCTAATACATCACATACGGAGCAAAAATTGCTTCGCATACAACAATACCGGGTAATATTTCATGCGGCGAGTAACTTTAATTGGAGGTGCTGGAGCGCCGAACTTCGGAGACGAATTGATATTTAAAGGATGGCTCCTATACCTCAACAAACTTCCACAGAAACACAAGAGCATCACTTTTTTTGAGAATAAGGCGACGGTTTCCTTCAACTTAGCCCGTTCTATTCTGGGCGAAGGAGTGACTCAAAATTTTGTTTTCTCGGATCTGTTGGCTCGGCTGGCCAAGGAGTTTGGCCGGCAGTCGTTTTGGGAAAACATAAGTGTAGGCTTTAACTTCTTGGAGTCTGAAGCAAGCAAGCCGTACCGGAACGACAAGCATTTAATCCAATTACTTGAGTCCGAAATAGTTCACCTACATGGTGGCGGGTATCTCAGTAACGCCGGAGCGCGGTGTGGCTTTATTCTGGGTCTGTTAGCCTATATAAAGCGCATGACAGGCTGCAAGTTGGTTGCAACCGGAATAGGCTTTGGACCTTTTGATGAGCCACAAAACATCAATTCGGAGGCTGAACTAGCTTTCGAGAGTTTTGAGTTTTTCGAGGTGAGGGACATCAAGAGTCTTCAGTTCATTAAAAATATATTTCCGAAAGCAAACTGCTATCATGGGTTGGATGATTGCTACATGCTCCCAATCGACGAGATCGTATCCCTTTCCAGCAGGCTTCGAACACTACACATATCTGTGACTGACGCTATTTTATCTCAAAGCCCAGATGAGTTTTGGCAGTCGGTAGCTCGATTTTCTCAACGATTTGATCGAACAACTTTCTGGGAGTCGCATCCCTGGAAGGACAAGACTTTATTTCAAGCGCTGAGCGCTAATATACCGAATATGACATATTTAGATTTACCGTCATTGCTCAACAAGCGCGTTGAGATGGGCCAGAATGACTTCTTTCTCACTGCACGCTTTCATGTTCATTTTGTTGGCGCTCGAGCGGGAGGTCAAGGGCGCTTTTTTAGCAAATCAAGTTATTATGACATTAAGCACCAATCAATTGCTGACCTGGGATCTCCGATGCGGATAATTGATTTTTCCGAAATCCCGATTAACGAACGAATAGGTACTAATTCGATCTCCACGAGAGATACGGAATTCCACAAAACAAAGATGATAACGGCGCATGACATCTACGACTTCACGTAGCAT
>CAYMQH010000079.1:0-15474 GCA_964392525.1 uncultured Aestuariivirga sp.
AAGCCCCGTCATCAACTTCAATTGCCTTATAGCGTTGAGCAGCGATCAAAGCTTTCTTGGTTTCCAGCTTCCATGTTTGACCCAGTTGAACAATGTCCAGCGGTGACAGCGTACTCACAGGCAACTGGCCATCGATCAACTTTTCGGCCAATTGATCTGCCCCCAAGAGCCAGCGAAAGGGCACTTTCGACTTGCCAAACAGTTTGACCAAATGAGTGTGGCCCTGCTCAGGCATGGCAGACCAATGAAGATGAAATTTTCGGTTAGTGATAGCTGCTATGTCACCTGCGACCACAGTAACGTTTTTTGCCGCCAAACGGGCGGTTGTATCGATCACTATGTCACTGGCCAGCTGACCAGCTTGGCCCCAATCTCTTTTGCTCAAATGTAAAAAAACCAAGTTAAGGAGCGCTAGATCACTCGCGTATTTAGCCCTACGGAACCTCACAACTTCTGCTGCAACATCAAATTGAATCCGTCCTTGGGTATAGATTTTTTTAAATATTTCTGGATCTGATACCAACAGTGCAAACTCTGTATCACTTAACGTGGTGGCTTCGGACAGGGAGATCTTTTTGGGCTTGTATCCGACACAATGAGACAAGGCCTCCTTCAACAAAAGAGATGCCTCTTGAACGGCAACCGAATCCACGGCACCAGCGCATTGCAGTAGCTCAAGATAAGAGGCTTTTCGTTGCACCCTGAAAGCTAATCCCCACCTAACTCTCAACAACCCTGAAAAACCACTCATCGCAATAAGGTCCGGTGTACCTTCTTCAGATTCAGCATCAATCAGGTTACCTATCGAAACTTTCCCTACCGCTTCACGCTTTGACAAAGAAAGCAATTGATTTGCTCTGTGTACAGTGGCCAGATCGTTTTCCAGCACAACGCCTGCGTATAGAAATTCTTTGAGTTCATGCAAGTGAGCAATGCATGCCCAACAATTTTCAAGAGCCTCAACGCTGGATTGCTCAGCAAGCAAACACCTTGCCCGCTGCCATCCTTGCAGAGCCTCTTGTTGAAAGTTTTGCTGTAAAAAAGCGCGCGATCTTGGCTGGTAGGGGTCCCAGTCGATGATGCGATCGGATAGTAGAGTTCTTAAGTTGCCCTTGCCCACCAGGGCCTGTCTAACTTCTCTGGTCGTGAACCGCTTCAATGCACTTACTCCAGATTGAAGTGAAAAAGGTGGGTAGTTTTTTCGGTCACTAAATCACCGATATGCTCGACTTGAAGGACAGGAAAGGGGAATTTGTCAAGCCTTCGAAGTCGGCTAAGGAGGTTGACAACTTCCCCTTTCCTGGCCTTTGAGGCACAGATGAGGGGAAAAGCAATTCTGGCGATACACCAGAGGAACCTGAACCGAAAAAACTACCCGAAACAATTATCAAACAGTTAGTAGCTTAGGACAAGTCAGGCGCACTGGATGAGCCTGCGGACTCCAAGAACCGGTTGATCGCCGATCCCAGCGAAGCGAGCTGCGCCCGCACAATGCAGCACCGGGCCTTAACCCGCCTTTCCTCGGGGTTCTTCGCGGTCAAGAGCTGAGTCTTGATGACCAGCTCGGACAGCCAAGGCTGTGCCTCTATCTGCTTGACTGTGAGCGTTTCGATATAAGTGTCGGACGCAGACAAGATGCACTCGACCTCGACTGGGCTTGCTTCGATGACTGACATGACGTTTCTCCTCTTTAGCCGCTTTGACGATGCGTCGGGGGCGGCAATGTGGAACAAATCCCCCCAGCCCTTTGAGGTGGGCCAGACCCAGAAACCTCAGCGCAGCAGGATCAGTTTAGGGACCGCATCAGCACCGACCCAGACGATGGCGTCTTGGTCAAAGTGGCGGCCAATCTGTTTGGCAGCATCAAGCTGCAGGCCCAGCGCAAAGTAGCTCTTCTCAGCGGGCCATTCCGTACCTTCCTCGCTGCCGGAGCCCTCGATGGATCTGAGCCCTTGGTCGCGCAGCATCGCGGCCAGCTCGGCGTGCCCGCGGTCGTTGGCTTCGTCGGACTGAATGGCCCCGCGCGGGTTGTAGGCGGTCAGGAAGGCGCCGCATGCGACGCCACTGGCAGTGAACAAGGCCGCCAGGCGCTCAGAGCGCACGCCGATGTTCAGGATGATGTCGTGCTCAGTGTGGCCGAGCCGGTAGTCGGTGGCCAGGTAGGCCCGGACCTTGTCGGGGCGGATCTGCGCCGTTTCAGACATAAAAAAGCCCTCCAGAGAGTCTGTGGAGGGCCGACGCATCTCCCGGTTGGTTGCTCCGGCTGGAGCCGCATCCGCTTTCGCGTCCACCTTGCCCGGGGGCAGGTTGGTAAGGCCGTCGGGCCTTGTCTTGATGCAACCGAAAGTGTAACCGAATGGGCTCATCCGTCAAGGGGGGCTTCCGGGCTCATCCGGTGAGCCTGTAGCCCCGCACAATATTTCAATCTTTCAACCGCAGATTGAAAATTTTGCACTATGCTGGCGTTTCCTACCACCCATCTGGCCAAGACCATGCCATCCAGCCCAGCTGACAACGCCATCATGACCATCGGGGAAGTCGCCGACTACCTCAAGGTCACCGAGCGAACTATCTACCGGCTGGCGGGAGCCAAACAGATTCCAGCCTTTAAGGTGGGGGGGAGTTGGCGCTTCTCGAAGGCGGATATTGATGCTTGGATCAAGGCGCAGAGTTGCGATCGAGAGGCCAACTGATGAACTTAGACAAGTACTGCCGAGTTAACTACCGGCAACTCATATCCCTAAGTTCCAGTGCATCGACATTGAATGCTGGCCTTCATTCTCAATTTTTAGACATCCAATCAAAATGACTCTAAAAGCCCTTTGCACCCCACGCGAATCCGTTTTCGTTGCCGACCGACGCGCGACGGTACTAAGCCTGGACACGTTCCTCAAAGGCAAGGTGCACGGTGGCGAGTTCTTTGATGAGAACTACTTCACCAACGGCATGATGACCTTGGTAGACCGAGCCTTCCGGCATCTTTCGGGCTCAGGCGCCGGATCTTCCGTGTTCCTGCTGTCGCAAGCTATGGGCGGCGGCAAGACGCACAGCATGATCGGGCTTGGGCTCCTCGCCCGTGACCCCGACCTACGGCGAAAAGTGCTGGGCGAGAGCGACCCAGCCCCCAAGCTTGGGCGCTGCCGCGTCGTAGGCTTCAACGGTCGCAGCACCGATGCGCCCGGAGGCATCTGGGGCTCCATCGCCGAACAGCTGGGCAAGGCTGACCAGTTCGCCCGCTATGTCTCGCCGCTGCTCAACGCGCCTGGCCCTGAAGCTTGGAAGCAGCTCCTTGGTGGCGACCCACTGGTCCTATTCTTGGACGAGCTGCCGCCCTACTTGGAATACGCGGTGGCCGTGCCCGTCGGCAACGCCGATCTCGGTGTGGTGACAACCACGGCGCTGGCCAACCTCTTCGTGGCCGTCGCCGAGATGGACAACGTCTGCCTCGTGCTATCCGATCTGGCTGGCACCAACTTCAGCATTGGCCAGAACAACCTACAGGCAGCCTTTGACCGCGCGGTGCAGGGCATCACCTCGGAATCAAAGCGCATCGCGGTGCCGATCACGCCGGTCAACCCGAACGGAGACGAGCTTTACCACATCCTGCGCAAGCGCCTGTTCTCGCAGGTGGCGCCGCAGGCTGAAATAGATCGTGTTGCCTCAGGCTATCGGGAGGCGCTGCGCGAGGCGGGGCGCATGAACCTGACCAGCACCACACCGGAGTCGCTCTACACCCGGGTGCTGGATGCTTACCCCTTCCACCCGGACCTGCGCGAGCTCGTCGGCAAGTTCAAGGAGAACGACGGGTTCCAGCAGACCCGGGGCGTCATCCGCTTGATGCAGATGGTCGTGGCTGACCTGTGGAAGTCTGACAAAGCTGCCTCCAAGGATCTCATCGCTCCCTACGACATCGACCTCAACGTAGACGAGATCGCCTCCGAAATTCGAACCATCAACCCGTCGCTCAGCGAGGCGATCGCGCACGACATCGCCCATGGCGGCGACGCCGAGGTCGAGCAGATCGACATTGCCAACGGTAATGCCGATGCTTCGGAGGCCGCCCGGCTCATCCTCGTCGCGTCGTTGTCCACCACGCCCGGCGCTATTCACGGCTTACGCGAATACCAGCTCGTCGACTGCCTGCAGCGGCCCGGCCGCGACCTCTCCACATTTAAGGCTAATGTGCTGGACAAGCTGGCCACCCGTGCCTGGTACTTGCACAACTCGGCTGATGGCCGTCTCTACTTCAAGAACCAGCAGAACCTCGCCGCGAAGCTGCGCTCAACAGCGCTGTCCTTACACACCGAGACGGTCGACCGCATGCTGCGCGAGCACCTCGAGCAGCACTTCGCACCAAGCCTGCGTGACTGCTACCAGACCGTCAAAGTTTTGCCTCCGCCAGACGAAGTTCAGGTCGAGCAGGAAAAGACCACGCTCGTGGTGGTGCGACCTGGCGGCCAGGCCAACCAGCTTCCGATTTCAGGGGACTGGCAGGCCTGGTGGGCCCAGCAGCAATACAAGAATCGCGTGCTGTTCCTGAGCGGCTCGCGCGACACCTTCCAAAAGGTAATTGACGCAGCCCGCCAGACCCGCGCACTGCAGAACATCGAAGACGAACTGCGCAGCGAGAACACTCCTTCTGATGACCCCCAGTGGCGGGCGTTGGATGCCCTTCGCGACCGCATTGCGTTGCAGTTCAGCGCCGCTCTGAAGGAGGCATTCGATCAGATTGTCTACCCGTCCATCAACTCGGCCCTGCGCGCCAGCGGCGTTGACCTGGCATTCGCTGGCAACCGAAGCGGAGAGGCCACTATTCGCCAAACTCTGGAGGGCGCGCAAAAGTTCACGACGAAGATCGACGACGACGCCTTCCGCTCACGCGCAGAGGCGCGCCTGTTCGGATCGGCGGAAACGAAGGTCGTGCTTTGGTCCGATTTCAAACGCAACGCCGCTGTAAACACCAGCTGGCCGCTGCACAAGACATCCGCCCTGGACGATCTTAAGACTGACTGCGTACGCCGTGGGCTGTGGCGCGAGGAAGGCAACCACGTCCGTCGTGGCCCATTCCCGCCACCGGCGCCCTCTGTCGAAGTGCGTGAGCTATCGGTCGAGGAAGACGGCGATGGCCGCACATACCTCAAGATTGAGCCGCTACATGCGCCAGCCGTGGTCTACGAAACAGGCGATACCGATCCCACGCCGTCGTCAAGCCCAGTGCCCACACCGGCGCGCTTCGAAGCCACTGCGCTGCGCTACCGCTTCTTGGCGCATGACCCTGGCGACATCACCCGCATCAGCCCCGTCAAAGAGTGGACGGCCAAGATTCGGCTGAAATACCAGCTCCACAACCGCGGTGACCACTACGAGGTGGAGTTGCGGGCTCTGCCGCGGGCCAATGGCGTCAACATCCGATATACGACCGACGGGTCAGCACCCACCCATGTCGGCGCGGCCACCTACGACGGCGCTATCCGAGTGCCAGCCGGCAGCCGCACGGTGCTGGCCATTGCAGTAGCCCCAGCATTAGGCATCAACTCCGAGGTGCTGCGTATTTCTATCCCCCAGCCCGGGGCAGAAGGGCCTAAGCTCGATCCGAAGGCGCCAGCACGTTGGACGCAACGGTCCAAACTAGACGACTCCGGCGCCGTGTGGGATTTCATCCGCCACCTCGACGAAGCGGCGACGGTCGTTGCCTATGACCTGGAGCTAACGGCCGAGAGCGCTGACGGCCTACAGCACGTCGACTACTTTGGCGCGATGGAATCGGGGTACACCGCCGCCAGCATCAAGGCTGCGGCGGACCAGCTGCAGGCGATCGTGGGCACAGGCTCGTTGCGCATGGCGGTGGGCTCTCTCGGGTTCCCAACGGGCCAGGCGCTACTTGACTGGCTCAAGGCTAGCGGCCAGCCCTTTGACATGTCCAAAGTCAGTCAGGGCGCGCAGTAAGCCATGACCATCGAATCCACAGCCACCAAGCGCCGAGTAGTCGGCCTGGGCTTCCTGCCCGACGAGGCACGCCACGGCTTCCTTATCGATGTGCCCAAGGGCTCCAGCTCGGAAGAGCGCATCTGCATCTCAGAGCACCGCGGCAATGACCTCGACCACCTCGGCTCGCGGGAGAGTGCTATGCCCAACCCGACTGACCCGGGGCTGCGCGTGATGATTGACCGAGGGCGTTGGCTTGCGCTGGCGCCCGAATTCTGGGACGAATCCAACCGCCGTCTGCGCACCAACGGACTGCCTACCGCCAAGTTCATCAAGAACCCCTCCAAACCGGTGCCGGTGCATCCGTCGCTCGGAAAGGAGCTGTGCGTGTTGTGCTGGGCGGTGGAAGACGCGCCGCCCGATGACATACCCAACGCCTTGCGCAACTGGGAAGCCCTGGCCCCCGAGGAGCGTTGGTGGCTCTTTACCATGACGGTGGCCACCACCGGCCAGGCGATGCAAAAGGGCCTGGGCTGGCGCAAGGCCTTGCGCGCCGCACTGGCTGACAACCCCTTCGTAAAAGGCGAGGGCATGTCGCCCCGCGCGCGCCGCGAGCTGCTGGGTCACTCCCAACTGTCGCTGAACCTGTAGAGCCCCGATCCAATGCCCTCATTTATCGAAACCCAGTTCCCGATCGCCCGTCTCTCGGCCGAGTCCTACAAAGAGCGTAAAGCGGGTGCCAGCCAGACACTCACCGGCCTGGGCAAGTGGTGGGGCCGCAAGCCGCTGGTGCTGGTACGCGCTTCCATCGTCGGCATGCTGATGCCGGCCTCCAACGATCCCAAGCGTGATCGCGAGGTGTTTCTAAAGATCCTGACCATGGACGATGACGGCGCGTGGGCGCGCTGTAAGCCGCCCGTGCAGCGTAAGATCGGCCGCACCGGGTTCGACACACTGCCCTACGCGGAACGCATCGCCGAGTGTGAGCGGCCCGAGAACATGCCTGGCCCAACTGAGCAGGCCTGGACCGACATCAACGCCCACCTGGGTACCACCGCCACGAACCTGCCCGAGCTCATCTACCAGCTCGGTCAACGCGCGTTTGGTCATAGGCCGCGAGTAGGCGACAGCTTCTGCGGCGGAGGGTCCATCCCCTTCGAGGCCGCACGCATAGGATGCGACGCCTACGGCTCCGACCTCAACCCCGTGGCCGGGCTGCTCACCTGGGCCAGCCTGAACTTATTGGGCGGCGGACCAGAGGTGCAGGCCGAGGTGATGAGGTTACAGGCAGAGGTACTGGCCGAAGCCGACCGGCAAATCACCGAATGGGGCATCGAGCACAACGCCCGCGGCGAGCGAGCGGAAGCATATCTCTATTGCGTCGAGGTAAAACCCGAAGGCTGTGATTACTACATTCCGCTAGCTCCTAGTTGGTTGATCTCAGAGAGATACCGCATAGCAGCCACTTGGAAAAAAGTGGCCGGCTCCGACCGCTTAGAGCCGACAGTCGTTGCAGTTTCAGAAGCAGAACTGAAACTCTACAAGGCCAAGAAGGGTGCGACCGTGGTGGACAGCCGCGTGGTCGACCCTTTCAACCCGGCCCGCACCTGGAGCGTTGAGGCTCTGCGCGGCCCAGGTGGTCTGCGCCGCTGGACCAATGAGGACTTGATACCACGTCCTGGCGACGTATTCCAAGAACGCCTGTACTGCATTCGCTGGGTCGATGCAGAAGGCAACCGCCGCTATGCCGCGCCAGACGCCGACGACCTGGCGCGCGAGGCTCGCGTGCTTGCACTTCTCAGAGAGCGGTTTACAAGTTGGCAGCGCGAAGGGTTTATTCCGTCGAAGGCAATTCCAGAAAGTGGCGCCGAGACCGATCGCCTGTTCCGTGAGCGCGGCTGGACCCACTGGCATCAACTGTTCACGCCGAGGCAGTTGTTGACACATGGCACGATGCTCTCGATTGGCTCAAGAGTATCTAATCTGCAATACAAAGCGTTTTTACTTTTGTTTATTGGGAAGTCTAGTGACCATAACTGCAAAATTGGAGTTTGGAATTCACATTTTTCAAAAGGACCTGGCAGCACAAGCAATATGTCCATGAATCAGGCGTTTAATACCCAGTTCAATTTTGGGTGTCGTGCCTTGTCCGAACTGAGGTTCAACATCATCGGCGATGGAGTCAGTGACATAAACTCTCCCTCTAATATTTCATTAAAAGATGCTCGCGAAATAAAACAAGAATGTGATCTCTGGATTACCGACCCACCTTATGCCGACGCCGTGAACTACCACGAGCTGGGCGATTTCTTCCTCGCCTGGTACGACAGGCTACTTACCCGCGCTTTCCCCGAATGGGTCCCCGACGCACGCGCTGAACTGGCAGTCCGCGGCGATGGGGACGACTTCCGCCGGTCGATGGTGGACATCTACCGCAACCTCGCGCGCCACATGCCCGACAACGGCCTACAGATGGTGATGTTCACACACCAAAACCCGGCTGTTTGGGCCGACCTGGGCATGATCTTGTGGGCCGCGGGCCTAAAGGCCACTGCGGCCTGGACCATCAGCACTGAGACCGAGGCCTCGGGCATCAAGCAGGGCAACTACGTTCAGGGCACTGTGTGCCTGGTGCTGAGCAAGCGCGTTGGTGACGAGCCTGGCTTCCTTGATGAGGTCTACCCGCTAGTGGAAGACGAGGTGAAGCGCCAGATTGCCAGCATGCAGGCGCTGGACGAAGGCGGCGAGCCAAACTTCAACGACGCTGACTACCAACTCGCAGCATATGCGGCCGCGCTGAAGGTCCTTACACAGTACGGCAACCTCGACGGCCGCGATGTGGAGCACGAGGTGTTCGCGGTGCGAGGTAAGGGCGAAAAGAGCGAGTTCCAGGCCGTAATCGAACGTGCGCTGGGCATAGCCTGTGAGACACTAATACCGCGTGGGCTGGACGCGATGTGGCGTGACCTGTCACTGGTGGAACGATATTACCTGCGCGCGTTGGACATCGAAAGCCGGGGCGAACGTCGCCAGGGCATGTACGAAGAGCTGGCGCGCGGCTTTGGCCTTGCCGACATCAAGCCGCTGCTTAAGAGCGACAAAGCCAATGGCGCGCGCATGCACACGGCCAGCGGCTTCTCTGCTGCCACGTTAGCGGGTGCTTCGGGAAGCCCGGCCACCGCACCTGCGCGCCGAGGGCGAGCGGCAACTAGCGGACCACATCCGTTTGCCGAGGCGCCGCTGCGACACCTGCTATTCGCAGTTCGCGAGACGGCCGCCGCCGACAACAGCCCCGATCTGGGTCGGCAATACCTGCGCGACACCTTCGGACAGGGCTACTGGCAGCTTCGCGAGCGCTTCGTGGGACTGCTGGAGTGGCTGGCTGCACTTGGTAACGCCAACGACATGGGCGAGTGGGCGACCGACAGCGAAGCTGCGCGCATCCTCGCTGGCCGCCTGCGTAACGATCACGCTTGATCCACACTTCAATTTCTGGAGCTTGTATGCCTAAAAAGAAGCATTTAATTCAACGAGTCGAGATCCTCACGGACGAACACCCGATTCACTGTCCGTTTTGCGGTGCTCAGGCTGTATCGGCTGGCGATGCTGAAGAGATGGTCACCGATTACTGTGAGCATGTTCTGTTCATGGCACACGACGAGGGCTTTGAGTATCGGTCTTCCCGCTTTGATGAGCTGATGGGAATCAGTGGCATGGACGGGGACGAGATTGAACTCGGCGACAAAGGGGTGGACGGCTACACAGATAAATTAGAGCTAGTGGACTCGGTCAAGTTCGCCTTATATCAACCGGCACCGTCATTCTTTGGCGCTTACGTCGGTTTCGCTCCGTCTGAGGACCGGTAAGTTCTGAGATATGGCGCGTAGGTTCCGCAAGTGCTAAAAAAACATTCCAGCCGACGCATACGTCTCGACCAGTCGGTGCTGAGCCAGCGACTGGCCGGAGCGGTGTCCTACGACCGCATCGCGGGTTATTTCCGCAGCAGCCTTTTTGAGGTGGCGGGTGAAGCGCTCACACAAGTGCAGGGGCCGATCCGCATCTTGTGCAATTCCGATCTGGACCCACAGGATGTCGTCACCGCAGCTGCGGCGCAGGCGGCATTGCGCCGCAGCTGGTGCGAAGGCCAACCGCAGGCGGCACCACCGTCGGCAATCCCCCGCTACACGGCACTGTTCGAGGCCTTGACATCCGGTCGCGTCGCCGTTCGCGTTCTGCCGGACACCGCGTTCGGCCTCATCCACGGCAAAGCGGGTGTGGTGCGCCGCGCCAATGGCTCAGCAACTGCATTCCTGGGCAGCGTGAACGAAAGCGCCTCCGCCTGGAAACTCAACTACGAACTGCTGTGGGAAGACGATTCCCCGGAGACCGTGGCGTGGGTTCAGGAGGAGTTCGACGCACTATGGAACGACCCGCGCGCCATGGATCTGAGCGTTTGCCCGTTCATCGTTCAGGACGTGCAGCGCATCATCAACCGGCGCGTCGTGGAGCCGACCGCCTGGAAGGCGATGGACGATCCGACAACAGCGGCCGCGGCTGCGGCCGTGGAGACGCCCGTCTACCGCCGCGAACAGGGCCTGTGGCCCCACCAAAAATACTTCGCGCGGCTGGCGCTGGAGCGGCATCGGCTGGGTGGCGCACGGCTCGTGCTGGCCGATCAAGTCGGACTGGGCAAGACAGTTCAGCTGGCGATGGCGGCGCTGCTAATGGCGCTTGACGACCCCGATGGCGGCCCGGTTCTGGTGTTAGCCCCCAAGCCCTTGCTGCAACAGTGGCAGGACGAACTCATGGAGTTGCTTCAACTCCCATCGGCGCGGTGGAACGGCCGGGCTTGGGTCGATGAGAACGATCTTGAGTACCCATCGGATGGGGTGAAGTCTCTCAGCCGCTGCCCTCGCCGCATCGGCCTGGTCTCGCAGGGCTTGGTGGTCCGCGGCTTGCCTGAAGCGCTTCAACAGTTGTTGAGCCGGCGCTACACCTGCGTGATTGTCGATGAGGCGCACCGGGCGCGGCGGCGCAAAGTACCCAAGGTGGACGCAAGCTCCGATGAAGTCGATGAGCGAGCTGATCCCAACAAGCTTATGGCTTTCCTGCGGCAGATCGGCGAGAAAACCAAGAGCATGTTGCTGGCCACGGCTACACCGGTTCAGTTGCACCCTTTGGAGGCCTGGGATCTTCTGGAGATTTTGTCACACGGAAATGACGGCGTTCTGGGCGGCTGGACTCGCACCAGCCCATGGTTCCAACCCAGCCACTGTCTGGATATTGCCAACGGTGTAGCCGCTGTGCCCACTGATCTGCACGCAGGTTGGCAGTACGTGCGCGACCCCTTACCCTCAAGGCCTGAGGATCCAGCATTCGACCGTATCCGCCGCAGTCTCGATGCCAGCGATAAGACCTGGCAGTTCACCCCAGAGACACTCGAACGGCTTTCGCCGGTCATTCGGCGGGTTCAGCTGCAGAACGGGCTTTTGCCTGGTTATGGGGAGCACTTCAATCCACTACTGCGCTGCATCGTCCGTCGCACCAGAGGCTACCTAGAATCGACGATCAATCCAGCCACTGGCGGCTACTATCTGCCGCGGGTGACAGTTCGCTTGTTCGGAGAGGATGCGCACAGCGCGCTCACCCTAGGTGGCTATCTGCGTGAGGCCTACCAGGAGGCAGAGGAATTCTGTCTCCTGCTGCAACTGCGCGTGAAGGGTGCCGGTTTCTTCAAGACGCTGCTGCTAAGGCGCTTGGGCAGCTCGATGGAGGCTGGGCGCAAAACTGTGCTCAAACTGCTTGGCAGTGCGCCAGATGAGCTAAGCGACGAGGAAGACGACGACATCGACGATGACGACGCCGCACAAAACGGGCGCAACACCCACACTAATTCAGACTTCAAGAACTTCACGCCAGCCGAGGTGGCGTCGCTGAACCGCTGCCTCGAACTGCTGCGGCAGGGCGGAAACAACGACCCCAAGCTGGACGCAGTTATCGGCTACCTGCTGGGCATGCGCGCGGATGTTGAACAGCGCTGGATGGAACTAGGCTGTATCTTGTTCTCCCAGTATTACGACACCGTGCGTTGGGTCGGCGATGAATTGGCCAAGCGGCCGGAATTTGCCAACCTCGAGATCGGTCTGTATGCGGGCAGCAATCGCTCTGGCATCTGGAGCGGTGGCCAGTTCCGGCGGTGCGATCGCGACACACTGAAGGCGCGCGTGCGGGCGGGCGAGCTAAAACTGTTGCTGGGCACGGACGCAGCCTCCGAAGGGCTAAACCTCCAGCGGCTTGGCACGCTAATCAACATCGACCTGCCATGGAACCCCACCCGCTTGGAGCAGCGCAAGGGGCGCATCCAGCGCATCGGCCAGGTGCGCAGCGAAGTCTGGATCGCCAACCTGCGCTACCTCGGCTCGGTCGAGGACCGGGTTCACGAAGTACTGGCCGACCGCTTGGAGTCCATCCACCAGCTTTTCGGACAGATCCCGGACACTCTAGAAGATGTCTGGGTCAAGATCGCATTGCAAAGCGAGCAGGAAGCGCTGCAGCTAATCGATCGGACGGCGACAACCCAAAACCCCTTCGATGCGAAGTACAGCGTGGTGGAGGATGCCGACTGGGAAACTTGCGCTGTGGTTGTCGATCCATTGGCCGTGAGGGAGCAGCTTTCTCGCGGGTGGTAGCCATCAACCAAGTGGCTCAATCTTCAACGTGAAAGTTGGCTCAGTTTGAAAGATGCATCAACAGAGTGAAATCAAGAACTTGATTTTTTCGAATTTAAATGGGGGCTTTAAAAAGGTCAAGTTTGAGTAATGAGGAGTTTTGATAATGAGCAAAACCAAAATAGACTACGCAAGGTTCATCTTTTTTATCTTTGACCAAGCGACGATCGATCTGTTTGCGTCCAAGGCTCCAACGATCAGCGCATTCCAATCGTTTGAGACCTTCTTACTCTTGAGTGCCTTGGGGAGACATCCGCAGGCCCTTGTAACTCTCTGTTCGGCAATTGAAAGTGCATCGGCCGCATCGACAGGTAGAAAAATCACCGACTCCTCGGAAGGCGGGTTGGCTAGCGCATGGGAGGTACTGAATGAAGTTATACCTCGTGACTTCCACCTGCCGACTAATCCGACGCGAAAGCAACTTCGGGAAAAGCGTAACGATGTGACCCACTTCGGCTTCAGCAACAAAGACGACCACGATTGTGCCTTCTATAGTTTGGGCTTAGGCGTGCCACTTTTTGCGGGGTGGGCTATGGGGCAGTATGGGATAAACCTTTATGAATCATGCGGTAATTTTGGAAGATTGCTGAAAACAACCGTCGAGGTGATCCACGATTCCAAGAAAAATCGAATTACGGCTCTTGATGCCTCAAGCATATTGAGGAGATGGATCACATTTCATCTGCGCGAATCCTTTATGGCCGACTGGGAGATTGAAGTGCTGGACGCTGACAGGTCTACTTTTGGCACGTCGCCGGTTTCAGGGATAGAGATCAGAGAACAACAACTCAAAAATTTGCAGGATACGGAGCCACACGCATTGATTGATTGTCCAATTTGTGACGAATTCGATTCCATGTTCATAGCCCTTAATGAAAAAGCGCTCTTCGAAGATAGAAAGCTCTTGCCAGACTTCGGTCAATGCAAACATTGCGATGTGATTTTCCCGCCAAAGTTATCACCAATATTGCGAGAACTGTGCAAACCTAGCTTGACGGCGGAACTCACAATAAGCACCTGTAAAGGCTACGGAGTGGGTGCGGACTGATTCACTGACTTTTCGTTCAATCGGTACGGCGCTAAAACTCTGATTTTTCGCCATCCCCTCCCCGCCGTACCGTGGACAAAAAGTCAGGAGGTTCTGAGACGAAACGGGGTTTGAGACGGATTTCGGGGGTGGGTGGCCATGGGGTCAGTCAGGAGCCCATGACAAAAAGCCCCGCGTGGTGCGGGGCTCTTAGCGCCTGACAACTCGATTGAGCGAGTTAGCAGGACTTGTTCTGGCGGGCCAGAGGAGATTGTTTAACTAACTCGCTAAGTTTTCAACCCCCTTTTTTTGGTGGGGTCGGGGATTCGAACTTTTCTGAGATGAATGAGTGTACTAGCACCTCAGCCAGTAAGGCCGTAGCTGGCCATCAATCGAACATCAAGCTTGGATACCGTGAAAAATGAAGCCGCATTTCAAGGCATTCAGGGCATCTGTGACCATCAAGGCTGGCCTCCCGGTTACCCCATTGAATGGTTGCATCCGGGCTTTCGCTTTTGGAAAGCTTGAACCATTTCTTCCACCAAGGTACAGGCCTTAAATCATGAAGCGATACTGGGGGAATGCCGTACTGAGTACACCCCTGTAGTTGACACATGGGGCAGACAGTCACAACTTTTCCGCGCGGCAACTTGGCGATGTTTACGCTAACGAGTCCGCATTGCCCGCAATAGAAAGGGAAGTTCGACTGCTCCAGGAAAGTCCTTCTAGAGCCGCCGACAGTCACATCGGCCTTGAAGCCACAGTCGCAATACGCTTGATAGACTGATCCCATGTCAGCTGTCCCAAACAAAGGCGCAACCATTACAAACCCAAATTTGGTTCATCTCAATCTCGTTTCTTGGGATTACCCATTGCCGGCCGGTACCACATCCAAATAGGCTTGGGCGGATGATCATGCTGAACGGCTAGTGAACCGTCGCTAGCTCGCCATTTTTGTTTCAGATATTCAGCCCGAGACTGCTGGACATCAATAAGACTTTCACGTCTCGCATCAAAGTTTTTTTCGTAATTGAGAGCAATCTCCCATTGCCTATTCAATTCAGATTGATCAATTTGCTCGTCAACCTGCCTTGCTTGATCTCGAAGATTCGCCCGGTCTTCGATTTCGTATCTAACACCCAACTGCTTAGCCGCAGCCTCGACATAATCCAAGGCCTCTGCAGCCGTCAAAGAAAACCACTCTCCATCCCTGCGGAATTCAGATGCGAGTTCATGCGCTCTCGCCTCAACTTTTTCCCTAGTCCTATCAAGCCAAACTACAGCAGCGTATTCAGCAAGAAATGCTGGGACCGCAGTATCGTTGCCCAACTCTGTCAGCCGCCTACTCGGATCATTTGTATGACCGATCTTGACCGCTTTGAGTTGAGGCCCATACCAAAATATGTATAACGCTTCTTCATACTCGCGTATTGGAATTGGTTCGTTCATTTAGAGACTTTCTGAAGTAGGTCTGCCATTACTTGCGAAGAATGCGATTCTCTGTTCAGGAAGAGCAGATGGATAGCGTTATAAAGTCTAAGTCACTAGAGGCTCAGTTGACATAACGGTGAATCCGTGTATCGACCAAACCAAGCAATGCCTCGCAATCAACCTATCTCGACAAGTCAACTGGCGCGGCCGTTGAATGGGTTGGATCGTTTGAATCTTCTGGAACAGATGTTTACTCCTCCCAAGGCCCTATCTGATCCATCTCTGTTTTGTGTTGAGGGCAGAGCGGCGGGCCAAAGGTCAGGAACTTCTTGTACATGGGCACCTCAAAGCCACAGCTTTTGC
>CAYMQH010000080.1:0-15462 GCA_964392525.1 uncultured Aestuariivirga sp.
CCGTAGTACTGCTCCAGCATCTTGACGGACGTGCCCATGTTTCGGGCGAGGACGTAGTGGTTGACGCCCTCCTGTAGGCGGTAGGTGGCGTATGTGTGCCTGAGGGAGTAGATCGTCCGCCTGTCTCCCTCTCGGTCGAACTCGACACCCGCCTCTGAGATGAGGGTGTTGAACCCCTTCTTGAACGAATGGACGGGCTTGCCGTCGGGGTGGCAGAAGACGTAGCCGTCCTTCTCGGGCTTCTTTCCGTCCAGTTCGTCTACTCGGAGTTGCCAGATCCGCTCGAGGTAGATCTTCACGTCGGAGTTTCTTGCCACAACCTCTCGGGTACCCGTCTTGCCGTTGACGTGGAGGATGATGTTGACCTCTCCCTCCTCGGCGGTGGGTTCGGTGTCGATGTCCCTCCACCTCAGACCACGGGCTTCGCCGACCCTCAGACCCGTATTGGCGAGGATCAGGACGTAGCTCGTCAGCATGACCCTGTCTCGTAGGGTGGTCCTGGAGATGCCCTTGCCCTCCTTGACCCACTCCCTTAGGAACCTCGTCAGCTTTGGCCAGTCCTTGTTGTCGAAGTGGGGTCGCCGCTCACCATCGTGCTTGGGCTTCTCGAGGACGATCTGCCTGTCGATGTAGCCCCGCTTGTGGCACCAGTTCAGGAAGGTGGAGAGCTGACTGGTCTCGTGGAGAATGGTGGTCTCACGGGGCGGCTTGCCCTTACGTGAATTGGCCCGCCGCCAGTCAAAGAACCTGGCGATCTCCTTGGTGCTGAGGTCGGTGACCCTGTTCTTTCGGAAGTAGGGGACGGCATAGGTCTTCAGGAAGGCGATGATGGCGAGGTCTCGCTTGGTGGGCTCACCCTTGGCTTTGGAAGCCTCCTCGAAGTCCTGGACCATCTTCTCGAAGTTGAGGACCGTGATGGACTGACCGAGCTTGGTCTTGATCCTGATCTCGTCCAGCAAGTCGTCGGCGAACTTTCGTGCCTGATAGAGGTCGGAGGTACCCGTCCCCCGATAGATGTAGCCCGTTCCGTTGGGGACCTTGATCCGACAGAGCCACAGCTTCTTAGGTCTGTCCTCGAGTTGGTAGAGGACGACCTTACCGTCGTGGAAGGACTGCTGGTTGATGACCTTCGAGACCGCCATGGGGGTACATTACCCCGTAATACTAGGAATGAATACCGTAATATTCCTGTAATATGGGTCCAGGACGACCCCGCTTGGGGTGCCACCCTCATCAAGTCGCTGATTAGATTGGAGGAAATGGTGCTGCCAGGGAGGATTGAACTCCCGACCTCTCCCTTACCAAGGGAGTGCTCTACCACTGAGCTACGGCAGCGGGCCGGTGCCTGAGGCGCGCGGACACATGCCACAGGCGGCGGCGCAGCGCAACCCCATCTGCACCATGCGCTTGACGATTGGCTGGACTGGCCCGAAAATTGAAGAATGACAGGAGAAAAACCCGCTTCGGACACACGCAAGGCCCGTCTTGCACAGGCGCTCAGGGCCAATCTGTCCCGCCGCAAGGCCCAAGCCCGGCACCGCCAGGCCGCGGGCGATGCCGATAGCGGGCCGGAAACATCTTCCGAAGCCGAAGAGAGTTGCCCCAATTGAGCCACTTGTGCTTGTTAGCCCCCGAGCAAACGGGCGGATAGCCGATTCCCGCCGGGGATTCCCGCGGGGCGCGTTCCGGGCAGAGGGGAAAACAGACATATGGATCGTATCCGCATCCGCGGCGGCAACCGCCTGAACGGAACCATTCCGATCTCGGGCGCCAAGAATGCCGCCCTGCCGCTGATGATTGTGTCGCTGCTCACCCCCGGAACGCTCACCCTCTCCAACGTGCCGCGCCTGGCTGATGTGCGGCTTTTGCAGCGCATCCTGCAGAACCACGGCATCGACATCATGGTGGCGGGAAAGCGCGCCGGCCAGAACGGCATGATGGGCGACGTCATGCACCTCACCGCCAGCGACATTGCCGACACGACCGCCCCGTATGAGCTCGTCTCCAAGATGCGCGCCAGTTTCTGGGTGCTGGGGCCGCTGCTGGCCCGCTGCGGCGAGGCCAAGGTGTCGCTGCCGGGCGGTTGTGCCATCGGCACGCGGCCGGTGGACATGCATCTCCTCGCCATGGAGAAGCTCGGCGCCGACATCCAGATCGAGAATGGCTATGTGATCGCCAAAGCCAGGAAGGGCCTCAAGGGCGCGCGCATCGCGTTCGACAAGGTCTCGGTTGGCGCGACGCATGCTGCGCTGATGGCCGCCGTGATGGCGGATGGCGAGACCATCATCGAGAATGCCGCCGCAGAGCCTGAAATCGGCGATGTCGCCGAGTGCCTCGTCAAGATGGGCGCAAGGATTGAGGGCATCCATACGCCGACGCTGAGGATCAGGGGTGTGGCCTGCCTGTCTGGCGCCGAGCACAGCGTCATTCCGGACCGTATCGAAACCGGAACCTATGCGATGTGCGCCGGCATGACGGGCGGCGACGTGCTGCTGAAAGATGCCAATGCCCGCCATCTCGATGCGGTGTTCGACGTGATGCGCAAGGCCGGCATCGGCGTTGAGGCCACCAATGAGGGCGTTCGCATCCACCGCAATGGCGGGGCGCTGCAACCGGTGAAGGTTGAAACCCAGCCCTATCCCGGCTTTCCCACCGATTGCCAGGCACAGCTGATGGCGCTGATGACCATGGCGCAAGGCACCAGCATGATCCGCGAGACGATCTTCGAGAACCGCTTCATGCATGTGCAGGAGCTGGCGCGGCTTGGCGCCGACATTCATCTCCACGGCGATACGGCGGAAGTGCGTGGTGTGAAGAAGCTGACGGGTGCGCCGGTGATGGCGACCGATCTGCGCGCTTCCGTGTCCCTTGTCATCGCGGCACTGGCGGCGGAAGGCGAGACGATGATCAACCGCGTCTACCATCTCGACCGTGGCTTCGAGACACTGGAAGAGAAGCTCTCCGGCTGCGGCGCGGATGTAAGCCGCATTTCGGGTCACTGAGCGCCATGCTGAAACTCGCGGCCCTCGACATCGAAGACCTCGCCGTCCTTTCGGCGCACATGCAGGATGCCGTTCTCGTATCGGGCGACATGACCTACAGCCCCAGGCGGCGGCAGTTCGCCCTGGTGGCCAACCGCTTTGCCTGGGATGAGCAGGATACGCCGCAGCGCCGCCGCACCGGGTTGCATTTCAGCCGGGTTCTGGCGGTCAAGACGCTGAACCTGGCGCAGGGCGCGGCGGATGAGGTGCTGTCCCTGCTGTCGATCAGCTTTGCTGAACTCGATGCGCCGTCGGGTGAGGTGCTGCTTTCCTTCTCGGGCGGCGTCACGGTGCGGCTGATGGTCGAATGCCTCGAATGCCAGATGACGGACCTTGGGCCCGCATGGCAGGCCAGCAGTGTGCCGCATCATTCCTTGGACGAAGACGCGGACCTCTAGATTCCCGGCGCCCGCAGCGGCTATTGTCAGACCCATGACGGACAAGCCCAAAAACCGGCTGAGCGCGGTAGAACTCGATTCCTCCATCGGCCCCGGCCCCTCGCCCGAAGCCGAGCATGAACGCCGCGTCGCCATTTACGACCTGGTGGAAGACAACAGCTTCTCGCTGCTGACCAGCCCCGAAGGCCCTTACCGCCTCAAGCTCTCGACCGCCGACGGGCGGCTGATCTTCGACGTGCTGAATGCCGCCGAAGAACGCCTGACGCTGATCGGCCTGTCGATGTCGCCCTTCCGGCGGATCGTAAAAGACTACTTCATGATCTGCGAAAGTTACTATGAGGCGATCCGCACCGCGACGCCGAGCCAGATCGAAACCATCGACATGGCGCGGCGCGGCCTTCACAACGAAGGCAGCGAACTGCTGCGCGAGCGCCTGAACGGCAAGGTGGAGGTCGACTTTGATACGGCGCGCCGCCTGTTCACCCTCGTCTGCGTCCTGCACTGGCGGGGCTGACGCAACGCGATGGCGGGAGACCTTCCCAGCGCCGTCCTCTTCGCCTGCACGCAGAACGTCATCCGTTCGGTGATGGCGGCCGCCATCATGAAGCATTTCTACGGCCAGCGCGTCTATGTCGCCTCCTGCGGGGTGAGGCCCGGAGCGCCGGACCCCTTCGTGGCAGCCGTGATGGATGAAATGGGAATCGACCTCGGCAAGCACCGGCCGCAAGGCTTCGAGGATCTTGAGGATTCAAGTTTCGATGTCGTGATTTCATTGTCGCCCGAGGCCCACCATCGCGCGCTGGAGATGACCCGCACCATGGCGATCGATGCCGAATACTGGCCAACCCTTGACCCCTCGGTCACCGCCGGAAGCCGCGAACAGATCCTCGACAGCTACCGCGACGTGCGCGACCGCTTGGCACGCAGGATCCGGCAGCGTTTCGGCTCCATGGCCGCACGCGGCGTGTGAGGATTGGAACCAGGCGGAAAATCGCGTATCACGCTCCCATGCAGACCGACATGACAGCCGCCGAAAGCCAGATCGCCCAGCGCCTCGCGGCGCTTGGGATCGCCGACGCGGCCGAGATTGCCTGGGCCACGGTGTGGCTCGAGGCCTGCGGTTATCAGGGCCTGAAAATGCTCACCGAAGCGCTGCAACAGGAAACGCGGAGCCTTGCCCTTTCGCGTGATGCACTGGGCATCGACCTCCAGAACGTCTCCTGTGCCTTTCTCGCACCCGCCATCCTGCGCGAGGTCGCGGCCAATGGCCGGGCTTACTTACGCAATGTGCGGCATGGCCTGTTCCTGCTGCCGTTCAGCGTGCGGGCGAAGATGGGCATCGGCTGTCCGGTAGACCCTGCCTTCGCGCTGGGGGGCGAGCGGATGAAGAATCCCTATGCCGAAAAGCTGGACCTTGCGATAGCCCAGGGCCTCACACTCGATGATGGCGACTGGGCCGCCCTTTTCGCCTAAACCAAAAGCACAGGCGGAACAGCCCTTGGCGGGGCCGGCGTTCAAACGCTAGACTCCGCTGGCTGTTTATCCGGGGAGTTTATCATGGCCGGTCCTTTGTCGGGTCTTCGCGTTCTCGATCTCAGCCGGGTGCTGGCAGGCCCGTGGTGCACACAGATCCTTGCCGATTTCGGCGCCGAGGTGATCAAGATTGAAAAGCCCGGCGAAGGCGACGACACGCGGGGCTGGGGCCCGCCCTTCATCACCAATGCCGATGGCTCGAAGGGTGACGCGGCCTATTTCCTCTCCGCCAACCGCGGCAAATGGTCGGTCGAGATCGATATGGCCACCGAGGATGGTCAGCGGCTGATTCGCGAACTTGCGGCAAAATCGGATGTGGTGCTCGAGAATTTCAAGGTCGGCGGCCTGAAGAAATACGGGCTGGACTACGACAGCCTCAAGGCTGTGAACCCGCGCCTTGTCTATTGCTCGCTCACCGGCTTCGGCCAGAACGGGCCTTATGCCCAGCGCGCCGGTTATGACTTCATGATCCAGGGCATGGGCGGCATCATGTCGATCACCGGCCAGCCGGACGGCGCGCCGGGGGCAGAGCCGATGAAGATCGGCGTGGCCTTCGCCGATATCTTCACCGGGCTTTACTGCACCATCGCCATTCAGGCCGCGTTGTTCCACCGCGCGCGTACCGGCGAAGGCCAGTATATCGACGTGGCGCTGCTGGACACGCAGGTGGGCGTTCTCGCCAACCAGGCGCTCAACTATCTGGTAGGCGGCAAGGCACCCACGCGGCTCGGCAATGCCCACCCCAACATCGTGCCCTATCAGACCTTTGCCACGCGGGACGGTTTCATCATCATGGCAGTGGCGAATGACCGTCAGTTCAAGGAATATGTGACCATTCTCGGGCTGGCGCATCTGGCGGAGGATGACCGCTTCAAGCTGAACCGCGGCCGCGTGGTGAACCGCGCCGAACTGATCCCGCTGCTGATCGAACCAATGAAGGCGCGCACGACAGCGGAATGGGTGGAGGCCTTCGAGAGCGCCGCCATCCCCTGCGGCCCGATCAACACCCTTGACCAGGTCTTCGCCAATGAGCAGGTGCTGGCGCGCGGGCTTCAGATTGGCCTGACGCGTGAGGATGGCGTACAGGTTCCGGGTGTTGCCAACCCGATCAACTTCTCGGCGACACCCATCGACTACGCAAAGGCTCCGCCACGGCTGGGTGATGGCACCGAGAAAGTGCTCTGCGAAACGCTGGGTCTTGGAGCGGAGGAGATCGCCAGGCTGCGCGCGGCTGGCGCCATCGGGTGAGGCCTGCCCTGGCAGGCGGTTTGACATGGCGAGCCCCTGTTCTATGGTTGCGCCATGGCCGGACAGGCCAAAGAAAACGGGTGAAGCGGGCGGGCAATGGGGCTGGCAGCCGAGACACCAGCAAAAACACATGAGGGGAAGCGCATGTCAATTATCGTAACGATCATCATCGGCTTTCTTGCGGGCGTTATCGCCAAGTTTCTGAAGCCGGGAAACAACGACCCCAAGGGCTTCGTGCTGACCACCATCCTCGGCATCGTCGGCGCCTTCGTGGCCACCTGGCTGGGCCAGGCGATTGGCTGGTACGGGCCGGGTGAAGGCGCGGGCTTCATCGGCGCCATCGTCGGTGCCGTGATCGTGCTGGCGATCTGGGGCTATTTCGCCAAGGACCGCGGCTGACACCTTGGACTGGCCGGGGGGCGGCCGCCGCCGCCCGGCGCATCCCCAAAAGGCGGAACAGGCTTCGTCCCGCCGTTTTCCCATGTCGTTTTCAGGCGATCGGCCCCGCGGCGGACCGGGCATATAGCTGGCCACCATGGCCAATCTCATCATCACCTTCTGGCGCGACATTCCTTCTGCGGTTTCGGTCAAGGCCGGCCGCAAGGAAGAAAAGCGCATGCTTGCCGACCGTTTCCAGGAGGCCATCGACATGGCCGCCATGCGCGGCGGCGCCTCCGACACCGACAGCTACCTGGCTGACTGGCGCCGGGCCGAACCCGTGGCCGTGGGCGATGACCTCACTGCCGAGGTCGAGCGGGTGAAGGCGGAGATCGAAGCCGAATACACCCAGGACAAGCTCAAGAGTCTCATTGCCAACGGAGGCAAAGCCCAATGACACATACTCTCGTCGCATCCGCCACGCGCGAGCACATCATCGGTTTCGACCGCCCCTTCACCGTGATCGGGGAGCGCATCAACCCGACCGGCCGCAAGAAGCTGGCGGCTGAAATGCAGGCTGGCAATTTCGACACCGTCATCAAGGACGCCATCGCCCAGATGGAAGCGGGCGCCCACATCCTGGATGTGAATGCCGGCGTTACCGCCGTGAACCCCAATGAATCCGAGCCGCCGCTGCTGCGCCAGACGATCGAGATCGTGCAGTCCGTCTCCGACCTCCCGCTCTGCCTCGACTCATCCGTCACCTCCGCCCTCAAGATGGGCCTCGAGACGGCCAAGGGCCGCCCGCTGGTGAATTCAGTGACGGGCGAAGAGGAAAAGCTCGAAGCCATCCTGCCGCTGGTTGCCAAGTACAATGTCGCGGTCGTCGCCATCTCCAATGACGAGACCGGCATCTCGGAAGACCCGGACGTGCGTTTCGCGGTGGCCAAGAAGATCGTCGAGCGCGCGGCCGACCATGGCATCAAGCCGCACGACATCGTGGTCGATCCGCTCGTCATGCCGATCGGCGCCATGGGCACCGCCGGCCAGCAGGTATTCCGCCTCGTGCGCCGCCTGCGCGAGGAACTGAAGGTCAACACAACCTGCGGCGCCTCCAACATCTCGTTTGGCATGCCGAACCGCCGCGCGCTGACCGGCTACTTCCTCGCCATGGCCGCAAGCCACGGCATGACCTCGGCCATCATGAACCCCCTGCATGACGAAGACATGCACGCGATCTACGGCGCCAACGTGCTGAATGGAACGGATGCGCATTGCAAGTTCTGGAACAACAGGTTCCGTGATCTGGCACCCGCGCCCACCGCAGCAGGCCTGGCACCTGGTGAGGCCGCGCCCTCGGCTGAGGAACTGGCCGCCCGCCGCGCCGCCCGCGAGGCGCGCCGCCGCCGCTAAATCTAAAGACCGCCCTCATGCGTAGTGAGGGGGAATTTTCAGGACGTCCGCAATGACCGAAACGAACCCCCTCATCGTCTTCACCCCCTCGGGCAAGCGTGGCCGCTTCGCGGTTGGAACCCCGGTGCTTCAGGCGGCGCGCGCCCTGGGTGTTGATATCGATTCGGTTTGCGGTGGGCGCGCCATCTGCGGCCGCTGCCAGATCAATGTGGGCGAAGGCGAATTCGCCAAGCACGGCATCACCTCCACGGCGTCGCATGTCTCCGGCCTCACCAAGGTCGAGGAGCGTTATGACAAGATTCGCGGGCTGCCCACGGGCCGCCGCCTCTCCTGCCAGACGCAGATTCTGGGCGATCTCGTCATCGACGTTCCGCCCGAGTCGCAGGTGCACAAGCAGGTGGTCCGCAAGGAAGCCGATACCCGCGCCATCGAACTCGACCCGGCAACCCGCCTCTGCTTCATCGAGGTGGAGGAGCCGGACATGCACAAGCCCTCGTCCGATCTCGAGCGTGTTTACAAGGCGCTCAAGGACCAGTGGGGCATCGACGATCTCTCCTGCGACCTGTCGATCATCGCCCAATTGCAGAAGGTGCTGCGCAAGGGCGAGTGGAAGATCACCGCGGCCGTCTTCTCGCGCGCGCCCGGCGGCGGCAACCGCCTCGTGTCCATCTGGCCGGGCTTCCATGACAAGGCCTTCGGACTTGCCATCGACGTCGGTTCGACAACCATCGCCGCACATCTCACCAATCTCTCGACCGGCGAGGTTACGGCTTCGGCCGGCCTGATGAACCCGCAGATCCGTTTCGGCGAAGATCTGATGAGCCGCGTCTCCTATGTGATGATGAATCCCGGTGGCGAGACGGAAATGACCGCCGCCATCCGCCAGGCGCTGAACACGCTCGCTGAGGAAGTGGCCCGGCAGGGCGGCATCGAACTCAACGACATTCTCGAAGTGGTGCTGGTGGGCAACCCCGTGATGCATCACCTGTTCCTCGGCATTGATCCGACCGAACTGGGTGGGGCTCCCTTCGCATTGGCCACCGGCCTTGCGGTGACCTGCCCGGCGCGCGAGATGGACCTGAAATTGAATCCCGGCGCTTGGGCCTATGTGCTCCCCTGCATCGCGGGCCATGTGGGTGCCGATACGGCGGGTGTTGTGCTGTCCGAAGCGCCGCATGAGCAGGACGAGATCATGCTGGCGGTGGATGTGGGCACCAATGCCGAAATCGTGCTTGGCTCCAAGGCCCGGCTCCTTGCCTGTTCCTCGCCCACCGGCCCGGCTTTCGAAGGCGCGCAGATTTCCTCTGGCCAGCGCGCCGCGCCCGGCGCGATTGAGCGCATCCGCATCAACCCAGATACACTGGAACCGCGCTACAAGGTCATCGGCGTCGACAAGTGGTCGGACGAAGCTGGCTTCGAGGAAGCCATCGCCGCAACCGGTGTGACCGGCATCTGCGGATCCGGCATCATCGAGGCGATTGCCGAGATGTATCTCTCCGGCGTCATCAATCAGGATGGCCTGATTGATGGATCCCTGGCCGAGAAGAGCCCGCGCATTGAAGCGAACAACCGCACCTTCAACTATGTGATCCGCGCCCCGCGCGAGGGTGGCAACGAGCCGCTGATCCGCATCACGCAGAACGATGTGCGCGCCATCCAGCTCGGCAAGGCCGCACTCTATGCGGGTGTACGCCTGCTGATGGACAAGCTGGGCATCGAACAGGTCGGCAAGATCAGGCTTGCGGGCGCATTCGGCAGCCACATCGACGTGAAATATGCGATGATCCTCGGTCTCATCCCGGATTGCGACCTCTCCAAGGTGCAGAGTGCGGGCAATGCCGCCGGAACCGGCGCGCGCATCGCACTTCTCAACAAGAAGGCGCGCGACGAGATCGAGAATGCCGTGCGCCGCATCGAGAAGATCGAAACAGCGGTGGAGCCGATGTTCCAGCAGCACTTCGTCGAGGCCATGGCCATTCCGCACAAGACGGCTTCTTTCACCAACCTCTCCGCAGCGGTGACTTTGCCGCCGCCGAAGGAGATCATCTCCGCCAATGATGACGGCGGGGAGCGTCGCCGCCGCAGGCGCGGCTGAAGCGGAATGGTGGCGGAATAAACTGTGGCGGGCTCTCTTCCCCGGCCATGAGGGGCGCGGGCGCGGAAACGCATAAAGTTTATGCAATATGTTCCGGTGAGCCCGTCTCGCCGCGCGGCAGGAACCACCGCGCCGGCGCAGCGGCCTGCCGATGATTCTGCCCTCCAGCCGGCGTTCCACCCCGCGATCATGACTCGTTCGCTATCGATTGCAGAGCTGAATAAGCAAAGTGAAAGTGCTTAACTGATCCTCTTTTACATCCTTATATATATCGATTGCATGCGGCAATTGCATCCACGCCGCAACTTCCCGCATATGTTACTGGAAAGTTATGAATTGCATCTGCGGAATTTGCGATGTAAGCAACGGATGTGGGGACCCTGGAAGAGCTTATACGCTGGATTGCTCTTCTTCATTTCAGAGAGAGGAACACACATGTCACTTTCGAACAGGCAGGTTGCTTATCTGAACCGGATCATCGCGACGGCGCAGAAAATGCTGGCGACCGCTCATCTCGAGGATAGCCGGATTGGTTCGCGCAATGGCGTGAAGCGTCACCGCCGCTCGGCCGTTGAGGCCCGCAAGATGCGGGAGGATATTATGGCCAAGCGCGCCAAAGGGGTTTCGGCAGCGAAACTGGCCGAGAAATACGGCGTAAGCACTGCCTATATTTACATGATCAAGTAAGCGTATCCTCCGGAAGCGTGGCGGATTGATCCGCTGCGTTTCCCCTTAACGGTCTGGCAAACGATTTCCACCAACTTACCCTGTCATTCAACAGAGTCGCCCAGGCTGAATATTCCCATGCTGACACCGCTGAAAGCCATCCTGTCCCGTACCGGGCTTGAGGCCCTTGTGCTCGTTCCCGGTGCCAACTTCCGGCGCGTGTTCACCAAGGACTTTCACCAGATGGAACGTCCACTGGCCGTGATCGTGCCGCGCGAAGGCGAGGCGGTGGCCGTGGTGCCGCACCTCGAAATGGAAACCTTCAGGCCCATCGGCTTCCCCGGCAAGGTCTTCGCGTGGCGCGATGAAGCCGGCTACATGGGGGCGTTTCTCGGCGCGGGCGAGGCACTGCCGCAGTTGCGCACCGGTGCGCGCATCGGCGTCGAGGGCCAGCGCATGCGCGTTTTCGATCTCTTCGCGCTACAAAAGGCACTGCCCGGCGCCGAATTCGTGGACATCCACGCCGAGATTTCGGCAATCCGCCTGCACAAGACAGCCACTGAAATCGCATTGCAGCGCAAGGCCATCGAAATTTCGGAAGCGGCGCTCGAAGCAACGCTCGGCGAGATCAGGGTAGGCATGACCGAAACGGAGATCGAGGCCGTCCTGCTCCGCAATCTGTTCTCGCACGGTGCGGATGGCCTCGCATTCTCGCCCATCGTGGCTGCGGGCGGCAATGCTGCCAGGCCCCATGCCCATGCACGGCCGGACTACCACATCAAGCCGGGAGACGCGCTGCTGATCGACTTCGGTGGCGCCCATCAGGGCTACAGTGCCGACATCACGCGGACCTTCTTCGTCAAGGAGGTGTCCGACTACGACCGTTCCTTCTATGAAACGGTGCTGGCCGCGAACACCAAGGGCCGCGAGATGTCCCGCGCCGGGTTGACCGCCTCCGACATCGACGATGCGGTGATGACGGTGCTGGAGCACTCGCAATTTGCCGAGTTCTGCCGCCACAAGACGGGCCATGGCCTTGGGCTTGACGTGCACGAGGCGCCACAGATCATGCGCGGCAATATGCAAAAGCTGGAACCCGGCATGGTGTTCACCATCGAGCCCGGCCTCTACCGCGATGGCGAAGCAGGCGTACGCATCGAGGATAACGTGGTGGTGACGGAGACCGGCATCGACTGCCTGACCTCCTTCCCGCGCGGCTTGCGGCTGGTCGGCTGACAGCGCCCCACGCGCATCACGGCCGCGCGCGATGAGGTGCGGGCGCGGGGTGGGTGATCACCGGCGCCCGGCTCCGGACACCCTTGTCATGTCCTCCTTGCCATGCGCCGCGAGCACGCGGCCGGCGAGATAGAGCGAACCGCAGATCAGGATGCGCGGGGCAGGGACGGTGAGGGAAGCTTGCCGCAGTGCCGCTTCAAGCGACTGCGCCGTTTCGGCCGCAAGGCCATGGGCCCGCGCGGCCTCCGCCAGGGCTTCGGCTCCCACCGCATTCTCCTCATCCGGAATGGTCATCGTCACCACACGGCTCGCCACGCCCGCAAAGCAGCCAATGAAGCTCCCCACATCCTTGGTGTTGAGCATGCCCCAGATCATCACCAGCGGGCGCGAATGCCGGTCGTTCAATTCGGAGAAAGCCTGCGCCAGCACACGGCCCGCGGACGGGTTATGCCCACCATCGAGCCACAGTTCGGCCTCTGCCGGAACGAGTGCCGACAGCGCGCCCGGACCCAGCTTCTGCATGCGGGCAGGCCAGCTGGTCGCTTTCAGCCCTTCGGCAACATGACGCTCGCTGATGCGCGGATCGGCGAGGCAGCGGACGGCGGCGATGGCATTGCCCGCATTGTCGATCTGGTGGCGGCCTTTCAATTGCGGCAGCGGCAGGTCGAGAAGGCCAGCCTCGTCCTGAAAGACGAGGCGGCCATGCTGCTCATAGGCCTGCCAGTCCTGCCCGGCGATATGGAGCTGCGCCCGCACCCGCTCACCCACCCGCGCAATCTCGGCGCGCGCCTCATCGGGCTGTACGCCGATGATGGCGGGCCGCCCGCACTTCAGGATGCCCGCCTTCTCATGTGCGATCAGCGTCAGCGTATCGCCCAGATATTGCTGGTGGTCATAGTCGATGGTGGTGATGATGGAGAGCGCCGGGTTATCGGTCACGTTGGTGGCGTCAAGCCGCCCGCCCAGACCCACTTCGAGGATCAGGTAATCGGCAGGTGTGCGGCTGAAGGCGAGAAAGGCGGCAGCGGTGGTGATTTCAAAGAAGGTGATCGGCTCCTGCGCGTTCGCCGCCTCACATTCTTCCAGCAGGGCTGAAAGATCGGCTTCGGAGATCAGCTCTCCCGCAACCCGGATGCGCTCGTGGAACTTCACGAGATGCGGTGATGTATAGGCGTGAACCTTGAGGCCCGCCGCCTCCATGATGTGGCGGAGATAGGAGACGGTCGAGCCTTTGCCGTTGGTGCCAGCCACGTGGATCACGGGAGGCAGCTTCCGTTGGGGATTGCCGAGTTTCCCGAGGATGGCGTGCATGCGCCCAAGGCTCAGATCGATGATCTTCGGGTGGAGCGACAGAAGCCGCGTCAGAATCGCGTCGCTGAGCGCCAAGATGGATTAGCCTTCGACAGCGACAAGCGCGGTGGATGGCACCTCGCGCGAGGGCGCCTTCATCAGTAGGCGGACCATGCGGCTCAGCGTTTCGCGCATCTGGTGACGGTGCACCACCATGTCCACCATGCCATGCTCTTCCAGATATTCAGCGCGCTGGAAGCCGGGCGGCAGCTTCTCGCGGATCGTCTGCTCGATGACGCGCTGACCGGCGAAACCGATAAGCGCGCCGGGCTCCGAGATGTGCACATCCCCCAGCATCGCATAGGATGCCGTCACGCCGCCCGTTGTCGGATGCGTCAGCACCACGATGTAGGGAAGCTTCGCGGCGCGCAGTTCCTGAACGGCAACGGTTGTACGCGGCATCTGCATCAACGAGAGAACACCCTCCTGCATGCGCGCGCCGCCCGAGGAGATGAAGAAGATGAAGGGTGTCTTCTTCTCAACCGCCTTGCGCATGGCGGTGATGATCGCCTCACCCGCGGCAAGTCCCAGCGACCCGCCCATGAAGGCGAAGTCCTGCACCGCGATGGTGACGGGGAAACCACCGAGATCGCCGTAACCTGCCTGGATGCAATCCTCCACGCCGTTCTTGGCGCGGGCTTCCTTGATGCGGTCGGCGTATTTCCGCTCGTCGCGGAACTTCAGCGGGTCGGCCACCACCTGCGGCATGGCGATCTTTTCATAGGCGCCATCGTCGAACATGGATTTGAGCCGCACATCCGGCGGCATGCGCATGTGATATCCAGACTGCGGCATCACATACTGGTTGGCCTCGAGATCCTTGTAGAAGACCATCTGGCCGGAGTCGGGGTCCTTCACCCACATGTTCTCCGGGACCTCGCGCTTGTCGGTGCCAAGGATGGAGCGGATTTTCGGGCGGACGAAGTTCTTGATCCAGTTCATGGGGGCTTAGCTCCGGACGCCCTGCGCGATCTCGGCGACGAGTGCGTGCACGGCCTTTGCGGTTTTCGCGGTGGGCTTGCCTGCCTTGTTGAGGCTGTTCTCCACCGCGCTGACAAGTGCAGAGCCGACGACCACGCCATCCGCATCCTTGGCGATGGCGCGCGCCTGTTCCGCGGTCTTCACGCCAAAACCGACGCAGATCGGAAGCGCGGTATGCTTTCGCAACCGGTTGACATTGGCCTTCACGCTCTTGAGGTCCGGCGCCTTGGTGCCCGTGATGCCGAGCACCGAGACGTAATAGACGAACCCGCTGGTATTGCGGAACACGGCGGGCGCGCGCTTGTCATCCGTTGTGGGCGTGGTGAGGCGGATGAAATTCATCCCTGCCGCCATCGCCGGAATGCAGAATTCAGTATCCTCTTCCGGCGGCAGATCCACGATGATGTATCCATCCGCACCCGCTGCCTTTGAGTCCTTGAGGAACTTCTCGACGCCATAGACATAAATCGGGTTGTAGTATCCCATGAGCACGATGGGCGTATCCTTGTCGCCCTTGCGGAAGTCCTTCACGAGCTTCAGCGTCTTCTTCATCGTCTGGCCTGCGGCCAGCGCGCGAAGACCAGCGGCCTGAATGGCGGGGCCATCGGCCATCGGATCGGTGAAGGGCATGCCGATCTCGATCACATCTGCACCGGCCTTCGGCAAGCCAGCCAGAATCTTGAGCGAGGTGTCATAGTCGGGGTCGCCCGCCGTCACGAAGGTGACGAGAGCGGCGCGGCCTTCCTTCTTCAACGCGTCAAAGCGGCGGTCGATGCGGGTGCTCACAGCTTCACTCCCAGAATGTCAGCCACCGTGAAGATGTCCTTGTCGCCACGGCCGCAGAGATTGACGACCATCAGATGGTCCTTCGGCTTCTTCGGCGCGATCTTCATGACATGCGCCAGCGCATGGCTGGGCTCCAATGCGGGGATGATGCCTTCAAGCTTGCAGCACAGCTGGAAGGCATCGAGCGCCTCCTTGTCGGTGGCGGCCACATAGTTGACGCGGCCCATGTCATGAAGCCAGGCATGTTCCGGCCCGATGCCGGGATAGTCGAGGCCCGCCGAAATCGAATGGCCTTCGATGATCTGGCCGTCGTCATCCATCAGCAGATAGGTGCGGT
>CAYMQH010000081.1:0-14900 GCA_964392525.1 uncultured Aestuariivirga sp.
GGTTCGGATCCTCGATCATTTCCTTCCACTGCGAGATCCAGCCAACCGTGCGGGCGAGGGCGAACAGCACCGTGAACATGGAGGTAGGGAAGCCCAGCGCGCGCAGGATGATGCCCGAATAGAAATCGACATTCGGATAGAGCTTGCGCTCGATGAAGTATTGGTCGGAGAGGGCCGCCGTTTCAAGTTCGCGCGCCACGTCGAGCAGGGGATCATCCTTGATGCCAAGCTCGGAAAGAACCTCATGCGCCGTCTTCTGCATGATCTTGGCGCGCGGGTCGTAGTTCTTGTAGACGCGGTGGCCAAAGCCCATGAGCCGGATGTGCGAGGTCTTGTCCTTCACCTTGGCGATGAACTCCGGCACATTCTTCGGGTCGCCGATTTCCTGCAGCATCTGGAGCGCCGCCTCGTTGGCGCCGCCATGGGCCGGGCCCCACAGGCAGGCGATGCCTGCCGCGATACAGGCAAACGGGTTTGCGCCCGAGGAGCCGGCGAGGCGAACGGTTGAGGTGGAGGCGTTCTGCTCATGGTCGGCATGGAGGATGAAGATCCGGTCCATGGCGCGGGCGAGAACCGGGTTCACCACATATTCCTCGCACGGCACGGCAAAGCACATGCGCAGGAAATTCGCAGCATAGGACAGGTTGTTCTGCGGATAAACGAAGGGCTGGCCGATATGGTATTTGTAGGCCATGGCCGCGATGGTCGGCAGCTTGGCAATCATCCTGTGGCAGGCAATCTCGCGCTGGCGCGGATCGTTGATGTCGGTCGAGTCATGATAGAAGGCCGACATGGCGCCGACCACGGCCACCATCACCGCCATCGGGTGCGCGTCACGGCGGAAGCCCTGGAAAAACCGGGTCATCTGCTCATGCACCATGGTGTGGTAGGTGATGTTCTTCTCGAACTGCTTGCGCTGGGCGGGTGTCGGCAGTTCGCCGTAATAGAGCAGGTAGCAGGTTTCGAGGAAGTCGCCGTGCTCGGCCAGTTGCTCGATGGGGTAGCCGCGGTGCAGAAGCACGCCCTGGTCGCCATCGATGTAGGTGATCTTTGATTCGCAGGAGGCGGTCGAGGTGAAGCCCGGATCGAAGGTGAAGTTTCCGGTCTGGGCATAGAGCTTGGTGATGTCCAGCACATCCGGCCCGATCGTGCCGGCCTTCACCGGCATGTCGACCGCCTTGCCGTCGAGTGTCAGGACTGCCTTCTTCGGATCGTCAGCCATATCGGCCTCCTATTGATGCCGCCATAATGTGGACAACTATTGCATTGCAGCATAAGAAGGTCAACTTCACTGACCTGATCCTTTGGTCGAGCGGCCATGCGTCTGCAGGACACACGGCGTCCTGGCTGGTGTTCCTTGCCCGAAACTGGCTCAGCCAGCCTGATCATGAAGCCTGGCGAGGGCCTCCGGTTTGCCCAGAACTTCGAGGACGTCGAAGATGCCGGGGGAGGTTGAGGTGCCGGTGAGCGCAGCGCGCAGCGGCTGGGCAATCTTGCCGAGTTTCAGCCCCTGCGCCTCGGCGAAGGATTTTACAGCCGTTTCAATATCATGCGCCTGCCAGTTCGCAACTTCGTTGAGAACGGGAATGACAGAGGACAAAACCTCCTTGCCGCCATCCCGGATGATCTGCTGGGCCTTCTCGTCCATCGGCAGGGGCCGCGCGGCGAACAGGAACTGGGCACCCTTCAGCAGTTCCACCAGTGTCTTGGCGCGCTCCTTGAGGCCCGGCAGGGCGCGGTAGAGCTTGGCCATCATTGCGTCGTCAATCTTGGCCTTCATCTCCGGCCCGCCTTCGGCATGGGGCAGGAAGTCGATGAACTGCTGGAGCAGCCTGTCGTCCGGCGTGTGGCGGATATAGTGGCCATTGAGGTTTTCGAGTTTGGCGAAGTCGAAACGCGCGGCGGACTTGCCAATCGACTCGAGGTTGAACCACTCGACCAGCTGGTCGGTGGAGAAGATCTCGTCGTCACCGTGGCTCCAGCCGAGCCTGGCGAGGTAGTTGCGCATTGCTTCCGGCAAGTAACCCATGGCCCGGTACGCCTCCACACCCAGCGCCCCGTGGCGCTTGGAGAGCTTGGCACCATCGGGCCCGTGGATGAGCGGGATATGGCTCATGTGCGGTACCCGCCAGCCCATGGCCTTGTAGATCTGGGTCTGGCGGGCGGCATTGGTGAGGTGGTCAACGCCGCGGATGATGTGGGTCACGCCCATGTCATGGTCATCGACAACGACCGAGAGGTTATAGGTCGGATTGCCGTCGGAGCGCAGGATGATGAGGTCGTCGAGATCCTTGTTGGGGATGACAACGCGGCCCTGAACCGCGTCATCGATCGCCGTCTCGCCCTCTTGCGGGGCCTTGAAGCGGATCGCGGGCCTGGCGCCGATGGGGGCTTCTGACGGGTCGCGGTCGCGCCATGTGCCGTCATAGCGGATTGGCCGTTTTTCGGCTTCAGCCTTGGCGCGCATCGCCTCAAGGTCTTGCGGCGTGCAGTAGCAGCGGTAGGCCTTGCCCTGGGCAAGCAGTTCCTCGGCGACCTGGCGGTGGCGCTCGGCGCGGCCATATTGCGATACGGGTTCTCCGGCCCAGTCAAGGCCGAGCCAGGTGAGGCCTTCGATGATGGCATCGATGGCGGCGGCGGTGGAGCGTTCGCGGTCGGTGTCCTCGATGCGAAGCAGCATCTTGCCGCCCATGCGCCGGGCATAGGCCCAGTTGAACAGCGCCGTTCGCGCGCCGCCGATGTGAAGGTAGCCCGTGGGCGAAGGGGCAAAGCGCGTGACGACTGGCGATGACATGACGCCGTTCTCCGTATTGACTGACGTAAGGGAAGGTGATTGCTTTCCCGCTTGCGCCGCTTAGCACAAGGCCCGGCGCGCTGTTAAGGGGAGTGGCATGGCGCGTGCGCTTCTTCGGCGGGTGGCCGAGGCGCAAAGGGGGCGGGGTTTCCTGTGGTGGGCGCCGGCCTTCGCGGCAGGGGCGGGGTTGTACTTCGTGCTTGGCACGGAACCCCCGGTTCTGCTGGCCGCGGCGGCTGGCGGCCTGGCGCTGATCCTGATGTGGTTCGGCCGTGCCGTGCCCGTCTTGCTGCTGGCCGCCATGGTGTGCGGCGGCTTCGCAGTGGCGAAACTCCGCGCCGAGATTGCCGCCGCTCCCGTGCTGCAAGCCACTTCAGGCGAGGTGAGGCTGGCGGGCCGGGTGGAGGCGGTGGAGCGCGCGGCGCGCAAGCGCTTGGTCATCATTCTGCGGCCTCAGTCCATCGCAGGCCTCGCACCAGCCAGGATGCCTGGCCGGATTCGCCTCTCTTCGCCTGAAAGCTTCGGCAGGCCGGCACTCGGAGCGCTTGTCACGGTCACTGCCAGACTATCGCCGCTTCCGTCTCCCGTCGAGCCGGGCGGCTTCGACTACGGCCGGACCCTTTGGTTCGACGGGATCGGCGCAACCGGACGGGTCACTGCGCCGCTTGTCATTGGTTCCGCTGACATATCCTGGGACACCGCGGTGAATGAGTGGCTGGCCGGTGTGAGGGACGCAATGGGTGCGCGCATCCACGCCGCACTGGATGAGCCCTACGCCTCGTTTTCCGAAGCACTCATCACCGGCGAGCGCAGCAGCATACCGCCGGAGATCAACCGCAGCCTGCTGATGTCCGGGCTGTTTCACATCTTGTCGATTTCCGGGCTTCACATGTGGCTCCTCGCAGGGGGCGTGTTCGCGGCCGTGCGCGCGGCGCTGGCGCTCGTTCCCCGGCTGGCGCTCGATTGGCCGATCAAGAAATGGGCGGCCGCCGCAGCGCTTCTTGCCGGGCTGTTCTACATGCTGCTGGCCGACTCTGGCGTTGCAACCACGCGCTCTTTCATCATGATCGCGGTGGTGTTCTTCGCGGTGCTGGTGGACAGGCCCGCCCTTTCAGTCCGCAATCTCGCCCTCGCTGCACTCATCGTGCTGGTTGCCGAACCGGAAGCCGTGATGGAGGCGGGTTTCCAGATGTCGTTCCTTGCCGTGCTGGGGCTTGTTTCCTTCCATGAGAGCTGGAGCCGCTTCCGGGCGCGGCGGCTGGCGGCGGAGAAGGCGCCACGCCACTGGATCGTCCGCTTCCTCCTGTGGCTGGTGATGGCGGCTGTCGTAAGCATAGCGACCTCCTTCATCGCCGGGTTTTCATCCTCGCTGCCCGCCGCCTATCATTTCGGGCGGATCGCGCCTTATGGTGTTCTGGCGAATGGCCTTGCCATTCCGGTTGTTGGCCTCGTCGTCATGCCGATGGCCCTGCTGTCCGCGCTGCTGATGCCGCTCAGCCTTGAGGCGCTGCCGCTGATGGCCATGGAAGCGGGGCTCAGGGCGGTCATCCTGATTTCGGACTTCGTGGCCTCGCTTCCAGGGGCTGACATGATGGCACCGCGCCCTCCCGCGGCGGCGACGGCCGTGCTTGCGGCTGGCCTCATCGCCCTCTGCCTGCTGCGCGGGCCGGTGCGGCTGGTTGGGTTGGCCGCCATGGCGGCTGGCGGCCTGATGATGCAGTGGCCACCGCCACCACCCGACCTGCTGATCGAGGCAACCGGCCGGAATGTGGCGCTGCGCGATGAGGCGGGCCAACTCGTGCCGGCCTTTCGGGGGCGGGCGCGTTTCGCGGTGGAAAGATGGCTTCAGGCCAATGGCGAGGAGTCTGGCGTGGCAGCCGCCGCCAAACGCCCCGGCTGGCGCTGCGCCAAGGACGAGTGCCGCGCCGAGGTGAAGGGCAGGCGCGTCCTGTTCGTGAGCAACGACGACGCCGCGAGGCCCCCCTGCGCCAATGTGGACATCCTCATTACCAGCTTTCCGCTGCGCGGGGCCTGCGCCGGAGTTGCGGTGCGGATCGACCGGTTCGATCTCTGGCGTGGCGGCGCGGCGGCCCTGTGGATCTCGCCGCAGGGCTTCCGGCTTGAAACGGCGCGCGGCGGGCAGGGAATACGCCCCTGGGTGGTGCGGCCAGAGGCCCGCGGCAAGGTGTTCACTTCCGATTGACTGGCCTGCCCATTGGAGGCATGAGGCGGGCCATGACCCAGAGCAATCCCCGCCTCACCATGAGCGACATCCGCAAGGATATCGACCGCATCGATGAAGACCTCGTCAAGCTGCTGGCCGAACGCCAGCGTTGCGTTGAAAAGGCCATCGTGGTGAAGAAACGCGATGGGCTTGCGGCGCGGGACGAGGCCCGGGTGCGGCAGGTCATTGACCATGTGCGTGTGCTGGCGCGGGCTCACAACGTCGATCCCGCACTGGTCGAAACCATGTGGACCGAAATGGTCGAGTGGTTCATTGCATACGAGGAGCGCTCGATCTGATACTCGACGCGCGGCGGGGGCTGGGTCTATCCTGAGCCCACCATGACCTTCGCCCATCTCTTCACGCCCTTCACCATTAAGTCCACCGACATCCGAAACCGGATCTTCTCGACCGGCCACGACACCTATCTGCCTGAAGGCGGATTGCCGTCGGATGCGCTGATTGCCTATCAGCGGGCCCGCGCCCGGGGCGGCGTCGGCCTCATCGTCATCCAGGTGGTAGGCGTGCATGAAACCGCCCGTTACACCGAGGCGCTGCTGATGGGCACCTCCGACGAGTGCGTTCCGCATTTCCGCCGCCTGTTCGAGGCCATTCATGCCGAGGGCGCCAAGGTATTCGTGCAATTGTTCCACCCCGGCCGCGAGCTTCTCGGCAGGCCCGACGGCGTGGTGCAACCGGCCTTCGCGCCCTCGCATTCGCCGTCCGAGCGGTTCAAGGTCATTCCGAAGGAAATGCCGCCCGCGCTGATCGCCGAGATCGTCGATGGCTTCGGTGAGGCGGCTCGGCGGATGGCGGAGGCCGGTGCCGATGGCGTTGAGATCGTGGCGAGCCATGGTTATCTGCCCGCCCAGTTCATGAACCCGAAGGTGAACCGCCGCACCGACCAGTATGGCGGGCCGCTCGACAACAGGCTGCGCTTCACACGCGAGGTAATCGCCGCTGTCAGGCAGAGGGTTCCGCCGGACTTCGTTGTTGGCATGCGCATGTCGGGCGACGAGCATGACGAGGACGGCATGATGGAGGATGATTCGGTCGCCATTGCCCGCGCGCTGGCTCCCGATCTCGACTATCTGAACGTGATTGCGGGTACCTCCGCCACGGCCTCGGGTGCGGCACATATCGTGCCGTCGATGGCCAACACCCACGGCTATGTGGCACCTTTCGCCCAGAAGGTGAAGCAGGTGACGGGCAAGCCCGTATTCGTGGCAGGTCGCATCAACCAGCCGCAGATCGCGGAGGAGGTGCTGGCGTCCGGTTCCGCTGACATGTGCGGCATGACGCGCGCCATGATCTGCGACCCCGAGATGCCGAACAAGGCGAAGGCCGGAAGGGCGGATGACATCCGCGCCTGCATCGGCTGCAATCAGGCCTGCATCGGGCATTTCCAGCTGGGCCTGCCGATCTCCTGCATCCAGCATCCGGAAACCGGCCGCGAGTTGCAATACGAGATGAAACCCCGCGCTGCGAAGCCGCGCAAGATCATGGTGGTGGGCGGCGGGCCGGCCGGGCTCAAGGCCGCGGCGGTTGCTGCCGAGCGCGGCCATGTGGTGGACCTCCACGAGCGCGAGGCCCAGACAGGCGGTCAGGCGCGCTGGGCCCAGCTGTTGCCCAAACGAGCGGAGTTCGGCGGCATCATCACCAACCTGACCGCCGAGGCGGAGCGCCATGGCGCGAGGATTCACCGCAGGAGCGAGGTGACGCGCGAGGTGCTGCTGCGGGAGAAGCCCGATGCGGTCATACTTGCGACCGGATCAAAACCCCACATGCCCCCCTTCGAGGGCGAGGCGAACCAGATCGTCCATGCGGTTGATATTCTGAAGGGCCAGGCGCAAACCGGCGCCCGCGTGGTCGTCTATGATTGGATGGGCGACTGGACCGGCTGTGGCATCGCCGAAATGCTGGCGGCGCAGGGATCGGAGGTCCGCCTGGCCGTGAACCACCATTGCGCGGCGGCCAACATCCAGACCTATATCCGCTTCGAGAATATCGCCAGGCTGCACAAGGCGGGTGTGCAGGTGCACCCCTGGCTCAGGCTGTATGGTGGCGATGGGCGCACGGCCTATTTCATCCACACCCCCTCGCGTGAGGCGGTGGTGATGGAAGATGTCGACACCATCGTGCTTGCCACGCCCAATCTCCAGGAAGACGGGCTGGTGGGGGTTCTGGACGAGCTGGGGATAGAGCACCACCTGATCGGCGATGCGCTGAGCCCGCGGACCTCGGAAGAGGCGGTTTATGAGGGCATGCAGGCCGGGCTGGCGGTCTGATCTCCACCCGTATGTGGCGCATATGCAACATTGCACCGAATTGTGCTGGCCGCCCAATTCCGCCTGAATCTCAACCTTTTATCCGCCCAAATTGCCGCCTAGCCTCTTGAAAAACAGGGGTTGGAACGCTCCTGCGGATTCGTGGAGGGACTTCTGACCGACAGCAGCAAGGATCAGCGTCATGGCATCAGAGCCGGGCGGTGCGACTTGTGTTGCCATGGGGTCTCGTAGGTCTGTCGTGCTCAAATGATGACGAAAAGAGATTGGCGTCGAAACTGATGGAACGTCCGGGTAAGTGCCGAAGCTTCGGATTGGCGAAGCAAGAGACGGAGGCCTGAGCCATCGTGACGGTCCGAACGGCCCATCCCGGAAAGTGGCGCGTGGCGTACAGGCTGTGCTGTTCCGTGTTTGGCTGTGTGATGTTGGCCTTGATGCTGGGTCCGGCCGCCGCGGCGGAGGAGCAGACGAAGGGACCGCTCGCCGATTTCTACTCATACCTTCCCGCGGCGCCCGAACTGAAGATTCCCGATATCAGCATCCCGTTCTGGACCGGTGACCTGAAAAAGGCGAAGCGCGCCTACAGGAAGGGCGACTATCGGCGTGCGGCCAAATTGTTCCGCGAGGAGTCGGATGACGGCAACCTCGTAGCGGACTGGTATCTGGGCCACATGTACCGTCAGGGCCTCGGGGTGCCGCGCAACGATGCAATGGCCTACAGCTATTACTCCCGTGTGGCCGACCGTTTCGATCCTGACGAGGAAGACAAGCAACGCCTGCGCATCACAGTTGACGCCATGGTGCGCATGGCTGACTACCAGCGCACTGGGGCGGTCAATGCCGGTCTCCAGCCCGACCCTGCCGGCGCGGCCCGCACCTATCTCAAGATCGCCACCGCTTATGGCCATCCGGCGGCGCAATATGCGCTCGGCATCATGAGCATCAAGGGCCAGGGGGTGAAGAAGAATCCGGGGCAGGGCCTCAAATGGCTGATGGCGGCGGCGCGCAAGCGCTATGCGCCGGCCGAGGCCTATCTCGGAGAGCTTTACTGGGAAGGCCGCATCGTGAAGATGGACCGCACCCGCGCCCTGATGTGGTACATCCTGGCGCGCCAGTCGGCGCGGCCGGAGGAAAATCCGGAAATCTTTGATCGCTATCTGCAGCTTGAAAGCAATGTGGGCGAGGACCAGCGTATCGAAGCGGAGGCCCGCGCCAAGGTGTGGGATGACAAGTACCCGGCGCACGGCATCAAGTCGGCGGAAGCCGACTGATCAGTTGGATGTGTTGGGCGCCGCATCGAGGCAGGGCTCCATGAAATCCGGCACCGAGGTGCCGACACCCGGAAGCGAACGCCACTCGGCGCTGCCGGGCCTCGCCTGCACCATATAGGCCCAATGACCGACCTGTGCCGAGGCTGAGCCGGTCGACATCTGGTTTTGCATCGTCCACTTGCCGTTCTTTTGGGTCATGGTGCCGGTACCGATCGTCGGCTCCACACCCTCCGAATAGGGATAATCGGTGAATGTCAGAAAGACCTTGCCCTCCGGCGTGACCGAAGCGACGAGAGATTTGCATGTCACGTCATTGTCGCCGAGCTGCGCGGCGGTACGGCCCCAGAAATAGCCGTTGCGGTATCCCGTGATCGTGTAGACGGTCTGGTCCGACACTGGAACCAAGCGGTTCTCCGCGGGCGAATAGACATAGGCGAGCAGATTGTTGGACGGCACGATCCACGTCGTGCCTTTGAGCCATTTCCACCTCGCCGTGTTGGCCGCCTCGGCTGGCTCACTGAGCAGTACAGCGAGCGCCAGTGCGCCCAGCGATATGGCCTTCATGTCATCCTCCCATGCCTCAATCCAACAGGTCGCATAACAGCAATTCCTGCCAAGCCCAAGACATCCCTCCAAACATACCGCGCCTGCATGTCAAGCCGGTTGCAGCGCCGGTGGCGGGTCAGCCTCTGCGCCGCCTGCCGGGCCTTGTCAGGATATAGGCCGCGACGGCCGCAATCACCACGCCCACCGCGATGATTGCCCAGCCGGGTGCGCTGGTTGCAAAATGGAGATACGCCAGGGCCGCCGACATCATGGCGATGGAGAGTCCCTTGGCAGTCGGCGGGATCACGCCTTCGTCTTCCCAGTCCCGCACATATTTGCCGGCATGTCGGTTGTTGCGGATCTTTTCCGCGAGTTCGGGGGAAGAACGTGAAAAGGCCCACAGCGCCACCAGAAGGAAGGGCGTGGTCGGAAACAGCGGAAGAACGATGCCGATAACGCCGAGCCCGACGCACAGCCAACCGGTGCCGAGCAAAAGTGGGCGGCTGAACGCTTTCATCATGGCGCGCAACCGGGCCTTGTCGATGCGCCGCGATTCATGTCTATTCGACTCCCATGGCAACAGATACCGATCACGACCCCCAAGTGAAGGCTTCAGACGTCGAAATCAAGGCGCATACATCCTTCCTCGGGAGGTTGCGGGCTTATTTCTTCACCGGCCTCGTCATCACCGCCCCGATTGCCATTACGGTTTGGGCGACCTACTGGTTTGTAACGATGTTCGATGCGTGGGTGAAGCCGCTTCTGCCGGCCGCCTACAACCCGGACAATTACCTGCCCATCCAGGTGCCGGGCTTCGGGCTTGTTTTTGCGCTCATCACCATCACGGTCATCGGCTTCATGGCGGCGAACCTTGCTGGCCGCACCATGATTGCGATGTGGGACAAGCTGCTGAATTCAACCCCCGTGGTGCGCTCGATCTACAAGGGCTCGAAGCAGATCTTCGAGACGCTGTTCTCGCAGAAGGGTGCTTCATTCCGCTATGTCTGCCTCGTTGAATGGCCACGCCGCGGCGCGTGGTCGATTGCCTTCGTCTCGCGCGAGGTCGAGGGTGGGCAGATCGGGCTGGAACCGGGACGCCGCATGTATGCGGTCTATGTCTCGACCACGCCGAACCCGACCTCGGGCTATGTCTTCTTCGCCGATGTCGACGATGTGAGGATCATCGACATGAGCGTGGAGGACGGGCTGAAGCTGGTCATCTCCATGGGCCTCGTCTTCCCGGAGAAACCCTTGCCGGCCGATGCGGAAGCCAAGCTGGCGGAGACGCTGGGGAAGAAGACCACGCTGTTCGGGGATTGAGACCGTGGTATCAACAGTCTTTCCGGCGGAGGCTGTTGAGGTGGCGTGTTATCCCGCCGACAGAAGCCGGATCGCCTCATCGCGCTCGAAAAGATAAAGCAGCACGCGCAGTGCCTGGCCGCGCTCGGTTGTCAGCTTCGCATCCTTGTTGAGAATCAGCTGCGCATCGTCACGCGCGGCGGCGAGCAGGTCGCCATCAACCGAGAGATCGGCCATGCGGAACAGCGGCAGCCCGGACTGGCGGGTTCCGAGCATTTCGCCTGCGCCACGCAGGCGCAGATCCTCCTCGGCGATGCGGAATCCGTCCTCTGTCTCGCGCATGATGGACAGGCGCGCCTTGGCGGTCTCGCCAAGCGGTTCCTGATAGAGCAGGAGGCAGGAGGACTTGCCCGCACCGCGCCCGACGCGGCCGCGCAGCTGGTGAAGTTGGGCGAGGCCGAAGCGCTCGGCGTTCTCGATGACGATGACGGTGGCTTCCGGAACATCGACGCCCACCTCGATCACGGTGGTCGAAACGAGAAGCTGCAGCGTACCATCCTTGAACTCCGCCATCACGCGGTCCTTGTCGGGGCCTTTCATGCGGCCGTGGACAAGGCCCACGGCACCCGGAAATCGGGCGGCCAGCGCCTTGAAGCGGTCCTCTGCGGCAGCAAGGTCCACCGCCTCGCTCTCCTCCACCAACGGGCAGACCCAATAGGCCCGGTTGCCCTGGGCCATGCTGCGGCCGATCCCCTCGATCACCTCATCCATGCGGGAGAGCGGGATGACGCGCGTATCAATCGGCAGGCGGCCTGCGGGCTTCTCAGTGAGTTTCGAGACATCCATGTCGCCATAGACGGTGAGTGCCAGCGTGCGGGGAATGGGGGTTGCCGTCATCACCAGAAGGTCGGTGGCCCCGCCTGCCTTGGCCTGCAGCGCCAGCCTTTGGTGCACGCCGAAACGATGCTGCTCGTCGATCACCACGAGGCCAAGATCCTGGAAGGCCACGTCGTCCTGAAACAGCGCATGGGTACCGACGAGCAGCGAGATTTCGCCCGACGCGAGCCGTGCGAGGATCTCCTCGCGCGCCTTGCCCTTCTCGCGGCCGGTCAACAGCGCGATTGAGATGCCCGCTGCCTGGCAAAACCGCGACAGCGTGGCGTGGTGCTGGCGGGCGAGGATTTCGGTTGGCGCCATCAGCGCGCCCTGCGCGCCGCTTTCGACGGCCGCAGCAAGGGCGAGCAGGGCGACGACCGTCTTTCCCGATCCGACATCGCCCTGCAGAAGCCGCAGCATGCGGTCGCCGCTCGCCATGTCGCGCAGGATTTCGTCAAGTGCCTCGCCCTGTGCGGTGGTGAGGGAATAGGGCAATGCGGCAATCACGCGTTGGCGCAGCGTGCCATTGCCCGGAAGCTTCCGGCCGGCCGCGCGCTTCATGCTGGCGCGCACGAGGGTCAGCGCCAACTGGTTGGCGAGCAACTCATCAAAGGCAAGCCGCCGCCGCGCAGGTGCTTCAGTCCCGATGGCTGATGCCGACTCCGGGTGGTGCATTGTGCGGAGTGCTGTCGTGAAGGATGGCCATTTGTGGCGTTGCAGGAAGGTCAGGTCCTGCCATTCCGGCAGGTCTGGTAGTTTCTCGAGTGCCTGACGGACAGCCTTCATCAGCACCTTGGCGGAGAGCCCCTCGGTCAGGGGGTAGACCGGCTCGATCAGCGGCATGCGGCCGAATTCATCGGCTGAGACGACGTGGTCGGGATGCGCCATTTGCGCTTCGTCATTGAACCAGTCGATCTTGCCGGAGATAAAGCGCGTCTCGCCTTCGGGCAACATGCGGCGGATCGAGTCGGCGTAGGCGTGGAAGAACACCAGCGTCAGAAGCCCCGTTCCGTCGCTCACTTCCACCCGGTAGGGCACGCGGCGGTTTCCCGGCGGCGGCGGGCGATGGCGGATGACGCGCGCCTCCACCGTCACCACGCCATCACGCGGCAGAGCCTCGATGCGCGGCCTGAAGCGCCGGTCCACAAGGCCAGACGGCAGGTGAAACAACAGGTCGATCACGCGGGCCGTATCGCCCGGCGTGCCATGGGCAGGCCTGAGGAAGCGGGCCAGAATCCTGTCCAGCTTGTCGCCGATGCCCCTGAGGCCGGAGGCCCCGGCGAAGAGCGGATTGAGAAGCGTTGGGCGCATGCGCCTATTTCACTGGGAACCGGTTGCAGCGCAAGTCCGCTTCGGGCATGAACCACCTCCCATGAACACCGCCATGATCTTCCCGGACGATGAATTCCGCCGCAAGCGCCTGCTGTGGCGCGCCACCCATCGCGGCATCAAGGAGATGGACCTCATCCTCGGCGGCTTCGTGACGCGCCATCTCACCACCTTTTCGGAGGACGAAGTCGCCGAACTCGAGCGCATCATGGAGATTCCAGATCAGGACATGCTGGCCTGGGCCACCGGTCAGCAGCCGGTGCCGGACAACCATGCCTCGCCACTCCTGAGCCGCATTCTCGACTACACGCCATGATTGATGTTTCGAAGCTGAAGCCCCGCCTGGCGCTGCCCGGCCGCACCGCTGTTTCGGGTGTGCCCCAGGGCCTAGATGCCATGCTGCTGCCCGAAATCGCCAGGGCCTCCGGTCATCGCGTGGTGGTGCATGTGGCGCTCGATGACCAGCGCGCCGCCGTGCTGGCTGACCAACTTGGCTATTTCGCTCCCGGCCTCGACATCCTGCGCTTTCCGGCATGGGATTGCCTGCCCTATGACCGGGTTTCGCCGGTTCCCGACATCGTGGCGCGACGGCTGGCAACGCTGGCGAGGCTTCTGGAGCCTGTCAGCCATCCGCTCGTCCTGCTCACCACGGTGAACGCCATTCTGCAGCGTGTGGTGCCGCGCGCCCTGATCGAAGGGCAGAGTTTTTCCGCCGCACCCGGCAACCGGGTGATTTCCGACCAGCTGATCACCTTCCTCGCCGAGAACGGCTTCTCGCGTACCGGCACGGTGGTTGACCCCGGCGACTTCGCGGTGCGTGGCGGCATTGTGGACATCTTTCCGCCGGGGGCGGAAGCGCCCGTGCGCCTCGATTTCTTCGGCGATACGCTGGAATCGATCCGCAGCTTCGACCCCGAGACGCAGCGCACCACGGCAAGCTTGAAGCGTTTCACGCTCAACCCGGCCAATGAGGTGCTGCTGAACGAAACCTCCATCGGGAAGTTCCGCGTCAACTATGCCGGCACCTTCGGGGGCATCGACATTCACGACCCGCTCTATGAAAGCGTCACGGCCGGGCGCAAGTACCAGGGCATGGAGCACTGGCTGCCCTTGTTCCATGACGGCCTCTCGACCCTGTTCGACTATCTCGACGATCCGGTCGTGACGCTGGATCATGCCGCAGATGAAGCGGCAACCGCCCGGCAGGAGCAGATCCAGGAATTCCACGAGGCCCGGCGGGAAGCCCTCGACAAGAAGGAAACCTATGGCGCGGCGCCCTACAAGCCAGTGAAGCCCGAGACGCTCTACCTGACCGCGGCACAGTGGGCGGAATATCAGACCAACCATACCTTCCTTGCCTTGTCGCCCTTCGAGACGCCTGACGCCTCTGCCATTTCCTTCGGAGGGCGCCGGGGCCGCAGTTTCGCGGCTGAGCGCGCGCAGGCGGGCGGCAATGTCTATGAGGCGGTGAAAACCCATACGGACGACATCCGCCGTGGCGGACGCCGTGTTGCCATCGCCTCATGGACCGAAGGCTCGCGGGAGCGGCTCGAGACCATCCTCAAAGACCATGACGTGGCCCCGCTTGCCGCCGCCAAGGACTGGCCGCAGTTCCTCTCCTGGGACAAGGCGATTGCTGGCCTTCTCGTCCTCGGGCTCGAGGAGGGCTTTGAGACGGATGATTTCGCCATCATCTCCGAGCAGGACATTCTCGGAGACCGCATGGTGCGCCGGGGCCGCCGCACCAAGAAGGCATCCGACTTCATCAGTGAATTGTCAGCACTGGTGCCGGGCGATCTGGTCGTCCATGTCGATCACGGCATCGGCCGCTTCGAGGGCCTCAAAACGATAGAGGTGCAGGGCGCACCGCACGACTGCCTGTTCCTCTCCTATGCCGGTGGCGACCGGCTGTTCCTGCCGGTCGAGAACATCGAGCTTCTCTCCCGCTACGGGTCAGACGAGCAGGGCGTGCAGCTGGACAGGCTGGGCGGTGGCGCGTGGCAGGCCAAGAAAGCCAAACTCAAGGAGCGCATCCTCAAGATTGCCGAAGGGCTGATCCGCACGGCAGCGGCGCGCGAATTGAAGCCGGGTGACGTTCTGCCGCCGCCCGAGGGCGCCTATGAGGAATTTGCCGCGCGCTTCCCCTACGAGGAAACAGAAGACCAGCTCTCGGCCATCGAGGCCGTCATCGAGGATTTCCAGAAGGGCCGCCCGATGGACCGGCTCGTCTGCGGCGACGTCGGTTTCGGCAAGACGGAGGTGGCGCTGCGCTCCGC
>CAYMQH010000082.1:0-2083 GCA_964392525.1 uncultured Aestuariivirga sp.
TCCCGACACATTGGTAGTTGTGGAACTTAAAGTCGAACCATGCTGATCAACTAGGTTGACGGTTGAACCTGATACCGCAGTTCCGTTGCTTCGGACCATAGTGCCCGAAATGACCCCTGTCCCAGTTATGCTGGATGTGGCGCTTGCACAGCTAGACAGGGTACAGCCGACAGGAGGAGGAGGAGCGTTGCCACCGTTTGGATCGATAGAAGCGTGATTGGTGATAGATGCACCACTTGTGGGTGCGATGGCATTGATAACAAATGCTGCGCTGCCTGTGGCTGAGTTGCCAGCGAGTCCCGACGAAAGGGCAACGGAACATGTCAGGGTTTGGCCCGATGAGCTACACGATACCGACGATACTCCCGCTCCCGCAACGGCAGAGTTAAACGTCATCCCTGAGGGGAGAACGTCTTGAACTGTCGCCGAGGTGCCAGATGTACCGCCGCCGCTATTGCCTATTCCAATGGTATAGGCGATGGCTCCTCCTTCAGTTACCGATGCTGGCGCGGTTTTTTCGATCGTAAAATTGGAAACTGAGCGATTAAAGCCATTGATTGCGTCGAGTAATTGGTTAAGCGCAGCATTACCTGAAGCCCCAAGCCCATTTGCGATTGAAAGATTGCTCCCCGCAACCTTCAATAGATAGGTCTTTTCGCCTGATGTAACGGAATATCCGTCGCTGATGTTGTTAACGATCCTGAATATAACGCCGATGCCGCGAAGTGTGCTGCCATTAGTTTCCCGCCATACAATGGCGCCATCGGCGGATTGACGACTACCATCGGAAAACAACACATGAACAGTAACGGGAATATCATTGCCCTGGATCTGGAACGAGTTTGATCCGAGTTCCTGTGAAACGGTCACGGACGTAATCGTCTTTGGACTGGCGCTCGAAAAAGCCAGCGCGTTTGCGATGCTGTTGCCGTTTCCAGTTTGTCCAACCCATCCTTCTGTAAAGGTAAGTGCTGGCCCAGCATGTGCAGGTGCGGCGATAGCAGCAGCCCAAGTCGCTAGAACTGTAAGGAGAAGGCGCGCAAATGCGCGCGCAGAAACATCAAACACCAAGAAACTCCAACAAAACGGAAGCAGGCTATCATACAATAATAGAGATTGATATTCAAAGACTTAGTGAGCTATTGATCGAAAGCGCATTATCAGTTGATCTGGGTGAATGCCTGATCTGGGGTTGCGGCGATACCGAGATTGCGGGCGTAAGTTGGATAAACTCCCGTTGCACATTGGTTGTTTGCATCTCAGCATTTTCCTCGCCGGATATGGCGGCAAGAACCGGATCTGAGCTGTCTTCAGGGTCGCTCGGCGTCGGGGTCCGGTCTTCACCCACAGGCGAGGGCGGCAAGGGCTTTGCCGGTTCGAATTCGACCGCAACAACAGCGGGCGATGATTGCTGAGACACTGGCTGATCAGCCGATGGGCTATCGTCGTTGTTGACTGCAGAATCGTTGTCGCCAGTGCCGATGATGCTAGACCCAGCATTGGTGGCATCCGCAGAGCTCGATGCGTCCGACGAATCTGTACTTGAGCCTCCTTCAGACGCCTCCGAGCCATCCGAAGATGACGACGTATCAACGCTATCTGCACCAGACTCCGAACCCGAACCCTGATCCTCCCCAGACCCAGAGCCCGAATTCGACCCGCTTCCGGAAGCCGAATCTGGGTTTGACCCAGACCCGGACCCAGAAGCCGCACCCGATGCGCCCGTACCAGAGCCCTGTGTCTGTGCCACGTTGGAAACCTGGTTCAGGATGTTTGGCTGGATCGTGAGAGCTTGGGCATTTTCCGGCGCTTGCACGAAAACGTAATTGATCGCAAACAAACCGCCCCCGAGGATGGGATAGAGCCCTACGTCAGATCCGCTCGTAGCTGGCGAAGTGAAGATCAGAGACCCCGTTGTAGCGTTTGCCAGCGTCTCGCCTTGCAAGAACCCTGTCACTGACCCCGTGAACGTCGGGTTCGCGGCACCCTGAAAACGTACCGCAGGATCGGCGCGATAGACCAAGGTTAGCGGCAGGATCGATCCGATGGCGCCGGATGCGCTCGTGGGCAGCAGGTAGTTGCC
>CAYMQH010000082.1:2183-13900 GCA_964392525.1 uncultured Aestuariivirga sp.
CATAGTTGCGGCTGACCGCGCCAATGAGCGAGGCGAGCAGCGGGCGCGGCAGGATCGATCCGATGGCGCCGGATGCGCTCGTGGGCAGCAGGTAGTTGCCAAGATCCGTGCCTGCCCCGGCAGTGAAATCAGTGCTCGCCAGGAGGGCGCTGATCGAGAGGTTGGTGCCGACGTTGGGAGTGGCAAAGGCACCTGCGGTTTGCGTGACGGTGATGGTCTCGCCCGAAACCAGGCCATCCAGAGCAAAGTTGCCGGAGGTCAAAAGAGCACCGGTGGTGCCGTCATAGTTGCGGCTGACCGCGCCAATGAGCGAGGCGAGCAGCGGGCGCGGCAGGATGGAAGCCGGCGCCGTCATAGTAGGGCTGAATTGATAGCCAAACACTGGTTTTCCAGAAGTATCGGTGAAGTTGGCATCAATGCCGAAAATGGCCGCTTGCGATGCCGACACTCCTGCAGCATCTGCCAGTATCGAACCGATGCTGACGGTGCTCAAGGTGTCACCGTTGACGAGCCCCTCGAAACTCAAATTGGCCGATGTGGTAAGAAAGTCCCTGGCCCCATCATAAATTTTGCTGAGGCTGGAGCCCAGCTGCGGCGTGAGCACCGGGGCAAAGGCGTAACCCAAGCCATGGGCGCCAGCAGGCCGCTCGGGTGACAGCGCATCGCCCCGCACCATGGCTTCGCTGATCCCGTAGAAGCGCCAATCGTGCTGAAGTGCACCGGTATTGTCGGGATTACTTCCTCCAAACGGATCGGGGTTTCCGCTCCATATGAACCATTCGTTAGATGTCAGTACGTCGGCTCTTGCCGACAGGTTCGTAACGCCATCAAAGCCAATGAGCTGGATAACATCTGATGCGACCAATCTTGCGTCGACGCCCAGAAAGATACGACCTTCCGCCGTCCCAAAGATGCCATTCAGCCTCTGGCCTGTCCCAATCTCTCCAGCAAAAGTAAGATCACCGCCGGACTTAACGCCAAGCTGGCCGATCCCGTCGCTCAAGCTGTTGATCGACCCGGCGACCGTTCCGGAACCAACAAAGGATTTGTCGCCGGATTGCTCCATAACAATGGAGTTGTTTAAAGCGATCGCGGACGAACCGGTGAAGTTCAGCTCGCCATCGGCAAACTGAAGAGTCCCTGTCCCGATGTTGGCTACGTCGGGGACGATAACCCTTCCGCCTGCAATTCTAAGCCCACCCAAAGCGGAGTTTGCGCCCGCCAGTGACAAACTGCCCGAACCCAATTTCGATAGCGAGGGCGACGTGATGGGGCCGGTCACGGCACCTGTCCCGGACAAATCTATACTGATCTGGACCGCACTGATCGCTTGCACATCCAGATCATGCGCCCGCAGCTCGGCGAAGGTCAGGGAGGCATCGCCGATCGTACCGCTGACTGTCAGTTCCCCTAGTGCATCCAGAACTAACTGCGAGCTGACACTTTCCGGCGCGGTCACGATGTCGCCCCGGACAACAATATCACCAAGCGCGCGGATTTCGCGCGGGCCTGATAAAATCAGATCACCGGTGATGTCGATCAGGCTTGCATCCAAGATATTGCCTGCTCTGACGTTTCCTCCGACATCGTCCATATTGGCATCAGCAACCAATCGGACTTCGACGGGGCCGGAAAACATCTGATCGCCGTCAATGCGGATATCTTTGTCAGCGGTAACAACAATCTGTTGCGCCGCTCCACTCGATGGCAAGCTCAAGGTCGACGAGCCTGAAATCGTCACGTTGCCTATGGCAAAGTTGCGACTGTTATCATCGGTAAAGTCCTTGGCGTTTATCGAAACATTGCTGCCACCATTCAGGATATCTTCGATGCTCTGTTTTAAGATTTGCGATGCAGAATCTGGCTGACGAAATATGGCCGATGTTTGTGAAATATCGGCCAGAGCATTGTTAGGATTTACATCCCTAAAAAATAGTTGCGATACATCATTGACTGTTCGTCCCGTTAGGCCAGTCGTTATTGTATGACGGCTGACATCAAGATCACCATAGTTGAGAATAACAGAACCATCACTAATAATTCTAATTTCGAAGCTATTACCTGTTCCTAAGTCAAAAAATTCAGGTACATCACTCCATTGAAGGACAAATTCCTTTAAGCCATTCCCAAGATCAAACGTGCCAAACCGGGGTTTCCCACTTGGGACGTTCAACACACTGCTGCCAGAGTCTAGTTCGATTCCGAGATCCGTCCATAGACCAAAAATCGATGGGGGAACTGCGATCTCTGCCAAAGGCAGCCCATTGCAGCAGAGCGAATTTCCGTTGAGTGTGCCGAATGTCAGAAGTCCGGCGTAGGAAACCTCGACTGAGTCGAATGTTTCACCGAAGTAAAGGAAGTCGAAACCGATTGGCACTGCCTGAGCAACTTGCAAATCTTTTAGATCAAGGCTTTGCAAATCGGCCGGATCATAGAATGGCAAGTTGGTGGCTGATGACTGCCAAGCTAACACATCCGAGCCTGCCAGGGTAAGTTGATCCACCAGATCAATCGAAGCTGCGGCAAGTTCGACAGTTCCTCGACTTGCCGTGGGGCTTCCGGCCACCGCCTCCAGAGTGGCACCACTGATGTCCAGATGGAAACCGCCAAGTGCAATCTCGCCGCCATCGCCTCCGGAACCGGAACCGGCACCGTTTGCGCGGAGCAGCCCGGACACCTTTGCCGCAAGTCCGAGGTTGTCATTGGCATCGACAAGAATGAAGCCGCCGCGGCCAAGTTCGGTGGCACTTGCGGAAAGGACGCTGCCCTGCTGAACCGCAACGCTGGCCAGCGCCCCGTTCACCAGCACCTCGCGCTGCTGAAGCAGGGATTGAGCGATCAAGGCCGCAGAAGATGGTGAGGTCGCCGATGATCCTGCAAAGAGCTAAAATCAACGGCAGTCTGCGCTGCCGGGTTAGCGGTAAGTGTGATCTCGCCGCCACCAGCCTTCCCATCCGCATTCAGGATCGCATCGGTTTCGACAGTCACCAAACTGCCACGAGCTTCGATGGCACCTCCGACATCGCCGGTCTCGAGGCCTTCGACTGTAACGGTTCCCTTGATTCTCAGCGCGGCATTGGGGCCAGCATCAAGAATGACTTTGCCGTTTACAGATTGCGCGCTGTTGGCTTCAATCAGGCCTTCGACATTAATGACACCGCTGATCGCGCCCAAAGCGGAAGCCATGCTCAGAGCGACCAAACCGCCGTTCGCGGAGATCGTTCCTGTGTTGGAAATGTCTCGCAAGTTGGCCGAAAGGACGGGATTGTTGCTCAGATCGTAGGAAATCAGCTGCCCTTGATCAAAGGACAGGCTGAGATTGTCGGCCGATGCCAACAATACCGTTCCACGGCTTGCCGCAATTTGTCCGCTGTTCTGGACTGAGACAGCATTGAGCACGGTGTAGCCTAGGCTGCTGGTGATTGTTCCCTGGTTAGAAATGAAGGCAGACGACCCATTGGTGCCAATCGCGAACTGCCCGGTTGCGTTCATGAAATCGGTGTGTGCGATGTTTCCGGTCGAAGCGAGAAAGCCCGAAGTGGTGACCTGCCCGGTGGGCGATATCAAGACGCCGTTCGGGTTAAGGATCCACACCTGGCCATTGGCCTCGATGAGCCCGTCGATCACCGAAAGAGTATTGCCCGTGACGCGGTTCAGCGTGATCGAATTCGCATCTGGTTGGTCGAACCGGAGGGTGTGATCTTGAGGAACATTCAGCGTGCTCCAGTCAAGAAACGCCCGATCAGTGGTTTGCGTTACGGTTCGCACCGTGCCGGTCGCATTTGTGCTGAGGGTGGCGCTGCCCGCAACAACAACGGGAGGCTGGTCCGTCGCCGGAGCCGCCACAATACTCTGGCCTGCCGCCACAGAGCTGAAACTGGCCGTTCCCAATAGCATAAAACGACGTAATTTCATTATTTTCCCTTCCCGAGATCGGGATGCTCGGCGCAACAGCATCAGAAGGCTGATACAAGGCTGAGGTTAATCCGTGCCGGGCGGCTTTCTCCGCCAGGAATATCGCGCCCCTCGGAGGCGAATTGCAGATCGAGGATGAGCCGGTCGGCCAGCAGGCCTCTCAGCCCGAAGCCGTAGGATACAAGGTTCTGCCTCTCCGCAGGGATACCGTCTGCCGGGAGCAGTCTGGCTTGCGCGGCATCGGTAAAACCATAAAGCTCGACATTACTAATGACGCCCGGCGCCTGGGCCCACGGAATATCGAAGCTAAGTTCGGCCAAGACGCCGATACCCTTGTCCCCTGTCAGCGCCGAAGGTGCATATCCACGCCCCAAAAGCTGTCCGCCGAACGCCAATTGTTCACCTGCCAGCAGTCGGTCATCTGTCCATTGACCGACCAAGCGCGCCAAAAACGAGGTGTTGTTGTTGAGTGCAACCGTGTGGTCGAGCTGCCAGCTCACTTTACTGAAATTGGGGTCGAAACCTGCCACGGAAGGATTGGGGATTTCCTCATCAAGGGCGCCGAAGGCCGGCAACCCTGCGGTTACCACAACCTGCGCGGTCGTTTGCCCGAAAGAGGACTGATGCCGCCCGCGAAGGCCGATCTGGTGGCTAAAAATCTTGTCGCGGGTGATTTCGGCACCCAATGCAGTCGTCCGGGTTCGGGCGAATAGGAAGGCCCCTTCAAGATAGAGCGCACTTGCACGAGACCTGTGCAGAGGCGTGCGCAGCCCGACTTCGAGAGAATAGGAGGCGCTGGAAACATCGAGATCCGCTGCCTCGCCTCCCGGCTTTGCTCGCGCTGCGAGCCCGCCAAGATACAGAATTGTCCCGCTGCTGCCGATGGGGACGGCATAGCGTGCGCTGGCAGCCCGCAGTTCTTCAAGGCTTCTGCCCGCAACAGTAGCCGAGAAGTCTAGCGCTCCCGGCCGGCCCAGCGGAGAATTGATGGTGTACCCCAAAGAATAGATTGTCGGCCCAATGGCATTCGAACCGGTATTGCCGATGCTGGCGAAACCTTGGTTGGGCAATCTGGAAGTCGAGACGACCATGCTTGCGGCGCCGAGTTCATTTCCCGGCCGAAGCAGCGTCCTTGCGGCGATACCAGGGACTTCGTTCAGGATAAGCAATTTGCCGTCTAGCTCGCGGATGTTCAGCGGTCGCTGTCCTTGCAGCGTCTCGAGCGCCTCCTGCGCCAATCGCGCGCCCACACCGGCGTCGTTCTCTGGGAGGATGTCATCGATGTAACCTTCGACGACCTCGATTATGATCGTACCGCCCTCGATCCTCTGCGGGGGGATTATGACACGCGTCAGCAAAAAGCCCTGCTCGGCATAAAGTGCCTGAAGCTGGTCAGCCCGTTCACGGAGCGTCTCCAGCCTTATCTGCTGTCCCTCGAGAGGAGCGAAAATCGCGCGGATCCGATCCGCCGAAAAAAAGGTAACCCCGTTTACCTCAACCCGCGACACAAAGAAATCGATGGTCGAGACGTCTCTTGGGACGGCGGATCTCTCTGGATTGCGGATAGTTAGGTCGAGATCCTGCTGTGCAGGCAATTCGGGTGGACCCAACCGCAATCTGGAAATGTCCGCTTCTGAAGGCAGGCCAGCAGATTGCGCCAGCGCTTGCCCCGGTGCGAGCAGGGCAAGCGACGTCAGCAGTCGCACCAAGACCCGTTGCATAATCACACCCCTAATCACTTTTCACTCATCTTGATGTGCGCCGAAATCTCGCCGTCACGCAGTCTCCCGCAGTGGTAGCTGATCAATGGGTCGGCAGGGTACTTCTCCCTGAGAGCCTCGAAACGCATCTTCGCCTGAGCGCCTCCTGCCTCCAACAAGGCGAATGCCTCGCGGTAATCCTTTTCGGCGTCGTGATCATGTCCAGCGGGGAGAGGGGTGTACAACGTGGTGTATTGGGATTTCCCCTTTAACGCGAAGTGGCCGATGGTGCGGAAGGCATGATCGTAGGCAAGATCGACGACGGATTGCGTGCAGCAGATCCGGGTCCCAAAATATTTGTTGATCCCTTCGGTGCGGGCGGCTGTGTTGACCGTGTCGCCCAGTGCGGTGAAATCCATGCGTTGCGAGGAACCGAAATTGCCGACCACCGCGGGGCCGGAATGTATGCCGATGCGGGTCACTCCGATGGGAACGCCCCTGGCATTGCATTCCTCGCGAAAGCGCTCGGCATAACAATCCAGTTCTAGCGCCGCACTGACAGCGGCTGCGGCATGATCTGGCTGTTCGATAGGCGCGTTAAAGATCGCCATGATCGCATCACCGATGAACTTGTCGATCGTGCCCCCGTGGCGAAGAACGATTTCGCAGGCACCATCGAGATAGTGATTGAGAACATCCGAGAGTTCTTCGGGGGACAGCAGTTCGGACATGGTCGTGAAGTCGGCCACGTCGGTAAACAGAAAGGTAGCCTCGCGCTTTTCGCCGCTGATTGCCGCAGCGCTTGGATCTGCAGCAATGCGCTCCACCACCGCGGGCGAGACGTAGCGCGAGAAGGTGGACTGAATGAATTGTCTTTGAAGACGCTCGGCGCGGCCGATGACCAGGTCCATCATCCACACCGACAGCAACATCGCAAAGGATGGCATCAGCAGTGGAAGCATCACGACGCCATAACCATAACCGACGATGGCGACGACCCAGTATGCCACGAGGGCAAGCAAAGACAGCCCGACGTTAAACAGCAGCCCTTTGCGCATCTGACTTATGAGCACGCCCAACGCGGTAGCCATTGCGACAATCAAAAGTGTAATGAGTGGCGCAGCTACCGGCTCGGGAGCTCCGGAAACGAGCGTGTCTATAGTATGAGCCTGAACAAGCACTCCCGGCATCAAACCCCTGTCGCCATCGTCTATGACCGAGAGCGGGGTCGGATGCCTGTCCGTCAGTGAGAGGACGGCACCGATCAGTACGACCTTCCCAGCGAAGATCTCGTCGGGCAGATATTGAACATAACTAGCCGAAATGACAGGGATCGGCTCATCTCCCTCCGCCGAGAGGGGTCGCCAAGCGATTTCGCGCGAGCGACGCGGGAGCGGAACGCCCAGATAGCCCGCCATAACTGCGGCAAAGCTGGGCGGATGATCATCATCATAGACGATTTTCCCATTGGTTTCGACGCCGCCTGTGTTGACCCGCCGCACCAGCCCGTCGAACGGGTCGGACAGCAATCTTGCTTCCATGCGTTTGTCGGCCGGGATGAATTCCCGCATGAATTCCAGCTGATACTCGCTCACGAAGGCGGGGTCGGACGTGAAGCTGAAATGTAGCGGGGTCTTGGCATTCCGGATGACGTTGTAGAGCCGGTCATCCTTTTCCGGTTCACTGGCCTGATCGACCAGAATGTCGACCCCCAGAGCCTTGGCGCCGGCCCCGTCGATGCGCTCGATCAGGTCGGCGATAAACGCGCGATCGATCGGCGAGCGATAGGCAAATTGCGACAGTGTTACTTCATCGAGGGCCACCACAATGATCTCGTCGGAGGGCGGTCTTGGCATTTCGAGAGCAGCCACGCGGATATCGGCAAGCTTCTTCTCAAGATTATTGAGCGGAGCAAAAAAATGGACGGCCAAAACCGCGATGAAAGCCGAAATCATAGCCACGACCGCGATCCAAAGAACTGATCGTCTAGGAGCTTTCATTCGAAGCTCTCTAAAGAATTGCAGCCTTTCCATCAAATGTGCGAGCTATCTGGATTGGCGCCAAGAAGCAGTAGGGCAAGGAGGGCGTCGGCTTGCTGGATGCACCCTTTTTCGATCAGCCAGCCAGCCAAGACGGCCGGCTCGGTCACATCCTGTGGGATCAGGTGCAGGCGAATGCTGTACTCGCGCTCGGCATCTTCGATTACAAACGTTTTTGTCACCTCGATATCGCTCACTTTGGCAATCGATACGGTGCTTTGTCCTGCTTCGAACCGTAATTGGGAGTTCCACGAACGATCGATTGGGAAAAGATTGTAATCGATGGTTGTCTCGCTGGTTGGCCGCCACCAGACGATAGGCGCGCCTTCAACAAGGCACCTTTCACCCGGGCGGGTAACGTCGATCAGCCAAGGCGATGGAAGAGGCGCGGCATTCGAGCCCGACCGCACGGCACCCACACGATTGGCCCTGTCATTGCGAGTGGCAACCAGTGTTGCGAGCGCACGGCCTGCGCCTTGTCTAGGAGGCGCCTGAGAATTCAACGGGCCGACATGTGGTCCACGAAGGCGTATCACTGTGCCATCGGTTCGCACGACGACCAGCCTTCCGCCCGCCGGCAGATTGACCGAACGCGCTTCATCAACTCGCGAGCCGACTTCAAGGTCGATCCCACGAACTTCGACAATCACTACGGACTGTGCCACAGCCGGAATGGCATGGCATAGTGTGCATGCCGCAAGCAAGGACCGGATCATGAACCCGCCCCTTCGTCAAAAACCACTTCATTGCCGCTTCCGACAAATGCAAAGGCACCCCAAAAGAAGGGATGCGCAGTGTCCCGATCACTTATGGACTGCAGCTGGGCACGTTGCAGCGCGGTGTCCGTGGCAAGCGCCCGGTTACTCCCTATTTCTTCGAACATGTCGCGCATGAGAGCCGCCGTTGCGGCAGATGGAACCTGCCAATGCGTCACAAGCAAACTGCGCGCGCCTGCGATGAAGAAGCTTTCAGCAAGCCCAGAGAGCGCGTCGCCTTTCTGAACCGCCGAATTCGTACCGGTGCCGGTATTACACGCAGACAGGACGACGAGGTTCGCAGCGATTTCTAAGGCCGCAACCTCGCTGGCATCGAGAAAGCCGTCCTCATCCCGCGACCCGACCGAGTTAGTTGGCCGCGCCAGCGCAATCCCAGGTTCGCGCTGGCATGCAACCTCGCCCGGCATCACCGCATGCGTTGCAATGTAAATGATGTTGTACTGGTCTAAAGATTGGCCGCGGAGCACATTTTCTTTGGCTTGACCTTCCGAAAACAGATCAGCGTTTTCAACCCCTAGGGAGGCAATTACGGCGCGAACTTCGCTGATGGTGTCCGGCAGTGAAACCAAATTGTCGAAGCGGCTTGGCAGGGCAATGCCTTCGGGATTGCATGTTGGTAAATCATCGACCGGCAGAACTGGGCCTGCCCCTTCAAAGGTCGGATTGGCTATGCCCAAAAAAGGCTTCGGTGCAGCCTGCACTGGTTTCGTCGACCGCAAGTTGACGAAACTGACGATCGATGGCGTGTGTGTTATCGACATGCGCTTGATCAGCCACGGAGCATTGCTGTAGTCTCCTTCCGCAGCTGAACCTGTCACAAGTGTGCCGAAGGGCAGGTTGCTTAGAGGCCCGTTAGGAACCACGATCAAGCGCTTGACCTGTGAAAGCGGCTCGCTGACGCCGCCAAACAATGTCTGGTAAAGGGAATGCGCGTCAGCGAGGTTGAACTCGTTAACTGAGCCACCTTCGATTTCCAGCCCCCTTCGCAAGGCACTCACCATTCCGGCCAGATCGTCACTACCTGCCGCGATGGGTGCGATGTAGATTCGTTCCCTCATGACCAGCTGCAGGAATGAAACGTCTGGTCCTATTAGGAAACTGGCCAGCGCTTCATCGTCCCTCAAGGCGCCGCGCAGAATATCGAGATCAGGCGCCCGATTTTCAGCAAGCCACTGGTATTCCGCATAATCTGCAGCAAGAGTGTTCCGCAATCTAGCTGCATTTTCAGCTTGTCTCTCAAGCCGTTCTACCAGAGCCTCAATCAGATTGTCGTCGCGCTCAGCGGCCGGTTTGCCGCGTTCGACCGTCAGTCTTCCGGACAATTCAGATTGTGCAAGTACGGCTCGCGTCAAATCGGTTACAAGTTCGGCCAGTTCCGGATTGGCTTCGGTTATTCGAAGTGAGGCGAGATCGACCGCTTCATCGCGGCCCGGTACGAAGGCCAACTGGAACGCATCGTAAAGCTCGGTCATCAAGCCGAGCTTTTCATCTTCATCCGCCGTCGCGCCAGCTTCTGCCAACACCGCTTGAGCAAAAGGGATCAAGTCATCGACCCGCAGGGACACTGACCCACGCGGCATTTCCTGGGCGATACTGATAGCACTGCGATAGGTAATGATCGCATTTACGTTCATCGCTTCACGTTGGTACGCCCGTCCTTGTGCAAGCAGCAGCCGCACAACACCTACACCGTCTCCTTGAAGCGATCGGCGGATGGCAACAGCGTTCTCAAAGAACTGTTCGGAAGCAGATAAACGGCCCAGTGCCGACGAGGCCTCGCCCAGCACCGCAAGGATTTCCGACCGCCAGATCGGGGGCCTCTGCGTTGCGGAATTGAAAACGAAAAGCGCCTCGCCCGCTTTCGCATAAGCGGAGACGGGATCATCCAGCCTCAATAGAATGGATGCCTCTCTCGCCAGTGCCAGCGCCAATTCCGGTTGTGCATCAATCGCTTGTTCATCGCTTGACTGAAAAAGCGCAAGCAGGGCCCCTTGGTCGCTGCTTTCGGCGATCTGCCGCCATTGGGCAGTCGCACTGCTTGCGTATTGGCTGGCTGTGTGAAACTCCCCTCTCAGTGCTGCGATACTTGCTTGGTAAGCAGAGAGACGCGCCCGATCGCTTGGCCGCGGCGAGCGATCAATCAGCGGCCCAGCGCGGCGGATTATTGCATCGGACGCCTCGAAGTCTTCCTGGTAAGCCAGAACCATGGCCAAATCGAGAAGCAGCGCAGCGGTCCTCAAATCAGATTCACCGAACAGCCGCACCTGCACTTCAAGTGCGGCGTCCAGCTGTACTTGCGCCGCTCGAAAATCGAGTTTTTCGCTGGATGCGCGCGCCTGCGACGATAGATCGCTAATTCGGCGACGATCAGCCAAAGAGCCGAGCGTGGCCTTTGTTGGCCATAAATTGGCAACCGTGTCGGCCATCTGCTGTTGTTGCTGAACCGAAACCTCAGCCCCCACTTGGAAGGCGAGATAGGGAAATGCGGAGGCAGCGCCAAATGCGACCCGCGTGCCGTTAGCAGAGCTGTGCACAAGAGCTAGGCTTGGCCACTCATCCAGTATGTCGAGGCAAGGAAGCGCCCAGACAGACAAGCCACCGAACTCCATAATCTGAGGAGGCTCGCAGACCACAGCCTCAGTCGTGCGCAGATACCGCGAAACATGATCAAGGGTCGCAGGGTCAACGTCGGCAGCCATTGATTGCGAGGGTAGTCCATCCTGTTGGATGACGAATCCGATACGATCAGTTCCACAATAAATCTCTGATCTATTTACGGATTGCGCCCATGCCGTCGCTCGTTCGGAACTGGACACACGACATGCCTCACCGCCAAGTTCTAGCGGGTATTCCTGGTCGCGGAACGGCCCCATCTCGAAATTTGCTGTCGCTTGCTCCCTCTCCGGAGCCATTTCTTGTCCAGCGGCCTGAAGCGGCGCAAGGGCGCTCGCAAGAAATAGGGCAAAATAGCTTTTTCTCAACCGGTTCCTCCTGTCTGTCCGTCGCCAGAACAGTCGGCACAACTTGAGGCGCAAGTTAGCTGTGGCGTGATTTAGCGGAGAGTAGGCCTCGACTGGTGAACCGTTTTAGGTGGCGCGCTTGCGCTGTTGCAAGCGCCGATATGCGTCATTTGATGCCATTTTGGGTGTGTGACTTGGCCCCCAGCTTTCCTCCAGCTGCGATTAGAGTGGAGCCGTTTTGTTGCGCATGAGCGCGGCTGAAGCAATGGGCTGCGTAGCGGAGCCCGTAGGGCGGAGCGAAGCAGGCCATTGCTTATGCATTTCGAC
>CAYMQH010000083.1:0-13326 GCA_964392525.1 uncultured Aestuariivirga sp.
TGGTGGCGCGCGGTGTAGCCCACATTGTCGAGGTCATTGTGCTTGCCGCCGGCGCGCACACATTTCTGCGCCGTGGTGGCGCGGCTGTAGGGGCGCTTCTCCATGCCGGTGAAGACATTCTTGAACTGCACCATGCCGGAGTTGGCAAACATCAGGGTCGGGTCATTGCGCGGCACCAGCGGCGAAGAGGCCAAAACCTCATGCCCCTGACGCTTGAAGAAATCGAGGAAGGTGGAGCGGATCTGAGCAAGCCCTGTCATCGTGAAGCCCGGCAATGAATGGTGAGTTGGTGGATTGACGGGTCTTTAATGGCGGCAGGCTGAACTGTCCAGAATTACCGCTGCATTGGGGCCAGCGGGCTGACAGGCGGCATCGCACTCCCCAAGCGAACGCGCCCCCCGCGGGGTGGCGGAGGGCGGCTTTCGCCTGCGGTGTGGGGCAACACCAGGCTTCACCGGAGGCTCCTTGGGCACAAGCCTCCGGAATTCTAAGGCTTAGTCGTCCGCGTCACCGCCGTCCTTTTCGGCGGCATTGCTCAGGGCGGCGGCAAGTATGCCGGCATTGGAGCGGATCGTCTGCTCGATGGCATTCGCCATATCGGGGTTCTGACGCAGGAAGTTTTTGGCGTTTTCACGGCCCTGACCGATGCGCTCGCCATTGTAGGAGAACCAGGAGCCAGACTTCTCGACAACGCCGGCGGTGACGCCCAGATCGACCAGTTCGCCGACCTTGGAAATACCCTCGCCGTACATGATGTCGAACTCGACCTGCTTGAAGGGCGGCGCGACCTTGTTCTTCACCACCTTCACGCGGGTCTGGTTACCCACCACCTCATCGCGGTCCTTGATGGCGCCGATGCGGCGGATGTCGAGACGGACCGAGGCATAGAACTTCAGCGCATTACCGCCGGTGGTGGTCTCGGGGGAACCGAACATCACGCCGATCTTCATACGTATCTGGTTGATGAAGATCACCATGCAGTTGCTCTTGGAGATCGACGCGGTGAGCTTGCGCAGCGCCTGGCTCATCAGGCGGGCCTGGAGGCCCGGCAGCTGATCGCCCATCTCGCCCTCAAGCTCGGCGCGCGGCGTCAAGGCCGCGACCGAGTCGATCACCAGAACCTCCAGCGCGCCGGAGCGCACAAGCGTATCGGCGATTTCCAACGCCTGCTCGCCCGTATCAGGCTGGGAGATCAAGAGGTCATCCACCTTCACGCCGAGCTTGCGGGCATAGACCGGGTCAAGCGCGTGTTCGGCGTCCACGAAGGCGCAGATGCCGCCCCGCTTCTGGGCCTCGGCAATGGTCTGCAGGGCCAGCGTCGTCTTGCCGGAGGATTCCGGCCCATAGATTTCAATGATCCGGCCCCTCGGCAGGCCGCCGATGCCGAGCGCGATGTCCAGCCCGAGCGATCCCGTTGAGATCGCCTCGATCTCCAGCGCCGTCGAGGCGCCGAGCTTCATGATCGACCCCTTGCCGAACGCCCGTTCGATCTGGCTCAGGGCCGCGTCCAGTGCCTTGCTCTTGTCCATAGTGTTCTCAACGACCCGAAGATTCGACTGTGCCATCCGTTTACTCCTTCATTCCGCCTGGGTCCACCGGAGGCAGTGAATCGTCATCGCGCCGCCGTTGTTCGAACTATGTTCTATTTCTGTTCGGTGCGCAAGCGGAATTCTTGAGTGACGTGATTATTGTTTTCGTTAAGATTTTTCCAGACGAAACGGGAACAGAGCGGAACAGCGGATAAAGGGCACAGCGCCGCGCAAACATGGCCAGAGACACAACCTGGCATACAGCGCTACACTTATGGCGACCCCTTCTCTGCAGGTGCGTCAGCCTTCAATGGCTTCCTTCACCTTTTCCACCAATTGCTTGAGCGAGAAGGGTTTCGGCATGAAGCTGAAGCCCGTATGGCCTTCGAGATCCTGCTCGAACTGTTCGCCCGGATAGCCGGACACGAACACGAACTTGGTCTGGATGCCGCGCTTGCGCAATTCCCGCAGCAGCGTCGGACCATCCATCTCCGGCATGACCACATCCGAGATGATGAGATCGAAGCCCTTCTCGTCGGCATCAATCTTCTCGATGGCGCTCTCGCCCGAGTCGGCTTCCACCACCGTATAGCCGCGCGAGGCCAGTGCGCGGAGCGCGAAGGCGCGCACCGCGTCCTCATCCTCCACCAGCAGGATGCGTTCGCGGCCCGTATAGTCGCGCTTGGGCTGCTCAGCCGGCTTTTCGTCCGGCACAGGGTCCACCGCCTGCGGGTAGTATCGCGGCAGGTAGATCCGGAACGTGGTGCCCTTGCCCACCTCGCTGTCGCAGAAAATGAAACCGCCCGTCTGCTTCACGATGCCATAGACGGTGGACAGACCGAGCCCGGTGCCCTTGCCAACATCCTTCGTGGAGAAGAACGGTTCCCAGATCTTTTCGCGGATGTGTTCGGGAATGCCCGTACCGGTATCCTGCACCTCGCACACGACATATTCGCCGGGCGGCATGAGGGTGGGCATGATGGTGCGGGAGGCTTCAAGCGGCAGGTTGTAGGTCTTCACCGTCAGCGTGCCGCCATTGGGCATGGCGTCGCGCGCGTTGACGGCGAGGTTGATGATGACCTGCTCGAACTGGTGGATGTCCACCAGTACGAAACCGAGGTCCCGGTCGTGCGAGATCCTGAGTTCGACCTTTTCGCCCAGCACGCGGCCCAGCAGGTTGCCGAGGTCGGAGAGCGCCTCGGTCAGCACATGCACCTTGGGCTGCAGCGTCTGCTTGCGCGAGAAGGCAAGGAGCTGGCGCACGAGGTTGGCGGCGCGGTTGGCATTCTGCTTGATGTTCATCACATCGGCGAACGCAGGGTCCGTCGGGCGCATCTTGGCCAGCAGCAGATCCGCAAAGCCGATGATGGGGGTCAGGACATTGTTGAAGTCATGCGCGATGCCCGAGGCCAGCTGGCCCACGGCCAGCAGTTTCTGGCTTTGCGCCAGCTGCACCTCGAGCGACTTGTTCTCTGTCCTGTCCACCGCGAAGACAACCGCCGTGTCATCCTCCGCCGCAAGCCGCGTGAAGGTGAACAGCACATTGCGTGGCGGGTTACCTTCGACATTGACCTCGATCTGGTGAAGGCTGCCCTCGCCGCCCAGGGCGAGCGCCAGTTTCTGCTGCAGGGCGGCCCGCTCAGTCGGCACAATGGCACCCGCCAGCTCGGCCCCGCGCCGCGCCTTCTGCGAGAGCTCGATGAAGGCCGCGTTTGCCATGCGGATCGTGCCATCCCTGGCGATCTCGGCAATGCCGATGGGCGCATTGTTGATGAAGCGCGACAGGCGCGGGGCGGAAATCTCGCCGCTCGATGGCATGCCGGTGAGGTTGCGCGGAATGACGATGGTGCGCGAAGGCGAAGCCTCGCCGCTTGCATTGAACTCCACATGGTGGATGAGCTGGACGGGTATCAGCTTGCCTGTCGTCACATTGCGAAGATCGATGGTGAAGCTCTCGGTCACGGTGCTGCCCGGCTTCACGGCGATGCTCGAGATCAGCCGCGCGGCGGTTTCGCCGAGCAACTCAGTCAGGGTGAGACTTGCATTCTCGACCTCCGTGACGTCGATGCCGAGCCACTGTCCCAGCGTGGCATTCACATAATCCACCTGACCGCCGCTCAGGGTCGAGAAGAAGCCGGCCGGCGCGCTGTCGAGGTAGGTGATGATGAACTGCAACCGGGCGAAGGCCTGTTCCTGGCGCGCCCGATCATCGCTGATGTCCTGAAGCTGCCACAGGCGCAGCGGCTTGCCGCCGCTCGTGAAGGGCCGGGCGGTCAGCCTGACCCACACCGGCCTTTCCACGGCGGCGCAGGGCGCGACGGAGCCGGCGGGCACGCGCAGTTCACGCATCTCGCTGCGCCCGACATTGACGGCCTGGGCCAGCTGGTAGATGGGAGCGGAAAACTCGGCATAGGGCGTGAACAGCACATCCATGCCGACCAGTCGGCTGGTGCCCGTCTTCCGCGCGAGGTCAAGATAGGCGGCATTGGCATAGATGGCCCGGCCACGGTCATCCGTCACCACCAGCGGGTGGCCGAGGCCATCCGTCAGGGCGGCAAGAAAGACCCTGTCACTGGAGCCGCCACCGAAGCGGATGAGCCCCGCCACGAAGGCCAGCACCGCGAAGAGCCCGATGACGGCCAGCACACCGCCCCCCAGCATGACCCAGAAGGAATAGGCCGGGGCGATGTTCCGCAGCCAGAACACCACCGCGATGGCGGCCAGCGCCGTGAGCAGGAAGACCAGAAGCGCACGGCTTCGCGCACCTCCGAACCCACCTGATGATGCGGCTTCGCCCCTGCCCGGCGCGTTCCTGTCGGTCATTCAATCCCTACCTCGAATCAAGGGCAGTATAGGGAAAACGGCTGGCAGCGGAATTGCCCGGAGCAGGATCACCTGCATGGCCGGTCCGCAACCCTTCCTTGCGCCCCCAGCGGGAACCCGTTACTGGAGTGAGACATTACGGGACCTTGGGGGAGGATGGGGCGAGATGGAATTCCTGAGCCAGAACATGCAGGTGATACTGTCAGCCATTGCGGTGCTGGCGGTCCTGCTGATCGTGCTCGCTGTCTGGCGGGCCTTCAGCCCGCGCATGTATGGGCGGCGCGGCCAGCGGCTGGGTATCAGCGAATACTATGAGCTCGACAAGACCCGCCGCCTGGTGCTGCTGCGCCGTGACAATGTGGAGCATCTGGTGCTGATCGGCGGCGGGCAGGATGTCGTCATCGAAGCCGGCATCACGCACGGCGCGGGTACAGCTACCTATACGCCTTCGCCCGTCACGCCCGAGCCCGGCAGCTTCCGCCCCGCTCCGCGGGCCCCTTCATTCAGCGAGAGAAAGCCCGCAGCCGCGAGGCCGGTGGACGTCCTGCAGCCGCCGCCACGACGGGAAGAGCCGGAGCTCTGATTTCGCAGAACAGCCAAGCGATGTCTTCCAACCCCGGCAGGAAAGCTCGCTCCCGATGCCGCTCGAACAGCCGCCAGATACAGATGAGCCCGGCGCGCCGGCCGGGCTCAAGATAACTCATCGCGTCAGCGCGCCTAGAACTGCTGCGGCATCTTTCGTTCGGCCATGAAGCGGTCGAACTCCTCCTGATCCTTGGCACGCCGGAGCTTCTCGACGAAGTCACGGAACGCCTTCTGCTCCTCCTCCAGCATGCGGCGCTCCTCGTCCAGGCGGCGCAACTGCTCGCGGCGGTATTCATCGAAGGCAGCGTTACCGGAACCGGACAGGCCATAAGACGTATAGGAACCGGGCGACCGCTTCCATGCCGCGAAGTCCGGCATGCGGAAACCAGCCCATGGCGCGGCGGCCTCTGCCGAGCCTCTCCACATCTCGCCATTTTTCCACTTCAGAAAGAGCGCGATGAGCCCAAGCGGCCAGAACACCACGAAACCGGCGATCACCGCACCGATCTCCCATGCCGACCAGCGTGCGCCCCTGCCGAAACCGCAGCGGCGCTCATTCCTGTCACCGCGCTGCTCGAAACCAGCCGAAGCCGAACCTGTCATCTCGATCATTCCTTCTCTTCAAGGTTGACATGTATCAGGTGGGAATCCATGCGCCCCAGTTCAATGAAAATCGAACCGCTGGCCTGCGCATTTTGGCGGGTTTGCGAAACGCGGCCGGAATGCTAACCCTGAGCCCGCCGAATTGACGAGGAGTAACCTGCAGATGACCAGCCCCCACAAGATTGCCATGCTGACGGCGGGCGGCCTGGCCCCCTGCCTCTCCTCCGCCGTGGGCGGTCTGATCGAGCGCTATTCCGAAATTGCGCCGGATGCGCCGATGATCGGCTACCTCTCGGGCTACAAGGGGCTGCTGCAGGGCAACTCCATCGCGGTCACACCGGAGGTGCGCCGCCGCGCGCATGTGCTCCATGCCCATGGCGGAACGCCGCTCGGCAACAGCCGGGTGAAGCTCACCAATGTGGCCGATTGCGTGAAACGCGGCCTGGTTCGGGAGGGCGACGACCCGCTGAAAGTGGCGGCGAGCCAGCTGGTCAAGGATGGCGTCACCATTCTCCATACCATCGGCGGTGACGACACCAACACCACCGCGGCCGATCTCGCGGGCTATCTCAGTACCAATGGCTACAAGCTCACAGTGGTTGGCCTGCCCAAGACCATAGACAATGACGTTGTGCCAATCCGCCAGACGCTCGGCGCCTGGACCGCCGCGGAACAGGGCGCGGTATTCTTCGAGAATGTGGTGAACGAGCAATCCACCTCCTCGCGCCAGTTGGTCATCCATGAGGTCATGGGGCGCAATTGCGGCTGGCTCACGGCCGCCACGGCCCGCGCCTGGCGCGACCGGCTGAACAAGCTGGAGTTCCTGCCGGAGTTCAACCTCTCCCGCCGCCACAAGGACATCGACGCCATCTATATCCCTGAAATGCCGATCGACATCGAAGCCGAAGCGGCCCGCCTTCGGAAGGTGATGGACGAGATGGACTCGGTGTCGATCTTCGTCAGCGAAGGTGCCTGCGTTCAGGAGATCGTCGCGGAACTCGAAGCCAAGGGCGAAAAGGTGGAGCGGGATGCCTTCGGCCATGTCCGCCTCGATCAGGTGAAGGTCGGCGACTGGTTCGGCAAGCAATTCGCCAAGAAGATCGGCGCGGACAAGACGCTGGTCCAGAAGTCTGGCTATTTCGGCCGCTCGGCCGCCGCCAACCGGGCGGACCTCGACCTGATCCGCTCCATGGTGCATGTGGCGGTGGAGTCTGCCTTGGCCGGCGTCTCGGGCGTCATCGGCCACGATGAGGACAAGGGCGACCAGCTCCGCGCGATCGAATTCCCGCGCATCAAGGGCGGCAAACATTTTGACCCGGCGACGCCGTGGTTCACCGACATGTTGAAGGATATCGGACAGATCGCGTGACCGGCATGATGCGCCCCGCCCTGATCGTCTGCCTGCTCGGTCTCGCAGCCGCCCCCGCTGCGGCGGATGAGGCGCTGGAGCAGGGCCGCGCGGACTTCGGCCATCTCTGCGCATCCTGCCACGGTGCCAGCGGCAAGGGAGACGGGCCGCAAGCCGCCGAGCTGAAGACGAAAACGGCCGACCTCACGCTCATCACCCGGAAATACGGGCGCTTCCCGGAGGGGCGGGTGTTTGAAACCATCGCGGGCGTCGACATGCCCGATGGCCATGGCACGCGGGAGATGCCCTCCTGGGGCGATGTGTTCGTGAGCGAAGGGGTTGGCAAGAGCACAAACGTCGAGGATGCGATGAAGGCCTCGGACGACGCCTCCCGCCGCATCGCCGGATTGATCCGCTATATCGAGACCATTCAGGCCGGGCCTTGAACCCGCCCTGCATGTGCTATAGTTGATCAAACATAACGCACATGGACTGGTACAGCCTCACCCCGGAAGAATGGAGCGCCGTGCACCTCAGCCTGAGGGTTGCGGTCGTTGCGACGCTCGCCAGCCTGCCCTTCGGTATCTTCGTCGCCTGGGCGCTCGCCCGGCGTGATTTCTGGGGAAAATCACTCGTCAACGCGCTGGTGCACCTGCCTCTCGTGCTGCCGCCGGTCGTCACTGGCTATCTGCTGCTGTTGAGTTTCGGCAAGCGCGGTTTCATCGGCGCGTATCTCGCGGAATTCGGGATCGTGTTCTCCTTCCGCTGGACGGGCGCTGCCCTCGCTTGTGCCGTCATGGGCTTTCCGCTTCTGGTGCGGGCGATCCGGCTCTCCATCGAGGCGGTGGACAGGAAGCTGGAGGCCGCCGCCGAAACGCTGGGCGCCAACGCTCTCTGGGTGTTTCTCACCATCACGCTTCCGCTCACCCTCCCCGGCATCATCGCCGGCATGATCCTGTGCTTTGCAAAGGCGATGGGCGAATTCGGCGCCACCATCACCTTCGTGTCCAACATCCCCGGCGAAACCCAGACCTTGCCGTCAGCAATCTACACCTACACCCAGATACCAGGCGGTGACGCGGGCGCCCTCAAGCTCACCGCGATTTCGGTTGTGATCTCGCTTGGTGCGCTGCTGGTCTCCGAAATTCTTGCCCGCCGTGCCGGACAGAGGCTCGCCGCATGAGCCTTGCGATATCCGTCAGGCATCGCCTCGGTGCCTTCACGCTGGAGGCGGCATTCGAAAGTACGGGCCGCCTGACGGCGATCTTCGGTGCTTCGGGATCGGGCAAGACCAGCCTCGTCAATATCATCGCAGGGCTGGTGAAACCGGAGCATGGCCGTGTCTCGGTGGATGGCAAACTGCTGCTCGACACGGGAGCGGGCCTCTACATCGCCGCCAGCCAGCGCCGCATTGGCTATGTGTTTCAGGATGCGCGGCTTTTTCCGCATCTGACCGTCGAAGCGAACCTCGCCTATGGCGCATGGTTCACACCGCGGAGCGAACGCTACGCCTCGCGCCAGCAGGTGCTGTCACTGCTCGGCATCGGCCATCTCCTTGCCCGCCGCCCGCGAGATCTGTCCGGCGGCGAGAAGCAGCGGGTGGCGATCGGGCGCGCCCTGCTCGCCTCGCCACGGCTCTTGCTGATGGACGAACCGCTCGCCGCGCTGGATCAGGCCCGCAAGGCCGAGATCATTCCCTACCTCGAACGCCTGCGCGACGAGATCCGCATTCCCATTGTCTATGTCAGCCACGCGGTGGCGGAAGTGACCAGGCTGGCCGATGACATCGCAGTACTCGAAAACGGCCGCCTTGCGGCCTTCGGCCCGGTCGCTGAGATTGCCCAGCGCCTCGATCTCGTACCGCCCGAGGACCGCGACGAAGGCGCCGCCGTCCTCACGATGGCCGTCATCGCCTATGATGAAGCCTCTGGCCTTACGCGGCTTGCCGGCCCCGCCGGGGATATCTATGTGCCGGGCCACCTCGGCCCGGCGGGCACCGAGGCGCGCGTGCGCATCCGCGCGCGGGACGTGATGCTTGCCTGCGAGGAGCCACGGAAGATCAGTGCACTGAATATTCTGCGCGGCTCCATCGTTGAACTGACGGCAGCCGATTCATCATCGCTCACCGTGAAGCTCGACTGCGGCGGATCCATCATCATGGCACGCATCACCCGGCATTCGGCTTCACTGCTGGGCCTGGCGCCCGGCACCAGCGCGTATGCGGTGGCAAAGGCCGTCTCGGTCAGCGGTCCCTCGCCGCGTTAGATGTGGAATGATGGCGGACGGACCAGAGACTTCAGGCCCTCGTCCCTGGACTGTTCCCCGCCATTCCGCCGTAGACCGGTCATCAGCTTTCCTTCCAGATGGTGAGACAAGCAACTGGCCCCGATGTTGGCCGGGGTGACAGAACACAGAGGAAGGACCTTGAAGTCACTTGACCGCAGCCCGCTCTAGCAGCGTGACAGTTCCCGTACCAGCGCCTCGACATGGGGTTCGGTTGCAGCAGCGGCGGCCCGCTCCATGGCGCGGTAACGCGAAATGAGGCTGAGGCCGAAGGGTGTCAGCGTCGCGCCGCCGCCCTTCCGTCCGCCGCTGCGCGATTCAACCACCGGCTTGCCGAAAATGGAATTGAGTTCATCGATCAGTTCCCAGGCCCGCCGGTAAGACATGTCCATCGCTCGCCCCCCGGCGGAAATGGAGCCGAGCTCCGCGATCTGCTCCAGAAGCGCAATCTTGCCCGGCCCCACCCGGAGGCCCGGCCCAAAATCAATGCGGATGCTCAGTTCAGCCATGGGATTCGCTTTGCGTCAGTTGTCCGATGATCGGACAAACCGGATGTCAAATCCAGTGCCATGGATAGCGCGAGACAGCCGAAACCCCCAACAGGAACGGAGAGAGACGATGGCTCCGCCCGCCAGCCTATCGCCGTCACAGACCGCTTGCCTCAAGCGTCGGGCCGGCCGGGCCCAGCGGCACGATACCGGAGGGATTGAGCGACCTGATCGAGTAATACCCCCGCTTGATGTGACTGATGTTCACTGTGTCGCGGAAGGCCGGGATGTTCAGCAACCGGGTCTGATAGGCGAACAGATTCGGATAATCCGCAATGCGGCGGAGATTGGCCTTGAACAATCCGTGATAGGCGGCATCGAAGCGGATGAGCGTCACAAACAGCCGGATATCCGTTTCCGTCAGGTTCGCGCCAAACACAAAGGGCCCCACCGCCAGCCGTTCCTCCAGCTCGTCGAGGATCTCGAACACCCCATGGAAGGCCTCTTCATAGGCCTCCTGCGTGGTGGCGAAGCCGCAGCGGTAAACGCCGTTGTTGAACTTCTCGTAGAGCGGCGCGTTCAGCGCATCGACGGCGCTGCGCAGATGTTCCGGGTACAGATCGATATCGCAACGCGCCAGCCCACCGAAACCGGAGTTGAGCATGCGCACGATGTCCGATGACTCATTGTTCACGATGGTCCGGCGCTGCTTGTCCCAAAGCACCGGAACAGTGGCACGGCCGGTATAGCCTGCGTCCGCCACCGTATAGACTTCATGCAGGTGCTGGGCCTGATTGAGCGGGTCCGCGCCTTTGGCGAAGCGCCAGCCCTCGGCCCCCAGTTCAGGCTCCACCACGGACACCGAGACCGCGCCCTCGAGTTTCTTGAGCTTGCGCGCCACAAGGGTGCGGGAGGCCCAGGGGCAGATGAGCGCGACATAGAGGTGATAGCGCCCCGCTTCAGCCATGAAGCCGGCCTCGCCGGTCGGCCCGGCTGCGCCGTCGGCCGTCACCCAGTTGCGGAACTGGGAAGACTGTCGCACGAAACCGCCCTTCGCATCCTTGGCCTGAACCGGATGCCAGTCTGACGACCACTTTCCATTCACGAGCATCTTTGAACCTTTCAGGCCGGGCGGTCCGGCAGCATGTCCCGCGGGACCGCCCGCACTCCAATCCGTATCAGCCCCGCAATTTCAGCGCATAGGCGCCATTGCCGATCAGCGCCTGAACGGCAAGCGCCACGGCCCAGAATGCCGGGAACTCCCAGCCGCCGCCCTCATTGGAGAAGAAGAAGCCTGCCTTCCAATGGGCAAAGACAGCGCCGAGCATGATGGGGATGAGCGCCACCGAGACGACGCGCGTCCACAGGCCGAGGATGAGGGCGATGCCGCCCACCAGTTCAGCGGCAATCACAAGATAGGCGAGCGGTCCCGGCAGGCCGAGGCTCTGGAAGAACTGAACCGTACCGGCCGGCGTGAAGACCGAGATCTTGAGCCAGACATGGGCGAGAAGGGCCACACCCATGGTGACGCGCAACACCAGCGCGGCAATGGCGACGTGATTTGCGTCAGAGGAGAGAGCGGGAGACTGTGAAGCAGCGTGGGACATATGAGTTTCCTTTCCAGTCGCGGGCGGATTTGCCTCATGCGATGGATGCCGGATAACTCTATTCCAATTTGAATATAATCCGGCAAAATGGAAGAATACCAATTCCTATTTGGAAGGAGTTGGCAGCCAGTCCCGCTCCCATTCCGGTTGACCCCGGAAGCGTTCAGCAAGGAAATCCACCAGCACCCTCACCTTGAGCGCCAGATGACGGCCGGGCGGATACATCGCCTGCACAGGCATGGGCGGTGCCTCGAAACCTGTCAGCAACGCCACGAGACGCCCGGAGCGGAGTTGCGCGCCCACCACGAAACCCGGCACCTGCGTGATGCCGAGGCCCGCCTCCGCCGCTGCCACGCAGGCATCCGCACTCGACAGGTGAAGCCTGCTGCTAACGCTCACCGTGACCGGCGTGCCGCCCTGCCGGAAGGCCCAGTTGTTCCGTCCACGGAAATTCGTGTCGATGATGCAGTCATGGCTGGTCAGATCTTCGGGGCGGGACGGCACGCTGCGCGCCGCCAGATAGCTGGGCGATGCCACAACAACGATCCGGGCCTCGCACAGTTTCCGCGCGATGAGGCCCTGGTCAACCGGAACGCCGATCCGCAACGCGGCATCGAAGCCCTCATCCACAAGGCTCACGATGCGGTCGGTGAAATTCACCTCAAGGTGGACGTCGGGAAAACGCTGCGCGAAATCCGCGAGAACGGGGGCGAGCTGCGCATTGCCGAAGGACAGGGGCGCTGTGATGCGGAGGCGTCCGGCCACCGAACCCGACCGGGTCTTCACCGCCTCGTCGAGCGCGTCGAACTCCTCGATCAGCGCCCGGATGCGTTCGAAATAGGATTGACCGGCCTCTGTCGCGGATACCGCCCGCGTGGTACGGTTCAGAAGCCTGACACCGAGATCGCACTCAAGCCGCGACACCAGCTTGGAGGCCTGGCCGGAACTGAGCCCGAGCCGCGCTGCCGCAGCAGCAAAACTCCCCGTCTCCATGACGGCAACGAACATCCGCTCACGTTCCAGCCTCTGCATACGGCCCCGCCTTCAACCTGCGAAGAGCATTGCCGTGATGCGAGCGTCGATGCAACCACTGGCATGGCGGCGACAGGCCCGGCCTCAGCCACTCGCGGCCAGGGTTTCGCCCGGTCCCTGCCCCGTCGGGCCGCCGGGTGGCGCCTCTGTCCAGTGCCAGTAGACAGGGCCATCCTGTTCCAGCGCCCAGTTCAGCCAGCCATCGAAGGCGCGGCGGAGCGCCAGCTTCGCTTCTCCCAGCGTTCGCGCCTCGCCGCACTGGGGAACGCCATCGGGGGCAGCGCTGCAATGCGGACCGGTGAGTGACCAGTACCAATGCGAGCTTCCCGACGGGCCTAGCGCGTGGCTGACGCGGCCGATCCGGAAACCGGCCAGCAACACCACTGACTGGCCGCGCGCCACCGGGGCGAGCGCCATCTCCTGCCCCATGAAGCGCCGGGGGTTGACCATGGTCTGCAATGTGCTTCTCCTCGCCCCTTCCGCCATGTCACCGATGTGACAGCGCCCTCGCCCAACGGAAAAGCGATGTGAATGTTCCATATTCCGCGTGCCGCGTTGGCGAGCCACCGCGCGGTCAGGCGGTCAAGCGGACGGGCGGTAGGGGTGAGCAGGAGCGTGATAGCCATCAACCCCTGGTATGTGCTAACCTGACGGTGTCTGCCCTGATCACGGAGCAAGCCATGAAGAAAGCAGTTGTCCTCGTCATTGCAACCCTTGCCATGCCGGCACTGACGGCAGCCCCCGGCCATGCGGCGCTGACCAACAGCGAGAAGCGCTATTGCCAGCGCAAGGCCGAGAAATATGCCGACGACCGGTCGGTCGGAAACACGGTCGGCGGTGCCATCGGTGGCGCGGTCGTAGGCGGCATCATCGGCGGTCTCGTGACTGGCGGCCGCGGCAGCGGCGTGGGCACCGGTGCGGCCATCGGCGCGGGTGTCGGCGGCGTCGGCGGTGCGGTCCGCAGTTCAGACCGTTGGCGGAACTATTACTGGAAAAAATATAACGAGTGCATCCGCAAGTACCGTTGA
>CAYMQH010000084.1:0-13285 GCA_964392525.1 uncultured Aestuariivirga sp.
AGAGCAGCATCAGCACGAACATCGAGGTGAGCCTCGCGTCCCACACCCACCAGGCCCCCCACATGGGCTTGCCCCACAGCGAACCGGTGGCAAGCGACAGGAAGCAGAACACGGCGCCCATGGGGGCCGCCGTCTTCGCCGCGACATCCGCCAGCGGGTGGCGGAAGATCAGCGCGATGGCGCTGGCCAGCGCCATGACCGAATAGACGAACAGCGCCATCCAGGCGGCGGGTACATGGACGTACATGATGCGCACCGTCTCGCCCTGCTGGTAGTCGGGCGGCGACACGACAAGCGCGCCGTAGAGGCCGACGGCAAACAGTCCGATGGTGATGGCCCAGACATAGGGCAAGACCGCATTGGCGATTTTGAGGAATCGGGTGGGGTTGGCGAGATATTGCATGGAATGCCTTTTAGGGGAGCGCCGTCACTTGAGGTAGGACTTCAATGCCGCAGCGGAGGCGAAGGGCGAAACGACAAGGCTGACCAGCGCAATGGCGGCAAGGATCAGCAGCGAGGCGGTGGTGAGGCCCGGCGTGGCGTGGCCCTGCGAGGCCGACAGCCCGAAGATCAGCACCGGCACATAAAGGGGCAGAACGAGGATCGACACGAGCAGCCCGCCCCGCCGCAGCCCCACCGTCACCGCAGCCCCGATCGAGGCCAGCAGCGACAGCGCGATGGAGCCCAGCGCCATGGCAAGGGTCAGGGGAAGGATATCGGCAGGATCGAGGTTGACGAGGAAGCCGAGCAGGGGGGCTGCAATCGCCAGCGGAAGGCTGGTCGACAGCCAGTGCGCGATGGATTTTGCCAGTGCCACCATCTCGAAGGGAACCGGCCCCATCGTCATGATGTCGAGTGAACCGTCTTCGTAATCCTGCTGGTAGATGCGGTCGGCCGAGAGCAGCACGGACAGCAGCAGCGAGATCCACAAGGCACCAGGGGCGATGCGGCCCAGCAGCGCCTGGTCCGGTCCGATGCCGATGGGCAGGAGGACGACAACGGTCAGGAAGAAGCCCAAGGCCGTGCCAACCCCGCCGCCCTGGCGGAAGCTCAGCGACAGGTCACGGCGGATCAGTGTGAGGATGAGGCTCATGGCCGACCGCCGAGATCAAGCCGTAGATCCGGTTCGCGGCCCAGTGGCACATGGGTGGCGGCGATGATCATGCCGCCCTTGCCGAGTTGCGCATCCATCACCGCCACGAGGCGGGACAGCGACGCGGTGTCGAGGCCGACGGTGGGTTCATCGAGCAGCCAGAGGACGCGCGGCACCAGAACGAGGCGGGCGAGTGCAAGCCGGCGCTTCTGCCCGGCCGAGAGAAGCCCGGCGGGGTAGGAGGAGAGACGCGTGAGATCGAAGGCTTCCAGCGCCTCAGCGACATCCCCGCCACCCAGAAATCCTCGCCAGAAATCGAGGTTCTCGAACACAGTGAGCGCGGCCTTCACCGCCTCCTGATGGGCGATGTAGTGCGCCTGCTGGCCGATGGTGAGATCGCCGGAGCCGCCAGTGAGCATGATGGTGCCCGACTGCGCTTCGTTCAGCCCCGCGATGAGGCGCAACAGGGATGACTTGCCGGAGCCATTCGGCCCCGTGAGTTGCATCAACTGCCGCGACTTCAGCGACAGTGAGACGTCACGGAAGACAATCCGCCCGCCGCGTTCGCATGTCAGATCTTGCGCCGCCAGTTCCATGCCTTTCTTTCATAAAAGAAAATGCCCGCGTCAAGCGCGGGCATGGTTTCCGTCGGCAACGCTGGCGTGTCCTTGATTTACATCATGTACTGGCCGCCATTGGCGGAAATGGTGGAGCCGGTGATGAAGCCGGCATCATCCGAAGCCAGGAAGACGACCGCACGGGCGATTTCCTCCGGCTCGCCGAGGCGGCCGACAGGGATCAGCGGCAGGATGCGCTTCTCGAGAACATCCTGCGCGATGGCCCTCACCATTTCCGTGCCGATATAGCCCGGGCAGATCGCGTTGACAGTGATGCCCTTGGCAGCACCTTCCTGCGCCAGCGCCTTGACGAAGCCGATGTCACCCGCCTTGGCGGCGGAATAATTGGCCTGCCCCATCTGGCCCTTCTGGCCGTTGATGGAGGAGATGCAGATCACGCGGCCGAAGCTCCGGTCGCGCATGCCGCCCCAGATCGGCTGCGTCATGTTGAACAGCGAATTGAGATTGGTGTTGATAACCTCGTTCCACTGCTGCGGCGTCATCTTGTGGAACATGGCGTCGCGCGTGATGCCGGCATTGTTCACCAGCACCTCGACAGGCCCAAGGTCGGCTTCAACCTGCTTCAATCCGGCGGCGCAGGCCTCGTAATTGGAAACGTCCCACTTGTAGACGGGAATGCCCGTCTCGGCCTTGAACTTCGCGGCTGCCTCGTCATTGCCCGCATAATTGGCGGCCACCGTGTAGCCCGCTGCCTTCAGCGCCTTGGAAATCGCCGCGCCGATGCCGCGGCTGCCGCCCGTCACCACTGCTACCCGACCCATGTCTTCCTCCTGAATTGATGTTTCTGATGTCTAGTCCTCTCCCCCCTGCGGGGGAGAGGCGGAAAGGGATGTGGCGAATGTAACTCAGCGCTCCAGGCACATGGCAACGCCCATACCCCCGCCGATACACAGCGTGGCAAGGCCCTTCTTCGCGTCACGGCGGTTCATCTCGAACAGCAGCGTATTGAGCACGCGCGCGCCCGACGCGCCGATCGGGTGGCCGATGGCGATGGCACCGCCATTGACATTCACGATGTCCGGGTTCCAGCCCATGTCCTTGTTGACGGCACAGGCCTGCGCCGCGAAGGCCTCATTGGCTTCGACGAGGTCGAGGTCCTCGGCCTTCCAGCCGGCCTTCTTGAGCGCTGCACGCGAGGCGGGGATGGGGCCGGAGCCCATGATGGCGGGATCGACACCGACGGAGGCCCAGGAGGCGATGCGGGCAAGCGGTGTAAGGCCACGCTTTGCGGCTTCCACTTCGCTCATCAGGATCACCACGGCGGCGCCGTCATTGATGCCGGAAGCATTGGCGGCCGTCACCGAGCCATCCTTGGCGAAGGCGGGCTTCAGCTTTGCGACCGAGTCGAGCGTGACACCCTTCTTGATGTATTCGTCCTGGTCGACGACCACGTCACCCTTGCGGGTGGAGATGGTGACAGGGGCGATCTCGTCCTTGAACTTGCCGGCGGCCTGGGCGGCTTCCGCCTTGTTCTGGCTCTTCACCGCGAACTCATCCTGCATGTCGCGGGTGATCTGCCACTGGCGGGCCACGTTCTCGGCGGTGGTGCCCATGTGGTAGCCGTTGAAGGCGTCCCACAAGCCATCCTTGATCATGGTGTCGACCATCGCCCAGTCGCCCATCTTCACGCCGTCGCGCAGATGCGCCACATGCGGGGCCTTGCTCATGCTCTCCATGCCGCCCGCCGCCACGATCCGGGCGTCACCGGAGGCGATCTGCTGCATGCCGAGCGCCACGGCGCGCAGGCCCGAGCCGCACAGCTGGTTCATACCCCAGGCGGGGCTTTCATTGGGAATTCCGGCATGGATGGCGGCCTGGCGGGCCGGGTTCTGGCCCTGACCTGCGGCCAGTACCTGGCCGAGGATCACCTCGTCCACATCCGCACCCTCGATCTTGGCGCGTTCCATGGCCGCCTTGAGCGCGACAGTGCCCAGGAAGGACGCCGCGACACTCGACAAGGAGCCGTTGAAAGAGCCCACCGGCGTGCGCGCCGCCGAGACGATGACAATCCCATTTCCAGAACCGGCCATGAATGCCTCCATTGATGATTATTGTGTCGGTATATGCCTTTCATATCATCATGTGTGCAATGCGACATAGGTCTTGAACGCCCGCAGTGCGGAATTTTTTTGCGCTTGCAATTGTGCAGTGCAGAGAGCAAAGTTTTTCACATGAAAAGCCCCGAAATGCCGGAGCAACCGGCTGGGGCAGGCGCCAGAGCCTATGGAGGATAAGCCGGTGAGTGAAGAGAAGGCAGCGCCGCAGAGCGCCGTGGTGATCAAAAAATATGCCAACCGGCGGCTCTACAACACCGCGACCAGCACCTATGTCACCCTCGACGACCTTGCCACCATGGTCAAGGCCGGTACTGATTTTCTGGTCTATGACGCCAAGACCGGGGAAGACATCACCCGCTCCGTCCTCACCCAGATCATCTTCGAGGAGGAGAACAAGGGCACCAACCTGCTGCCCATCAATTTCCTCCGCCAGCTCATTCGTTTCTATGGCGATTCCATGCAGGCCTTCGTGCCGGGTTTCCTCGAGTTCTCGCTGGATAACCTCGGCAAGGAGCAGGAGAAGTTCCGTGCCCAGATGATGGAAGCCTGGGGCGCTGATCCGTTCAAGGCCATGCAGGATCAGGCCCAGCGCAACATGGCCATGTTCAGCGATGCGATGAAGGTGTTCAATCCCTTTGCCGCCGCGATGGGCGGAACGGTACCGGGTGCTCCGGCGCCGGGCAAGCCGCAGGGCAGTTCCACCGCCGCCACGGGCGAGGACCTTCAGGCACTGAAGGACCAGCTCGCCGCCATGCAGCAGAAGATCGACACCCTCGCCAACAAGTAACGAAGGCGTCAGCCGGCCCGGCTGCGGGCCGTGTCGCTCACCAGGTCGGCGAGGCTGGGCTCGGCCTGAACGGTTTCACCGGTCCGGCTGGTGAAGGCCCGGTCGAGAAGCGTCACGGCGTGGCGCAGCTTTGCCAGTTCGCCTTCCAGATCCTGTTCAAAGGCCGCCACCGTCTCCCCGGCGGGCGGCGGCAGCGGGGTGTTTTCCGCCCCGCTCTCCGGCCATGGCGGCGCAAGCTCCGCCATGCCGAACAGCCTACCCTGCATCATGTCCACGCCCCAGGCCTTCAAGAGTGCGGCGTCCTCTGCCGTTTCCACCCATTCGGCCACCGTGCGGAGTCCGAAATTCTGGGCGAGCGCCAGCAGTGAGCGCACATAGTACTGGTTTTCGGGGTTGCGTGAGAGACCTTCGCAGAAGCTGCCGTCCAGTTTGAGGATATCGACCGGAATGGCACGCAGGTGGCGGAACGAGGTGAAGCCCGCGCCGAAATCATCGATCGCCACCTTGATGCCCAGCGCCTTCAACTCTTCGACGAAGCGCGTCGTGGCGCGCATGTCGCCCAGGGCCACGGTTTCGGTGATCTCGACCGTAAGGCGTGGCGCGAGCGCCTTGTGGCCCGAGAGCAGCGCGATGATCTGCGGATACCAGCGCGGATCGGTGGCGGTGGTGCCGGAGATGTTGAGCGAGAGCTTCGCCTCGCGGTGGCGGGCCAGAACGCCGAGTGCCATCTGCACCACCTCAAGGTCGATGAGGCGCACGAGACCGAGCTTCTCGGCGACGGGAATGAGGTGGCCTGCCGCGACGGTACGGCCGTCCGCCGCCTTCATGCGCAGCAGCGCCTCGTGGAAGTCGGGCCTTCCCGTCGCCGCATCCACCACGGGCTGGAAGGCCAGCTGGAAGCGGCCCTCCTTCAGGCAGCGCACGATTTCATGGGCCGTGTGGGCATTGCCGGACCGCTGGCTCTGCAACTGCTCGGAGGGCTTGTAGATGACCATGTCGTCGGCGGGGTGCTTGCGTGCCTCGCTCAGCGCCTCCTCGGCGCGGGCTATCGCCGTGCCGGGGTCGCTCGCGTGGCGGGGCAGCACCACCGCGCCGATGGAGAGCAGCGCCCACACCGGGCCGTGGCCTGTCTCGATCACGCTCTCGCGCGCCACCGACAGGAAGCGTTCCGCCGCGACGGGCAGCTCCTCGGGCGAGCAGTGGTTCAGGACGATGCCGAACTTCGAGCCCGAATAGCGCGCCACCGCATCGCCTGTGCGGACGACGCGCTGCAGCCTCCGCCCCATGGTGACGATCACTTCATCTGCCACCTCGAAGCCATAGGCCTCGTTGACGACGGAGAGATTGTTGATGGCGGCAACGAGGAAGGCGCAGGAAGAGCCCTCGCGGCCTGCGGCCATCATGGCGCCGCCCAGTGCTTCCATCATGCGGCCACGGTTCATCATGCCTGTCAGCGGGTCGCAATTGCCGAGGAAGCTCAGATGCTCCTCCCGCTTCTGGCGCTGGTCGATGCGGCGAACCACGCCCAGCACTTCGGCAGGCCTGCCATCATGCCCGGCGAACCAGCGGCCCTGATCCTCCAGCCACAGGCTGGCGCGGCCGCCGCGGCCTGCCGGGCGGAAACGATATTCGATTTCGAAGGAAACCCCGTTGCCGCCATCGGCATCGCCGCTGCGCATCACGGTTTCATAGCGGCTGGTGAGATTGTCGGGGTCGAGGAAGGACGCGAAGAGGCACCCGGTGTTGACCTGGGCGGCATCTACCCCGAGAATTTCGGAAGCGTGCGGCGACCAGACGAGTTCATCGCTTGCAATGGTCCAGCGGTAGGCTGCCAGCCCAGCGGCCTCAATGGCGAGAAGCGCGGTACGGCCGGGCGCGGTCTCGCGCCGTCCACCGTCAGATCCGCTGCCCTGCTGCCGCTCGCTCAAAATCCCTCCGCGCCCTCGCCGTCAAGGGCCATGAGTTTAGGAAAGATGGTGAAACCAATCCTTAACAGACGGGCTCAGTACCCTAATGCAAAGCCATCCTTGCGCGGGTCTGATCCGCCGATGAGCATGCCGAGCTTGTGGTCGATGGCGATGGCCTGACCGCCGCCCAGCGGTTCGGGCGGCGTCTCCAGCACATGCCCCAGTGCGGCGAGACCTTCCTGCACATGCGCCGGCACGCCGCCCTCGACCTGCACCTTCCCCGCCTTGGGGAAATAGCGGGCCCAGTCGATCGCCTCCTGCGGGTCCATGCCATAGACGTAGCGGTTCACCGCCACTGTCATGTGGCCCATCGGCTGATAGTCGCCGCCCATCACGCCGTAGCTCATGTCGACGAGGCCATCCTTTTTGACCATGGCGGGAATGATGGTGTGAAGCGGGCGTTTGCCCGGCGCGATGCAATTGGGGTGGAGGGGATCGGTCACGAAGCAGGCGCCGCGGTTCTGCAGCGCGATCCCTGTCTTCTCCGTCACCACGCAGGAGCCGAAGCCCCAATAGACCGAGTTGATGAAGGAGACGGCAAGGCGCTTCTCGTCAACGACGCTCAGATAGATTGTGTCCGACTGGCGCATGCTGGTCTCGATGTCGAGCGCCCGCCGCATGTCGATCATGGCGGCCAGCCGGGCGGCGGTCCTCGTGGACAGCAACTCCTCGACCGGAACCTCCGCATGATCCGGGTCGGCAATGTGGCGGTTTCTCAGTTCCCAGGCCAGCTTCATCGCCTCGATCTCGATGTGGTGGCGCTCGACGGAATCGGGCGCATGGCGCGACAGGCCGATCTGCGACAGGATGTTGAAGGCAATCAGCGCCGTGAGGCCCTGTCCCGACGGGGGTATCTCCAGAATGTCATGGCCCATGAAGCGTGTGGCGATGGGCTTTACCCAATTGGACTGATGCGCCGCCATGTCCTCCATGGTGAGGAGCGAGCCCCTGGCCCTGACCGTGCGGATTATGTCCCCGGCGATGTCGCCGGTGTAGAAGGCCCCGGCCCCGTCGCGGGCAATGGTCTTGAGCGCCGCCGCCAATGCCGGGTAGGCCATCGTCTCGCCAAGGCGCGGTGTGCGGCCATCCTTCAGGTAATGCATCAGGCCGCCCGCATCGGCGGCGAGGGCGGGCGTGTCGTCCGGCCAGTCCAAGGCCACGCGCGGCGTCACCGGAACGCCTTCTTCGGCCAACCGGATGGCGGGCTTCAGCGCTTCGCCCAGGTCCATCGTGCCATGCTGCGTCAGCAGCCTGTCCCAGCCGTCAATCGCGCCCGGCACCGTGATGGCATGGATGGAGCGTGGCGCAATGCTGGTGAGGCCGGAGCGCCTCAGCCAATCGGCATCCGCCGCGCGGGCTGCCCGGCCGCTGGCGTTGAGGCCCGTCACCTTGCCGTCCGGCGTGCCGACGAGGGCGAAACAGTCGCCGCCGATTCCTGTCATGGCAGGTTCCACGACGCAGAGCACGGCCGAGGCGACGACAGCGGCATCCGCTGCGTTTCCGCCCGCGCGCAGCGTGTCAATGGCGGCAAGCGTGGCGAGGGGGGCCGAGGTTGCCGCCATTCCCCTGGCACCAAAGGCTGCAGAACGGCCGGGGCGGTCAAAGCTGCGCATTGTCAAGATCCTGAAACTGTCATCGGGCAGGTTGGCGGCGTCGTCTGGAGAAAATCAACCCCGACATGTCGCAAAAGGCATCGCACATGGTGCAACCCTGTAGCAAGACACTTGCCCGAGTAGGCCTTGATGGCCCGCACCGCCTCATCTAAAGGAATCAGTCGACATTTACTGACAGTAATGTATTTTTACTGCAGGTAAACCAGCCAGTTCAAGAAAATCCACCTCAAGGGAGTATGGAATGTCCACGGTGAAGAGCGATATCGAAATTGCCCGCGAGGCAAAAATGAAGCCGATCATGGAAATCGGCAAGGGTCTTGGCATCCCGGAAAAGGACCTGATTCCTTATGGCCACACCAAGGCAAAGGTGTCGCTCTCCTATATCGACAGCCTCAAGTCGAAGAAGGACGGCAAGCTCATCCTTGTCACCGCCATCAACCCGACGCCTGCGGGCGAAGGCAAGACCACCACCACGGTGGGCCTTGGCGACGGTCTCAACCGCATCGGCAAGAAGGCCATGGTGGCGCTGCGCGAACCCTCGCTCGGCCCCTGCTTCGGCATGAAGGGTGGCGCGGCGGGTGGCGGCTATGCCCAGATCGTGCCGATGGAAGACATCAACCTGCACTTCACCGGTGACTTCCACGCCATCACCTCGGCGCACAACCTGCTCTCCGCGATGATCGACAATCACATTTATTGGGGCAACGAACTCGGCATCGACACGCGCCGCGTCGCATGGCGCCGCGTCATGGACATGAACGACCGCGCCCTGCGCGAGATCGTCTGTTCGCTCGGCGGCGTCGCCAACGGCTATCCGCGCGAAGCCGGTTTCGACATCACCGTCGCCTCCGAGATCATGGCCATCCTCTGCCTTGCCACCTCGATTGAAGACCTCGAGCGCCGCATCGGGCAGATCGTCGTCGCCTACCGCAAGGACAAGACCCCGGTTCTCGCCAAGGAACTGAAGGCGCCGGGCGCCATGGTCGTCCTGCTGAAGGACGCGCTCCAGCCCAATCTCGTGCAGACGCTGGAAAACAATGCAGCCTTCGTGCATGGCGGCCCCTTCGCCAACATCGCGCATGGCTGCAACTCGGTGATGGCCACCCAGTCCGCCCTGAAGCTTGCCGACTATGTCGTCACCGAAGCGGGCTTCGGCGCTGACCTCGGCGCCGAGAAGTTCTTCGACATCAAGTGCCGCAAGGCTGGCCTCACGCCGGCCGCGACGGTGATCGTCGCCACGGTGCGCGCGCTCAAGATGCATGGCGGCGCTGCGAAGGATGAGCTCAAGACCGAGAATGTCGAAGTTCTCAAGAAGGGCCTCGCCAACCTCGGCCGCCATCTCGAGAACGTGAAGAAGTTCGGCGTGCCGATCGCTGTGGCCATCAACCACTTCATCTCGGACACCGATGCCGAAGTGCAGGCGGTGATCGACTATTGCCGCACCCACGGCGTCGAAGCCTTCCGCTGCACCCACTGGGCCGAAGGCGGCAAGGGCACGGAAGCGCTTGCCAGGCATGTGGCCGAACTTGCCGACAAGGGCACGGCGCAGTTCAAGCCGATCTATGACGAGAACCTGCCGCTGTGGGACAAGGTCAAGACCATCGCCCGCGAAATCTACCGCGCCGACGACATCGTGGGCGACAAGTCGGTGCGCGACCAGCTCAAGGCCTGGGATGCGGCTGGCTATGGCAAGTTCCCGATCTGCATGGCCAAGACCCAGTATTCGTTCTCGACCGACCCGAACCTCAAGGGCGCGCCCACCAACCATGTGGTGCCCGTACGCGAGGTCCGTCTCTCGGCGGGTGCTGAGTTCATCGTTGTCATCTGCGGTGACATCATGACCATGCCGGGCCTGCCCAAGGTTCCCTCGGCTGAAGTCATCGGCCTCGATGACAAGGGCCAGATCGTCGGCCTGTTCTGAGAACGGGATTGATGTCACGATAGAAAAAGGCCCGGTGCCCTGAAGGCCCGGGCCTTTTCCATGACCACAATGGCAATCAGGGGAGGCAGACATGCTCCGCGCCGAAACCGAACAGCTCATCGAACGCTATTTCGCCTGCTTCAACGCCGGTGACCGGGAGGGCATGATCGCCTGCCTTGACCCCGAGGTGCGCCACGACGTGAATGAGGGCACCTCGCGCGTCGGCCATGAGAAGTTCCGCGCGTTCATGCAGCACATGGACCGCTGCTACCGCGAGACGCTCACCGGCATCACCGTGATGAGCAATGCCGATGGCCGCCGCGCCGCCGCCGAGTTCATCGTGAACGGCACCTATATCGCCACCGATGAGGGGCTGCCGCAGGCGAAGGGGCAAAGCTATGTCCTGCCCGGCGGCAGTTTCTTCGAGGTGAAGGATGGCCGGATCACCCGGCTCACGACCTATTACAATCTCAAGACGTGGATCGCCCTCGTCAGCGCATGATCCGCATCGAGCAACTCTCGGGCGAAGCCCTTGCGCCACATCTCAGGGATCTGGCTGGCCTGCGCATCCGCGTGTTCCGTGCCTATCCCTATCTATATGATGGCGATGCCGACTATGAGGCCTGGTACCTCGAGGATTTCGCCAGGGCCGAGGGTGCCGTGGTTGTCGCGGCGCTCGATGGCGGCCAACTCATCGGCGCGGCCACCGCATCGCCGCTCCGGGCGCAAAAGGACGCCTTCAAGGACCCCATCGCCCGGGTTGGCCTGGTGCCTGACGAGATCTTCTATTTCGGTGAGTCCGTGCTGCTGCCGGAGTACCGGGGCCATGGCATCGGCCACAGCTTCTTCGACGCGCGGGAAGCCGCGGCGCGCGCCCGCGGCTTCAGCCGCACCGGCTTCTATGGCGTGGTGAGGCCTGAAGATCATCCGCACAAGCCCGCAGGCTATTCGCCCCTCAACAGCTTCTGGGGCAAGCGCGGCTATGCCCCGCTCGCAGGCGCTGTCGCCAGTTTCCCGTGGAAGGAAGTGGAGCAGGCGGAGGAAACAGAACACGCGATGCAGTTCTGGTGCCGGGCTCTCTGACCGTGAGCGCCTATTTTTGCGGCAATGCAACAGTTTGGCTTCGCTGAAAACCGTTAGTTAAGCATTTGTTTTCATAACATGAAAGCGAGACATGCAAAAAATGCATTTCTCATTTTGCTGCGGCGCACCTAAGTTTCCCCTGCAAAGAGCAATCAAGAACCGTCAATCCAAAGGGGAATGACCCATGTTTGAAGTCCTGAAGTCCCGCTATTCCACCTGGAAGCGTTATTCGCGCACCCTGCAGGAACTGGACAGCCTGTCCAACCGTGACCTCGCCGATCTCGGCATCTCGCGCGCCGACATTCCGCGCCTTGCCCGCGAAGCCGCGCGCGCCTGAGTGCTGCGCTTGCCGGGCCACGCCGCCCGGCCATCGTTTGACACCCGCCGCTGGCCCTGCCACGGCGGGTTTTTGCTTGCCCGGGCGCCCCGTCCAGAGGCGCGGGCAGCAACTCTTCCAAAGTCGCGTCAATCCGCCGCGTGAGAGAGATTGCGAGTCCTGTCCCACTGTGATAGCCAACCCGCGCGGCGGGGCTGGGGTCCCGGTCCGTGGGTGTGCATCCTTGCACGCCGACCTCCCAGAAATTCAAGCGGTAAGGTCCCTGTTGTTCAAGGGCTTTACCGCCAAACTGAATGAAAGACGGATCGTGGCGACCACAGATCAGACAGTTTCCGGAGTTCCGGGCCGCTATGCGAGTGCGCTGTTCGAGCTCGCAAGTGATGAAAAGGCAACCGAGCAGGTCGGCAGCCAGCTTGCCGCCTTTGGTGCCGCCATCGACCAGTCGGACGACCTGAAGCGGCTCGTCCGCTCGCCGGTGTTCTCCTCCGAGGACCAGATCGCGGCGCTTGATGGCGTGGCCGGTCAGCTTGGCGTGTCGGGGGCCACCCTCAATTTCCTCAAGCTCGCGGCAAAGAACCGCCGCCTCGCGGCGCTGCCCGAGATGATCAAGGCCTATGCAACGCTGCTCAGCCACTCGAAGGGCGAGATCGCGGGCGAGGTCACCTCCGCCGAACCGCTTTCGGCCCAGCAACTCAACGACCTCAAGGCCGCGCTCAAGTCCTCGCTCGGCCGTGACGTTGCGCTTATCACCCGCGTCGACAGCTCGATCCTCGGCGGCCTCATCGTGAAGGTGGGCTCCCGCATGATGGACAATTCGCTGAAGACCAAGCTCCAGAATCTCAAGATCGCCATGAAGGGAACCGCCTGATGGACATTCGCGCCGCCGAAATTTCCGCAATTCTCAAGAAGCAGATCAAGGACTTCGGCAAGGAAGCCGAAGTGACCGAGATCGGCCAGGTGCTGTCGGTCGGCGACGGTATCGCCCGCGTCTATGGCCTCGACAACGTTCAGGCCGGCGAAATGGTCGAATTCGCCAACGGCATGAAGGGCATGGCCCTCAACCTCGAAACCGACAACGTCGGCATCGTGATCTTCGGTTCCGACCGTGAGATCAAGGAAGGCGACACCGTCAAGCGTACCGGCGCCATCGTGGAAGTGCCGGTTGGCAAGGAACTCCTCGGCCGCGTCGTCGACGCGCTCGGCAACCCGATCGATGGCAAGGGCCCGATCAAGGCCAAGGAAATGCGCCGCGTCGACGTGAAGGCCCCCGGCATCATTCCGCGCAAGTCGGTGCATGAGCCGATGTCCACCGGCCTCAAGGCCGTGGACGCGCTGATCCCCATTGGCCGCGGCCAGCGCGAACTCGTGATCGGCGACCGCCAGACCGGCAAGACCGCCATCATCCTCGACACCATCCTGAACCAGAAGCCGATCCACATCTCAGGCCCTGAGAAGGACAAGCTCTACTGCGTCTACGTCGCCTGCGGTCAGAAGCGCTCCACCGTTGCCCAGTTCGTCAAGGTGCTGGAAGACAACGGCGCTCTCGAATACTCGATCATCGTTGCCGCCACGGCGTCCGATCCGGCCCCGCTGCAGTACCTCGCTCCGTTCACAGGCTGCACCATGGGCGAGTATTTCCGTGACAATGGCATGCACGCGCTGATCGCCTATGACGATCTTTCGAAGCAGGCCGTTGCCTACCGCCAGATGTCGCTGCTGCTGCGCCGCCCGCCAGGCCGCGAAGCCTATCCGGGCGACGTGTTCTATCTCCACTCCCGCCTGCTCGAGC
>CAYMQH010000085.1:0-13265 GCA_964392525.1 uncultured Aestuariivirga sp.
ATGCACCAGGGCTTCTACTGCAAGCTGGTCGATGGCAAGGCGGAGTGGTTTGACGCCGGGGCCGATGCGGCTTAGGTAAAGACCATGTCTTACAACACCTTTGGCCACCTGTTCCGCGTCACCACCTTCGGCGAAAGCCATGGGCCAGCCCTTGGCGCAATCGTTGACGGCTGCCCGCCCAACATTCCGCTCACGGCAGAAGAGATTCAGGGTTTCCTCGACAAGCGCCGCCCGGGACAGTCGCGCTTCACAACCCAGCGCCAGGAACCGGATCAGGTGAAGATCATGTCCGGCGTCTTCGAGGATGACCGCACCGACGGACAGGTGACGACCGGCACGCCGATCATGCTGATGATCGAGAATGTCGACCAGCGCTCCAAGGACTATGCCGCGATCCGCGATACCTTCCGCCCGGGCCACGCGGATTTCACCTATCAGGCGAAATACGGCATCCGCGACTACAAGGGGGGCGGCCGCTCCTCGGCGCGCGAAACGGCCGCGCGCGTGGCGGCAGGCGCCATCGCCCGCAAGATCATTCCCGGCGTCACCATCAAGGGCGCGTTGATCCAGATGGGGCCACACAAGATCGACCACACCAACTGGGACTGGTCGGAGGTGGACCGCAACCCCTTCTTCACCCCCGATGCGAAGGCCGCGGCATTCTATGAGGACTATCTCGACGGCGTGCGGAAATCAGGCTCCTCCATTGGTGCTGTCATTGAGGTGACGGCGAGCGGCGTTCCTGCAGGATGGGGTGCGCCGCTTTACGGCAAGCTCGATCAGGACCTTGCCGCCGCGATGATGAGCATCAATGCGGTGAAGGGTGTCGAGATTGGCGCGGGCTTTGCCTCTGCCGAATTCTCGGGGGAACAGAATGCCGATGAGATTCGCATGCGCCACGGCAAGCCGGAGTTCCTCTCGAACCACGCCGGCGGAATTCTGGGCGGGATTTCCACCGGCCAGGATGTCGTGGTGCGGTTCGCGGTGAAACCCACATCCTCCATCCTTACGCCAACCAAGTCAGTCACAGCCAAGGGTGAAGACACGGATGTGATGACCAAGGGCCGCCATGACCCCTGCGTCGGCATCCGCGCCGTTCCGGTGGGCGAAGCGATGATGGCCATCGTGCTGGCCGACCACTTCCTGCGCCATCGCGGGCAGGTGGGTTAACTAACCCTTCACCGCAGCGATAAGGAACTCGCGGTTGCCATCGCCGCCTTCAACGGGCGAGGCCGTGAGGCCCTGAACCCGCCAGCCCTGCTGCTTCAGGAATTCGGCGATCTCCCAGCACACACGCTCATGGTCCAGCGGATCGGCAACAATGCCGCCCTTGCCCAGCGCCTCGCGGCCTGCTTCGAACTGCGGCTTGATGAGCGCCACGAGTGTTGCGCCCTCCTCCGCCAGATCCAGCGCAGGCGGCAGCGCCAGCCGCAGTGAAATGAAACTTACGTCGCACACGATCAGACTGATCGGATGCGGCAGGTGATCGGCTGAAAGATCGCGCGCGTTGAGGCCTTCGATCAAGGTGAGGCGCGGGTCTTCGAGTTTCATCTGCCCATGGCCCACATCGATGGCCGTCACATGCGCAGCACCCTGCTCCAGCAACACTTGCGTGAAGCCACCCGTTGACGCGCCGATGTCGAGGCAGACCTTGCCCCGTGCATCGACAGCAAATTGCTGCAACCCATGCTTCAGCTTCAACGCGGCGCGTGACACGTAATGCTGCGCCTCGTCATCCATGGTGATGACGCTGTGAGGGCCAACAGCCTGAGAGGGCTTCACTGCCGCCACGCCATCGATCTGCACCGTGCCACGCAGCACCGCATCCCGCGCGCGGGAGCGGGATGGGCAGAACCCCCGGGAGACGAGGGCCTCGTCGAGCCGCTCTTTAGTCGACATCCAGCGGTTCAATGCCGGACGGCGTGCCATCGGGCTTCAGCGTGATCTTCTCGATCCGCGCTTCCGCCTCCTTGAGCAGCGCCTCGCAGTGCTTCTTCAACGCTTCACCGCGTTCATAGATGGCGATGGACTGCTCGAGATCGACCTTGCCGGACTCAAGCCGTGTCACGATCTGTTCAAGTTCCGCCAGCGCCTTTTCGAAGGGAAGGCTGGTGATGTCGGCCTGGGTCGTCATCAGAGTTCATCCTCGTCATCGTCGTCGAATGTGTCGGCTTCAAAATCGGCATTGCCGCGCATCAGGGCCTGTACGTGAATGCCGACGGAGGCCGCAAGACCCTGCAGGTCATAACCGCCCTCAAGCACCGAGATGACACGGCCGCCACAGTGAATCTCCGCCGCCTCCATCAGTTTCAGCGTTACCCACGCGAAGTCCTCCTCGGTCAGTTGCAGGCTGCCCAGCGGGTCGCGGTGGTGCGCGTCAAAACCGGCGGAGACAATGACGAGATCCGGAACGAAGGCATCGAGCGCCGGCAGGATCACCGAGCCCATTGCCTCCCGGAACTGCTCGCTGCCCTCACCGGCGCGGAGCGGCGCGTTGAAGATGTTACCAACACCCGTCTCCTGCACGTCACCCGAACCGGGGAACAGCGGCATCTGGTGTGTCGACCCATAGAACAGGTTGGGATCCGACCAGAAAATCTCCTGCGTGCCGTTGCCGTGATGGACGTCAAAATCAACGACCGCCACGCGCTCCGCATCATAGCGCTCGCGCGCGTAGTGGGCCGCGATGGCCGCCTGGTTGAACAGGCAGAAACCCATGGCGCGGCGTGTCTCGGCATGATGGCCCGGGGGCCGCAGGGCACAGAAGGCGTTGTCTGCCTCACCCTGAAAAACCGCGTCGACCGCCGCCGTGGCAGCCCCAACCGCATGGAGTGCCGCTTCCAGAGACCCGGGTGACATGGGCGTATCGGGATCAAGATATTCGAAGCCCTCGCTGGGCGATATGGCGCGGATGCGCTCCAGATGCTCATAGGCGTGGGCGCGCAGGATGTCTTCGTCACGGCCGCGCGGCGCTTCGCGGCGGGCAAGATCGCGGAAATGCTCCGATGACAGGATCTGGTTCACCGCCTTGATCCGGTCGCTGCACTCCGGGTGGCCATTGGGCGTCACATGGCGGAGCGAAGACGGGTGGGTGAAGAGCATGGTGGTCATGGCCCTGTTCTAGCCGCTTCGCGCCGGGACTGCTATAGAGGCAGCATGACTGCCCACAATGACATTCCCGCTGCCGCACAGGCCTTGCGTGAAGGACAGCTCGTCGCCTTCCCGACCGAGACGGTTTACGGGCTGGGCGCAGATGCAACCAATGACGCAGCCGTGGCCAGCGTCTACGCTGCCAAGGGTCGGCCCTCCTTCAACCCGCTCATCGTGCATGTGCCGGATGCGGACAGCGCCTTTGCACTGGGCGACTTCAGCGAAGAAGCAAAGCTGCTTGCAAAGGCTCTGTGGCCCGGACCCTTGAGCATTGTTGTGCCGCGCCGGGTGGGCTGCCCGGTGTCACTGCTGGCCAGTTCCGGGCTTGACAGCATCGCCATCCGGGTGCCGTCCCACCCCATGGCACTCGACTTCCTGCGGGCGGCGGGCCGCCCGGTGGTGGCGCCGAGCGCCAATCCGTCCGGCAGGATCAGCCCGACGAGTGCCGAGCATGTCCGCCGCCATTTGAAGGACAAGGTGGCCGTGGTGCTGGATGGTGGCCGTTGCAAGGTCGGCGTTGAGTCAACCGTCGTCAGCTTCCTTGAAGACGGGCCGAAGCTGCTGCGCCATGGCGGAATACCCAGAGCCGAGATCGAAAAGCGCCTCGGCCACCCCATCGCATTTGTCTCGCATGCGGCAAAACCCCATGCGCCGGGCCAGTTGCTGAGCCATTACGCCCCCCATGCCGAGCTTCGCCTGAATGCCGATGCCCCGCGCGAGGGCGAGGCCTATCTCGGTTTTGGCCCGCTGCATGCCCATGGCGAATGGACGCTTTCGGCCAAAGGCGACCTTGTGGAAGCCGCCGCCAATCTGTTCCGCCTGCTGCATCAGATCGACGCGACAGGTGTGGCGCGAATTGCCGTCGCGCCCGTGCCGCATCACGGACTTGGTGAAGCGATCAATGACCGGCTCATGCGCGCTGCGGCACCCCGGGATCAGGCATGAGACAGAAGCCCAGTCCTGAAACCCTGAACCGCCTGGCCGCGGTCGTTGGCGAAAAAAATGCGATCCGCGATGAGACGGCGATGGCGGGTTACATGCAGGAATGGCGGCAGATCTGGCAGGGCCGCGCGCCGCTCGTGCTGCGCCCCGGCTCGACGGAAGAAGTCTCCCGCATTCTGGCGATCGCCAACGAGACGCGCACAGCCATTGTTCCGCAATCGGGCAACACCGGGCTGTGCGGTGGGCAGATTCCGCTGGAAGATGGGTCCGAGGTGCTGCTCTCGCTCGACCGGATGAACCGCATTCTCGACGTGGATGCGTCTGACAACACCATCACGGTGGAAGCAGGCGCCATTCTCAAGTCCATGCAGGAGGCGGCAGAGGCCGCGGGCCGCCTGTTTCCCTTGAGCCTCGCCTCCGAAGGCTCCTGCCGCATTGGCGGCAATCTTTCCACCAATGCCGGCGGCCTCAACGTCATCGCCTATGGCAACACGCGCGACCTGTGCTTAGGCCTCGAGGTCGTGCTGGCCGATGGCCGCGTCTGGAACGGGTTGAAGCGCCTGCGCAAGGACAATACGGGCTATGATCTCCGCGACCTGTTCATCGGCGCGGAAGGAACGCTCGGCATCATCACCGCCGCCGTCATGAAGCTGTTCCCGAAACCGAAGAGCTGGGAAACGGCCTTCATCGCCGTGCCGTCTCCACAAGCCGCTGTCGATCTGCTGTCGCTTGCCAATGAGATGAGCGGCAACCGCGTGGTGGGCTTCGAACTGATTGCCGATCTCGCCCTGGGTTTCGCCATCCGCCACATGGGTGTGCGCCATCCGCTGTCCTCCACGGCACCCTGGTATGTGCTGGCGGAATTCGCCGATCCCGTTCCGGGCGCGATGATGCACATGCTCGAAGCCGCGATGGCACAACACCTCGTCAGCGATGCCGTGCTTGCCCAGTCCGACAGCCAGCGCGCCGAACTCTGGAGGTCGCGTGAACTCATTTCGGAATCGCAGAAGCCGGAGGGCGGCTCCATCAAGCACGACATATCGGTTCCCGTGTCGAAGGTGCCGCAGTTCCTCCAGGAGGCGGATGATGCCGTGTCGCGCTTCATGCCCGGCGCACGGTTCTGCTCCTTCGGGCATCTGGGTGACGGCAACATCCACTACAACATTTCGCAACCCACCGGCATGGACAAGAGCCAGTTTCTCGACAGTTGGAACGGGATGAACGATGTGGTCTTCGAGGTGGTGCAACGCCTCGGCGGATCAATCAGCGCCGAACATGGCATCGGCCGCCTGAAGGCCCATCGCATGCCGGAGATCAAGTCACCCGTGGAGCTTTCCATGATGCGCGGGCTGAAGCAGATGTTTGATCCCAACAACATATTGAGCCCGGGCCGCGTGCTGCCGCAGTGACCGCGCGCGCAAGTTATCAAAAGCCCGCCGTCCTAGAACAGCTTCATCTGGGCAGGCTTCGGCGGCTCCTGTTTCGGCGGGACGGCGCGGCCGATGGATGTCGGCGTCAGCGTGAAACTGTCATCGGGCGCGGGGCGGAGAAGTCTTGCCGCATCCTCCGCCTCTCCCGTCAGCCATGTTTCATAGTCCTTCGCTTCGATCATGGCGGGCATGCGGTCGTGGATGGTGGCGAGTTCGGCATTGGGCGCAATGGTCATCAGCACAGCTGTTTCAAGCTCAGAGCCATCCGCCCCCATCCAGTGCTCCCAGAGGCCCGCAAGCGCAAAGAGGCTCTGATCCTTCTTCTGCACATAGTAGGGCGTCTTGCGGCCGGGCTCTCCCGACCATTCATAATAGCCATCGGCAGGCACAAGGCAGCGGCGGCGGCGCATGGCATTGCGGAAGGAGGGCTTCTCCAGCACCGTCTCGGCCCGCGCATTGATGAGCAGCTTTCCGGGCTTCACCTCTTTCACCCAGGAGGGGATGAAGCCCCAGCGCACCAGCGCGAAATGGCGCCTGCCGTCCTCCATCCGCACAATGGCAATGGGCTGTCCCGGCGCCACATGGGCGCGCGGCGGAAAATCCGGCTCCTCCACATAGTGGAACAGGGCACGGGTTTCCTGAGGGCTCTTCGCCAGACTATAAAGGCCGCACATGAAGGGGAGATAACCACGAATGAGCGGATTGCAACAGCAGCCGAAGCTTGGCGTCTCAGCCTCGGTCTGGCGCGATGGCAAGGTTCTACTGGTTGAGCGCGCCAAGCCGCCGAAGGGCATCTGGGCATTCCCCGGCGGGCATGTTGAGCTGGGCGAGACGCTGGAACAGGCCGCCGCCCGCGAACTCCACGAGGAAACCGGCCTGACCGCCCGCTTCACCGGCCTGCTCGGGCTTTATGATGTGATCCGCCGCGATGAGGCGGGCCTTGTCAGCCTGCACTATGTAATTGCCTGTTACCTGGGCGAGGCAGGCCCCGGACAACCGGTGGCAGCCAGCGATGCCGCGAATGCGCGCTGGGTTGATCCCGATCAGCTGGGTGGTCTGGCGCTGGCCCCCAACATTGCGGCCGCCATTGCAAAGGCTAAAGAACTCTTGGGCAGGTTCTGAAAACCTGCCTGCCGGTGTTAACCCTCGTTTAAGGTACGGGTGGCTCCCGCCCCTAGGGTTGCTATTGTCCAGCCTCACGGCAAACGGCGGTTCCGCCGATAGATGATTGGATAGAATGGTGAAGATGTCGGACAGGTCGATCGATACCAACCCGGTCGAGGAAAAGCAGCTCGCGCTGCGCTATCTCCTCGATGCATGGGAGGAAGCCGCCTATGAGGGCATCGACCGCGATTGCCTGGCGACCGCCGCGATTTTCGCGGCCCTGTCCGAACTCATCACCACCTATGGCGAGGAGCCCGTTGCGGTGATGTGCGAACGCCTGCCGGAGCGCGTGCGCTCGGGCGAATTCACCCTCGCCCGCACCCAGCAATAGGCTTCAGAACAAGGCCTCCATCAGCAGCGCGAAGCCGAAGGCGGCGATCAGCACGCCTGTCCAGCGGTTGATGCGGGCAAACATGGCTTCGCTGACGCGCTCGCGCAGGCGCGAGACGAGGAAACTCAGGAACAGCCACCACGCCGTGGCCCCGATAGCGACGCCAGCCACCGCCACCAGGGGCCGCCCCGCGTGCTCGCTGAGGTGCAACACGCCGTTCATCGTGCCGAAGATGGCGATGAAGCCAAACAGCACACCGGGATTGCTGATCGACATCGAGAAGGCCGTCAGCATCTTGCCCAGGATCACATTGCCACCGGAGGAACCTGCCGGTGCGAGCGCATCGAGGCCGATGCGGGTGCGCGCCAGCCTGACGCCGATCACAACCAGCAGCAAGCCGCCCGCCGCCATCAGCGGCCGGGCATGGCTGGTGATGACGTGGGCAATCGAACTCACGCCATAGGCCGCGATGGTGGCATAGATCATGTCGGAGACAACGGCCCCGAGGCCGGTGAAAAACGCCACGCGGGGGCCCTGCCCGATAGCGGTACGGATGACGAGAAGATTGACCGGGCCGGGCGGCGCCGTCATCGCAAGGCCAATGGCGATGCCGGCACTCAGTACCAGAAATTCCATCACTCAAGCGATGTCGACAACCACGCGGCCCTTCACCTTTCCGGCCACGATGTCGGCTGCCACCTGCGGCACGTCATCGAGCGTCACATGGGTGGTGAGCGCGTGGAGTTTCGAGAGGTCAAGGTCGGTCATAAGCCGCTCCCACACCTTGAGGCGGCGCGGCATGGGCGTTGAGACTGAATTGACACCGACAAGCTTCACGCCGCGCAGGATGAAGGGCGCGACATTGCTCGGCAGGTCCATGCCCTGCGCATTGCCGCATGCGGCAACCGTGCCGTCAGGGTTCATCTGCGAAATCACATTGGCCAGCGTCACGGAGCCGACCGAATCGACACACGCCGCCCAGCGTGACTTGGCCAAGGGCTTCACCGGCCCATTGAACTCATTGCGGTCCACCACGCCTGCCGCACCGAGACTCTTGAGGAAGGGTTCTTCCGAAACGCGCCCCGTGGAGGCGATGACGCGATAGCCGAGCTTCGACAGGATGACGATGGCCGTGGTGCCAACACCGCCAGCAGCACCCGTGACCAGCACATCGCCGTCCGATGGCTTCACGCCCTGCTCTTCGAGCGCCATGACACAAAGCATGGCGGTATAGCCCGCAACACCCACCGCCATGCAGTCCGCCGCCGTCCAGCCCTTTGGCACCGGCACCAGCCAGTCGCCGCTGATGCGGGCCACTTCGGAGAATCCGCCATGGTGGCCTTCGCCCACGCCATAACCGTTCAACACGACATGATCGCCCGCCTTCCAGCGCGGATGCGAGGAGGAGCGCACGACGCCGGCAAAGTCGATGCCGGGAATGAGCGGGAAGCGGCGCGCAATCGGTGCCTTGCCTGTGATGGCGAGGCCATCCTTGTAGTTCACAGAGGAATGCGTGACATCAACTGTGACGTCGCCATCCATCAGGTCCGACTCTTCGAGCCGCATCAGTTCGGCCTTCTGGCCCTCATCCGTCTTGCTGATCAGAATGGCACGGAAAGACATGTATATTCTCCTCAAAGAGCTTCGATGAAGCGGATCGGCTGGCCCTGGGCCTTGCCGATGATTTCGTCGTTCCACATGACGCAGCGGCCGCGCACGAAGGTGCCGACCGGCCAACCGGTGACACTGCGCCCATCATGCGGCGTCCATTTGCAGCGGCTTTCGATCCAGTCATTGGTGATCGTCCGCTTCGCCTTCATGTCCACGATGGTGAAGTCGGCATCATAGCCCTCGGCGATGCGGCCCTTGCCCGCCATGCCGAAAATACGGTTGGGCCCATGCGAGGTGAGATCGACGAAGCGCTCGATGGAAAGAAGCCCGTTGTTCACGCAGTCGAGCATCACCGGCACCAGCGTCTGAACGCCCGGCATGCCGGACGGCGAGGCCGGATAGGGCTTGGCCTTCTCTTCCAGCGTATGAGGCGCATGGTCGGAGCCCAGAACATCGACAAGGCCGGATTGCAGCGCCGCCCAGATTCCTGCCTTGTGGTGTGGCTCGCGCATGGGCGGGTTCATCTGGATGAGATTGCCGAGGCGCGCATAGTCTTCGGACGTGAAGAAGAGATGATTGGGCGTCACCTCCACCGTGGCGACATCGCGGTGGGCGGCCAGCAGCGGGAACTCATCGGCCGTCGATATGTGCAGGATGTGAATGCGCTTGTGCGCCTCGCGCGCCAGCCTCAGCAACCGCTCGGTGCACAGCCTTGCGGCCTCGGCATCGCGCCAGACATAGTGGCTTGTCGGGTCGCCTTCGACGCGCAGGGGCTTGCGCTCATTGAGCCGGTCCTCATCCTCGGAGTGGAAGGCGGCGCGGCGGCGGATATTGGCCAGAATGCGCGCCACGCCCTTGTCATCATCCACCAGCAGTGAGCCGGTTGAGGAGCCCATGAACACCTTGACGCCGGCACAGCCGGGCAATAGTTCAAGCTCGCCCAGCATGTGGGCATTGTCACGCGTGCCGCCCATGTAGAAGGCGAAATCGCAATACATGCGGTTGGTGGCGCGCCGGATCTTGTCAGCCAGTGTATCCGCACAGGTGGTGAGCGGGCTGGTGTTGGGCATTTCGAAGACGCCCGTCACCCCGCCCTTCACAGCGGCGCGGCCGCCGGTTTCAAGGTCTTCCTTGTGCTCTGCGCCTGGTTCGCGGAGATGGACCTGGCTGTCCACCACGCCGGGCAGGATGTGCAAGCCCCTGCAATCGACGACCTCGGCGGCCTGATGGCTGCCAAACATGCCGATACCGACAATGCGGCCGCCGGTAACGGCAATATCGCGTTGACCGACGCCATCATGGTTGACGACGGTTCCGCCCTTCAGGATCAATTCGGCTGTGAATGACATGGCAATCCTTGATCGTGGTGCAGAGCCTTCGTAAATGTGGATTGGAAACGAAGCAACAGTCATGCGCAACATGCATTTTCAGGCCGGCCGCCTCGCGGGCCGCGCCGTGATCTCGGTTCAGGGGCCCGAAGCCGGGCATTTCCTGCACAATATCCTGACCGCTGATGTGGACCATCTGGCGGCGGGAGAGGCAAGCTATGCCGCCCTCCTCTCGCCACAGGGGAAAATCCTGTCCGATATGCTGGTACAGCGGCAGGACGGAGGCTTCCTCATCGACTGCGCCGCCAGCCAGCGGGATGCGCTGCTGAAACGCCTCCAGATGTACCGGCTGAGGGCAAAACTGGACATAGCGGCAGCGCCGGACATGTCCGTCGGGGTTTCGCCGGATGTGATCGCAGGCGGCTTTCCGGATCCGCGCTGGCCGGACATCGGCTGGCGCCGAATCGGCGCCCGGATGGAAAAAGATGCCGAAGCCTATGACGCGGCGCGGATCGCGGCGGGCCTTGCAGATACCGACGACGATCTGGGTTCCGGCGAATTCTTCCCGCATGAAGCCAATCTCGACCAGCTGGGCGGGGTGAGCTTCAAGAAGGGCTGCTATGTGGGGCAGGAGGTTGTCTCCCGCATGGAACACCGCGGCACGGCGAGAAGCCGCATCCTGCCGGTTACGCTCGAGGGTGAAGCACCGCCAAAGGGCACGCAGATCCGCTCCGGCGATAAGCAGATCGGCGCCCTGCTTTCTTCGGCAGGCACGGATGCGTTGGCTCTGATCCGGCTCGACCGGCTTGAGGAGGCGGCCGAACCACTCCTCGCCAATGGCGTCAGACTGCACGTCCGCAAGCCGCGCTGGGTGCGCTATGACGTGCCGGGGGCGGCATGACCGCGGTTCGCCATGAAGACGGCCTCTGCCGCTGCAACTGGTGCGGCACGGACCAGCGCTATGTCGCCTATCACGACACGGAGTGGGGTGTGCCCGAATATGACTCGCGCGCGCTGTTCGAGAAGTTGCTGCTTGACGGGTTTCAGGCGGGCCTGTCGTGGATCACCATTCTTCGCAAGCGCGACAATTTCCGTCATGCCTTCGATAACTTCGACGCGGAAAAGATCGCACGCTACCGGCCCGCGAAACTCGACCGCCTGATGCAGGATGCAGGCATCGTGCGCAACCGCCTCAAGATCGAGGCGAGTGTCACCAATGCGCAAGCCTATCTCGAGATCCCGGACTTCTCCGCCTATCTCTGGAACTTCGTCGACGGCCGGCCGGTGCACAACAGGATCCGCAGCATGAGCGAGATTCCGGCCAAGACACCCGTGGCCGAGAAGATGTCGAAGGACCTGCAGAAACGGGGCTTCCGCTTCGTTGGCCCCACCATCGTCTACGCCTTCATGCAGGCCTGCGGCCTGGTGAATGACCACCTCACCGATTGCCACCGCCATCAGGCCGTCAAGCGCCTCGCGAGGCCGCATGGCCCGCGCGCCTGAACCACCGCGCGCCTGGCAGCGCATGCTGTCCGGCCGCAGGCTGGACCTGCTCAATCCGTCACCGCTCGACATCGAGGTGGAAGATATCGCCCATGGCCTCGCACGCGTCGCCCGCTGGAATGGCCAGACCAAGGGCGACCACGCCTTCTCCGTGGCCCAGCATTGCGCTCTGGTGGAGGAGCTTGCAGGACACCTCAACCCCGGCCTCAGCAGGGCCGAGCGGCTGACAGCACTTCTCCATGATGCGCCCGAATATGTGGTGGGCGACATGATCTCGCCCTTCAAAGCGGCGCTCGGGCTTGACTACAAGGCCTTCGAGCACCGGCTGCTGGCGGCCATCCACATCCGCTTCGGCCTGAAGCCAGACGCTCCGAAAGCGCTCGAAACCTTCATCAAGACATGCGATCGCCTGGCGGCCTATCTCGAGGCCACCCAGTTGGCGGGCTTCAGCCTTGAGGAGGCAAAGAAGTTCTTCGGGCCGCCGCGCGGCCTTGAAGGTGCAGCCGCGCAGCGTTTCTTTCGCCTCCGGCCGCTGGCCCCCAATGATGCCGCCGCCCTCTATCTCACCTCATTCAGAAAGCTGGTTGCCCCATGATCATCGTCGGCCCCTTGAACAAGGTTCAGACCCTCATCGACGAACATGGCGCCACCCATGTGGTGACGCTGCTCGCCCCCAATACGCCCCATGACGCGCCTCAGGGCATCGCACCGGACCGCCACCTGAAACTGTTCTTCCATGACATCGTGGCCCCCATGGAAGGCCACACCCAGCCACGCGCAGCCGATGCCGAACGCCTCATCCGGTTTCTCGGTGAGTGGGACAGGCAGGACCCGATGCTGATCCATTGCTGGGCCGGCATCAGCCGTTCCACGGCGGCCGCCTACACCGCGCTCTGCATGTTTCGTCCGCAGACGGATGAAGTTGCGCTCGCGCAGGAGCTTCGCGCCGCCTCACCCTCGGCAACGCCGAACAAGCTGATCGTCTCGCTCGCCGATGATGTTCTGGGCCGCAATGGCCGCATGGTGAAGGCCATCGCCGGGATTGGCCGCGGGGCAGATGCGTTCGAGGGTACGCCCTTCATCCTGAAACCGTGAGTGGGACGCGGCGTAGCCTGAGATAGGCCGACCCGCGCCCTTCGCTGCGGGCCTTGGCCTCATAGCGTGTCTCGATCCAGTTTTCATAGGGCTGGGCAGGGTCGCCCTCTTCGGCAAATCCGCCATGGGCCGCCACATGTTCGCGCGTCCACGCGACATAGCCGTCGATGTCGCTGGCAAACAGGAACAGTCCACCGGGCTTCAGGATTCGGTGAAACTCGGTGAGCGTGTCCTGGCTCACGAAGCGGCGCTTGTTGTGGCGCGCCTTGGGCCATGGGTCTGGATAGAGCAGATAGACGCGCTCGAAGGCGCCATCCGGCAATGCTTGCAGCAGGGGCCGCGCATCGCGGTCGTAGATCCTCACGTTGGTGAGCGCCTTTTCTTCCACCAGCGCCAGCATCTTCGCCACGCCATTGACGAAAGGCTCCGCCCCGAGGAAGGAAATCTCCGGATGAACTGCGGCCTGATGCGCCAGATGCTCACCGCCGCCGAAGCCGATTTCGAGCCAGCGGCGGTCACCCATGCCGCCGAGCGGATCGGCAAGATCCACCCGCAGCCGGGGCAAGAGCTGTTCCATCAGTCCGGAATGATGACGGCGCAAGGTTTTCCCCTTGCGCCGCCCGTAGAACTGGAACCGCTTTCCGGTCTCGCCGCTAATCACTTCACCGCGGCTTTGAGCGCCTTCACGAGGTCGGTCTTCTCCCAGGAGAA
>CAYMQH010000086.1:0-13157 GCA_964392525.1 uncultured Aestuariivirga sp.
CCATGGCCCAGAAGGTGGCCTGCAGGATGTTGTCGCGGTCGATGCGGTCAGCCTCCGCGATACCGATGCCAACGCGGGCCGACTGCATGATTGGCAGGAACAGCGCTTCGCGCTGGGCTTCCTTGAGCGCCTTGGAATCGCGAAGGCCGGCGGGAATGTCATCGGGGTTCAACACCACGGCTGCCGCCACGACGGGGCCCGCCCAAGGCCCGCGGCCAGCCTCGTCGATGCCGCAGACATCGCGCAGGCCCTGAGCCCATGCGGCGTGTTCGGCGGAGAGGTCTGGTATGGTGCTGACCATGCCCTTCTTATGGGCGCGGGGCTAAAGCAGCGTCAACTGCTCGCCCGGCTGCGGGGGCTTCTGGAAATGCTGGGTCGAAAGCCGGAGCTTCGTGGCGTTGAGGCCAAGCCGCTGGCAGGTGAGTTCGAAGCGCCGGCCGATGGTCCAGGCATAGGGGCCGGTGCCGGTCTGGCGGCGGCCGAATGCCGGGTCATACTCCCTGCCGCCGCTCGCCGACCTGACGAGCGACATGACGCGGTCCGCGCGGTCCGGCATCGTGGCTTGCAACCAGTCCCGGAATACGCCCTTCACCTCATGCGGCAGACGCAGCATCACATAGCCTGCCTCGCGCGCGCCTGCCTTGTGGGCTGCCGCAAGGATCGCCTCGATCTCATGGTCGTTCACCGCGGCCACGATGGGGGCCACCATGACGACGGTGGGAATGCCCGCCGCCGACAATTGCCCGATGGTGTCGAGCCGCTTTGCCGGCGTTGCGGCACGCGGCTCCATGGCGCGGGCCAGCTTGCGGTCCAGCGTGGTGATGGAGAGCGCCACCTTCACAAGGCCTTTCCGGGCCATGGGCGCCAGGATGTCGATGTCGCGCGTGACCAGCGCAGACTTGGTGACGATCCCGACCGGATGGTTGAATTCGGACAGTACTTCCAGAATGCGCCTGGTGATCTTCCGCTCGCGCTCGATGGGCTGGTAGGCATCGGTGTTGGCGCCCAGCGCGATGGTGCGTGGCACATAGCCCGCAGCACGGAGTTCGGCGCGCAGCAGTTCCGGCGCATTGGCCTTGGCGAAGAGTTTGGATTCGAAGTCAAGCCCAGGTGACAGGCCCATATAGGCGTGGGCGGGCCTCGCATAGCAATAGGCACAGCCATGCTCGCAGCCGCGATAGGGGTTGATCGAGTGGTCGAAGCCGACATCGGGCGAGTCGTTGCGGGTGATGATCGACCGTGGCGTTTCGCTGAATACCTCGGTGCGGAACGGCGGCAACTCCTCCAGCCCCTGCCAGCCATCGTCGAACAGCGAGCGGCTCAGGGCCTCGAAGCGGCCTGCCATGTTCACCTTGGCGCCGCGGCCGCGCGCCTGCGTGTCGAAGGAGGTGTATCTGCCGTCGCCGAGAGCGGCAGGGTCGGGCGCACGGGCCAGACGCTTGTCGATCAGAGTGGACATAGGTGGGAATATAGCTGCACGCAAAGAACAAAACAAGAACATAATGAAGCAGCCGAGTTGCGGCGCATGGCGAGTTCCGCCATGGTCGGGCCTCCATGACCCGTCGCCAGATTCTCCTTGCCCTCCTGCCGCCCCTGTTCTTCGGAACGGGCTTCACCATCGCCAAGCCGGCCGTTCAGCATTTCCCGCCGCTGTTCATGATGCTGATGGTCTATGGCGGCATCGCCATCGTGCTGGGCATCACCTACCGCGAGCGGTTCAAGACGCCGGTTCTGTCGATCATCGTCATCTCGGCCTTCGCCGTCACCATCCAGGGGGCGCTTCTGTTCTGGGGCCTGCGCAGCGAGTCGATGCCGGCAACAGCCGCCAACCTTATCCTGCAGATCCAGATTCCCTTCGCCGTGCTGCTCGACTGGCTGATCATGAAGGTGAGGCTCGATGCGCGGAAGCTTGCGGGCACGGCGATCGCGGTCCTGGGGGTTGCCATCGTCATCGGCCTTCCTGAGCAGGCACCCGGCCTCGTGCCCACCATGATGATCATCGTCAGCGCCTTCTGCTGGTCGCTGGGGCAGGTGCTGGCGCAATATCTGGGCCGCGACAGCGGCATTGGCCAACTCAAGGCCAATGCCTTCGGCGCCCTGCCGCAACTCGCACTCGCCACGCTGCTGATCGAGCGGGGCCAGTGGCAATCCCTGGCGACCGCCACATGGGTTGAATGGTCCATGCTCGCCTTCGTCGGCATCGTCGGCTTTTATCTTGCTTATGTGTGCTGGTTCACGTTGATCAAGCAGGTGCGCATGGATGAGGCGGCACCCTTTATCCTGCTTATGCCCGTTGTCGGCTTCGTCACCGCCTATGCGGTATTGGGAGAGCCGATTTCGCTGGCGCAGGTTCTGGGCGGGCTGGTGATCCTCCTCGGCCTCGTCATCGTGTCGGGCCTGCGGATGCCGAAACGCAACAGGGTGGGCGCCTGAGGCCCGCCCCTTGGGCCATTGTCATGTGCCCCCTTGTTCTCAGCCCTTCTTGCGCTGCTGGTGTTCTTCGAGGCGCGGCATGATTTCCACGAAATTGCAGGGCATGTGGGTATAGTCGAGCTGCGGCTTGAGAATCTGGTCCCAGCCGTCCTTGCAGGCGCCTGGAGAGCCGGGCAGGCAGAAGATGTATTTGCCCTTCATCACTCCGGCCGTGGCACGCGACTGGATGGTGGAGGTGCCGATCTTCGGAAAGGAAACCATGTGGAACAGGGTGCCGAAGCCCTCGATTTCCTTTTCGAACAGCGGCCGCATGGCCTCGATCGTCACGTCGTGGCCGGTAAGGCCCGTGCCGCCGGTCGAGATGATCACGTCGATGTCATCGCGGTTGGTCCAGTCGCGCACAACGTGGCGGATGGCCCGGATATCATCCTTCACGATCTTGCGGGCAGAGAGATTGTGCCCCGCCGCCACAACGCGGTCCGCCAGGGTCTGGCCGGACGCATCGTTCTCCAGTGTGCGGGTGTTGGAGATGGTCAGGACCGCGATCCTGACCGGGATGAACTGCCTCGGCTCGCTCATTCAAAATACCCTTGGTAGAATGTCCACTAGTGAGCGGAAATGAAGCGCTCTCGTGAACGCATTTATAGCTCTCATGAAACACGAATTATCGCGAAGAACAAGAAAAACCCGCTTGAAACCTGCAGAACTCTGCCGAAGTTGACGCTGAGAAAAAAACAACGCCGGCTTTCCCGCTGTCCGTTCCTCACCTGAGCGGGCGTTTGGTCAGTGCGCATCCAGCATCTGGCGGAGCGACAGGAAATCCCGCCATACAAGGCGTTTCTGCGCGCTCTGCCGCAGGAGATAGGCCGGGTGAAGCGTGGGCAGCAGCGGAATGTTCCGTCCACTGACATTCGCTGTCATCCAGTTGCCGCGCAGTTTGAGGATTCCGTCGCTGCGGCCGGTGAGTCGGTGCGCCGGGGTGGCGCCGAGGCAGACAATCACATCAGGCTTTTGCAATTCGATGGCGCGGATCAGGAAGGGCAGGCACATCTGGGTTTCCGCTTCGGTGGGCGTGCGGTTGCCGGGCGGCCGCCAGAAGATGGTGTTGGTGATGAACACCGCGCTTTCGCGGTCCTCCGCTTGGCGCGACAGGCCGATGGCTGCGAGCATGCGGTCCAGCAACTGGCCGGACTTGCCGACGAAGGGCTTGCCCTGAATGTCCTCGTCGCGGCCCGGCGCCTCGCCCACCAGCATGACGCGCGCCGCCGGGTTGCCGTCGGCGAAGCACAGACGCGTGGCGGTCTTTTTCAGCGGGCAGGCGTCGAAGCTGTCGAGTGCGGCTGCTATGTCGGGGAGGCTCATACAGGCCGCGGCGGCGGCTGTGCCGGAAGGTGCCGTACCGGCCTGCGCGACGGGTGCGGCCGGGCTGCGCGCGGGCGTGGGCGCTGGCCCGGGCGCAGCTTCTGCCCGGCGGGCCGCGGCGGTGAGGCGGTTGACCGGCTCTTCGCCGGTCACCTCATCCGCGCCCATTTCGGCCAGCCAGCGAAGCGCCGCGGCGGCCTCGAAGGGGCTGATGTCGTTTTGCTTCACTTCAATGTCCTAAATGGCGCCTTGTGCGGGTGGGTCTGCTCACTATAAAGACGCCGGTCGGCGGATGAAAGACGGAGTAAGGCCTGTGGAACAGATCCAGCGCGAGGCGATGGAATATGATGTCGTGATCGTGGGCGCAGGCCCGGCGGGCCTGTCCGCGGCGATTCGGCTGAAGCAGCTTTCCCCCGATCTCTCCGTCTGCGTGCTCGAAAAGGGTTCGGAAGTGGGTGCCCACATCCTGTCGGGCGCGGTGATCGACCCGATCGCCCTCAATGAGCTGATTCCCGACTGGAAGGAAAAGGGTGCTCCCCTCAACACGCCCGTGACCGAGGACCGCTTCTACATGCTGGGGCCGCAGGGCGCGCTGCGCCTGCCCAATTTCCTCATGCCGCCGCTCATGGACAATCATGGCAACTATGCCATCTCGCTCGGCAACCTGTGCCGCTGGCTGGCCCAGCAGGCCGAAGGGCTGGGCGTCGAAATCTATCCGGGCTTTGCCTGTTCGGAGGTGCTCTACCGCGAGGATGGATCGGTGAAGGGCGTGGTCGCCGGTGTCATGGGCATCGGCAAGGACGGCGAGCCCAAGGCGGATTACCAGCCGGGCATGGAACTCCTTGGCAAGTATGTGCTGATCGCCGAAGGCGTGCGCGGCTCGCTCGCCAAGGAAATCATCGCCAAGTACAAGCTCTCGGAAGGGCGCGAACCACAGAAGTTCGGCATCGGCATGAAGGAACTCTGGGAGATCCGCCCGGAAAACCATCATCAGGGCCAGGTGACCCACACCATGGGCTGGCCACTGGGGCTCAAGACCGGCGGCGGCAGCTTCATGTACCACCTCGAGGACAATCTCGTGTCCATCGGCCTCGTGGTGCATCTGAACTACACCAATCCCCACCTCTTCCCCTACATGGAGTTCCAGCGCTTCAAGCACCACCCGCTGATTGAGCCGGTGCTGCAAGGCGGGCGGCGCATCGCCTATGGCGCGCGCGCCATCACCGAGGGCGGCTTCCAGTCGGTGCCGAAGCTTTATTTCCCCGGTGGTGCGCTGATCGGCTGCTCGGCGGGCTTCGTCAACGTGCCGCGCATCAAGGGTTCGCACAATGCCATGAAGACCGGCATGATGGCCGCCGAAGCCGCCTTCAGGGCGCTGGAGGCCGGCCGGTCCGGCGATGAGCTCAAGGAGTACGAAGAGGCTTACGAGAACAGCTGGGTCTATCAGGATCTGAAGCGTGTCAGGAACGTCAAGCCCATGTGGTCGAAGCTCGGCCTCGCCGGCGGCCTGGCGCTGGGCGGCCTCGACATGTGGATGAACCAGTTGTTCGGCGTCGGCTTCGGCACCTGGAAGCACGGCAAGCCGGACCATGCGACACTGAAGCCTGCCTCAGAGTCGAAGCCCATCGATTATCCCAAGCCCGACGGCGTCATTTCCTTCGACCGGCTGACCAATGTTGCCTTCTCCGCCACCAACCACGAGGAAGACCAGAAGGTCCACCTGCGCCTCAAGAATGAGGATGTGCCGGTGCGCGAGAACCTGCCGCGCTACAGCGAGCCCGCCCAGCGCTATTGCCCGGCGGGCGTCTATGAGGTTGTGATGGAGGAAGGCAAGGCGCCGCGCTTCCAGATCAACCATCAGAACTGCGTGCACTGCAAGACCTGCGACATCAAGGACCCCGCCCAGAACATCACCTGGGTTGTGCCGCAGGGTGGCGAAGGCCCCAACTACCCCAATATGTGAGGTTGTGCCGCAATCCCCCGCCGCGCCGGGGGGATTGCGGTGATCCCAAAAACACCTCATTTTGTGAGGAAGACTTGCAGCTCATCGCCGGTGGCACGGGGCCGCCCGCAGTTTTACATGGATGAAGATGACGGCATTCCTCCTTCGCGCCGCCCTGACCGGATTGTTCCTCGCGCCGCTGTCGGCAGGGGCCGCGCTGGCCTATGAACGGGCCGGCCTCTCGCCTTCCGGAAGCTATCTTGCCGGCCGTTCGGCCGCCAAGCTGCGCGACAATGACCTTGCCTCCGATTACCTGAGCAGTGTGCTGAAGGCGGATGCAGGCAACCCCGTGCTGACCGAGAAAGTCTTCCTGCTCGAGTTGTCCGAAGGCAATATTCCGGAGGCCGAGGCCTATGCCCGCGAGGTGTTGACGTTCAACAGCCAGCAGCGCATGGCGCGCATCGTGCTGGGCATCGAGGCGTTCCGGGCCAAGCGCTATGCGGAGGCCCGCAAGAATCTGGAGCAGGCCGCCTACACACCGGTCGGCGAACTCACATCCTGGCTGCTGATCGCCTGGTCCTATGCCGGCGAGGGCGATCTCAACGCGGCGCTCAAGGCGCTCGACCGCCTTGACAGCAATGAGAGTTTCTCGACCTTCAGGGCCTTCCACGCCGGCCTCATCGCCGATTACCTTGGCAATTCCGTGCGGGCCGAAGCCTCCTACCGCCGCGCCTATGAGGAAGCCGGCAATGCGCTGCGTATCGTGCAGGCCTATGGCAATTTCCTTGAGCGCAACGGACGGGTGGCGGAGGCTCAGAAGATCTACCGCTCCTTCCTCGAAAATGACGACAATCCGCTGATCTCCAGCGCGCTGGAGGACAGCCTCAAAAACCGGACGCCGCAGCCCTTCATCGGCTCGGCGGGCGCCGGTGCGTCGGAAGTCATGTTCTCGCTCGCCACCTCGATGACCGATGAGCAGACCATCGACATCGCGCTGCTCTATACCCAGCTTGGCCTGAGTTTCAACGCTGACCTGCCGGTGACCTACACGCTGCTCGGCGACACCTACGAAGACATGAAGCGCTACGACAAGGCGATCGAGGCCTATGAGAAGGTGCCCGCATCATCGCCGCTCCGCTCCAACGCGGACATGGAAATCGCCGTCTGCCTGCAGCGGCTGGAACGCAAGGACGAGGCGCTCGCCAGGCTCAAGGATCTCATCGCCCGCGAACCGGGGAACTTCGACGCCATCGTGACGCTCGGCAACATCTACCGCAGCAACGAGGACTTCGCCAGCGCCGCCAAGACCTATGACGACGCCATCGCGCTCATAGCGGGGGATGATGCGGGGCGCTGGCGCGTCTATTATTTCGATGGCATCGCGCATGAGCGTTTGAAGCAGTGGGACATCGCCGAACAGCGCTTCCGCCGCGCGCTGGAGCTTTCGCCCAATGAGCCGAGCGTTCTGAACTATCTCGGCTACTCGATGATCGAGAAGAATATCAACCTCACCGAAGCGCTGGACATGGTGAAGAAGGCCGTCGAGCTGAAGCCGAATGACGGCTACATCATCGACAGCCTCGGCTGGGCCTATTACCAGCTGGGTGATTACGAACAGGCCGTGGCCAATATCGAGCGCGCGGTGGAATTGCTGCCAGCCGACCCGACCATCGCCGATCACCTGGGTGATGCCTACTGGCGCGTCGGGCGCAAGCTGGAGGCCAGGTTCCAGTGGCAGCACGCCATCGACAACAAGCCCGAACCGGCAGACCTCAAGCGCATTCAGGAAAAGCTGGAGAAGGGCCTGCCCGATGTGCCGCCGGTGAAGCCTGCCCAGTCCACCACGGGCCAGAACAACGGCTGACGCGCAAGGTGGGGGCGTTCTCGGTCTTCGCGCCTGCAAAGGTCAACCTCGCGCTGCACGTGCTGGGGCGCAGGGATGACGGCTACCACGATCTCGACTCGCTCGTGGCCTTCGCCGATGTCGGCGACTGGCTTGGCTTTTCGCCCGCCGCGCAGTTTGCCATCACGGCTGAGGGGCCCTTCGCCCACGCCCTGCCGGAGGCGTCCTCCAACATCATTGCAAAGGCCTGGGAAGCAGTCTCGGCCATCGCCGCAGGCCGCGGCCTGGCGCTGCCGCCAGTTGCCGTGCACCTCAAGAAGAGCCTGCCCGTGGCCTCGGGGATCGGCGGTGGCTCCTCCAATGCCGCAGCCGCGATCAGGGGGTTTCTGAAGCTTGCCGGTCTGGCGCAGGACGATCCGGAGATCATGGCGGCCGCCCTCGCCATCGGTGCTGATGTGCCGGTGTGCCTCACCGGCCGCGCCTGCCGCATGCGCGGCGTGGGCGAGGTCATCACGCCGCTCGCTGGTTTCACGCCGCGCCATGCGCTGCTCGTCAATCCGCTGGTCGAGGTGCCAACGCCGAAGGTGTTCGGCGGCCTCGGGCTTGCACGCGGCCAGCGCTTCGGCGCGGCGATTGCCGACGAGAACGATCCGGCCGGGTGGCGCAACGACCTCGCCCCGCCGGCCATCCACCTCGCTCCGGTCATCGGCGCGGTGCTGGCGCGGCTTCAGGCAGCACCCGGTGTGACCCGCGTCTTCATGTCAGGCTCCGGGGCCACCTGCGTGGCGCTCTGCGAGGCGAAGGCCGATCCCCGCCGCTTTGATCTCGAACCGGGGTGGTGGCGGGCCTCCGCCACGCTGTCATGAACGCCTCAGTGGGCGCGTGACACGCAGAAATCCACGGCTTCGAGCAGCGCGTTCTTGAGGTCCGAGGCGGGGAAGATCGCCAGCGCATCGCGGGCGATGTCGCCATAATGGTGGGCGCGGTCGACGGTGTCCGAGAGTGCGCCGTGGCGGTCCATCAGCTTGCGGGCGTAGGCGAAGTCATCGGGGGTCTGGTTGCCCTCTTCCATCGTGCGCTTCCAGAAGTTCCGCTCTTCCGCCGCACCGCGCCGGTAGGAGAGGACGACCGGCAGCGTGATCTTGCGCTCGCGGAAATCATCGCCCACGCCCTTGCCCAGCTTGTCTGTGGACCCGGAATAATCGAGCGCGTCGTCGATCAGCTGGAACGCTATTCCGAGATTGCGGCCGTAGGATTCGAGTGCCGCCTGTTCGGAGTGCGGGCGGTTCGCCACCACGGCTCCCACTTCGGCCGCCGCGGCGAAGAGCGCCGCCGTCTTGGCCACGATGACCTCCATGTAGGCGTCTTCTGTGGTGGAAGTATCCTGCGACACGGAAAGCTGCAGTACCTCGCCCTCGGCGATGGTGCAGGCAGCAGCCGAGAGAATGCGCAAAGCTTCGAGCGAACCGGTTTCCACCATCATGCGGAAGGCCTGGCCGAGGAGATAGTCGCCCACCAGCACGCTTGCCTGATTGCCCCAGATGACGCGCGCCGCCTGCTTGCCGCGGCGCAGGTCGCTCTCGTCCACCACGTCGTCATGCAGCAGGGTTGCGGTGTGCATGAACTCAACCGAGGTGGCGAGTTTCAGGTGATCTTCGCCGCTGTAGCCGCACAGCCTCGCGCCCGCGAGCGTCAGCATCGGGCGGATGCGCTTGCCGCCGGAGTTGATGAGATGGGTGGCGATCTCCGGAATCAGTTCGACGTGGCTCCGGGCATGGGCGAGAATCGATTCGTTTACGCGTTCCATGTCGGCGTTGGTGAGCTTCACCAGCGGTTCGATCGAGGCCCGCTTCTTGTTGCCCGCCCCATCGAGCGGAATGACGACTCCCATGGAGTAACCACCTTCACTGTGCTGTCTGTTGACACCCCTTAAAGCACAGCTGGCTTTTGAGGCCAATAACACCTTTCTTGCGGGCTTGCGGCGAACGAGGATTGCCGCCAAGCTTTCTGCCATGGAAGAACTGCTGCGCAGCAATGACCCGGTCTATCTCTCCTTCGTCTGCCATGTGCTGGAGGAAAACGGTATCACCTTCCTGCGTCTTGATGAGCACATGAGCGCGCTGGAAGGATCGATTGGCGCCATTCCGCGCCGTATCCTCGTGCTCACCGATGAGTTGTTGCAGGCAAAATTGGCGCTTGGTAAGGCTCATGCAAATCTCAGCCTCCACACTGCGCAGGATCGCGATGCGTGACTCCGGCCAATCAGACACCATCCACACCCATGCGGGCGGCGTTCCGGCCACGCTGACGGAGGATGGCTTTCTTGACGGGCGGCTGCGCATCCTGCAGCCCGAGAAGGGTTTCCGCGCCGGGATCGATTCGGTGTTCCTTGCCGCCAGCATTCCCTGCGGGGCAGGGGACTCGGTGTTCGAGGTCGGCATGGGCACTGGCGTCGCCGCACTCTGCCTGATCGCCCGCCAGCCCAGTATCCACCTCACCGGCATCGAGATCGCCGGCCGCTACGCAATGCTGGCGGAGGAGAACGCGCGGCGCAACGGCTTCGCCGCCAATCTCAAGGTCATCCACGCCGATGTGAAGGATGCGCTGCGCAAGGACGTGGCCAGCATGCCGGCACCCGGCAGCTTCACCCATGCCATGGCCAATCCGCCCTATTTCGAGCAGGGCAGCGTGACGGCATCGCCGCACATCCTCAAGGCGCAGGCCCATGCCTTCGCAGCGGAGGATCTGAAGCTCTGGGTGAAGCTTGCCCACAGCGTGGTGGCGCCGCGCGGCACCATGACGATCATTCACCGCGCCGAAAATCTCGGCAAGCTGCTGGCCGCCATGGAGGGCCGTTTCGGTGACCTGCGCATCGCGCCGCTCTATCCCCGCCGGGGAAGCCCGGCCTCCCGGGTGATCGTGCAGGGGGTGAAGGACTCGAAGGCCCCGCTGCGCATCCTCCCGGGTCTTGCGCTGCATGAGGAAGGCACCCGCTTCACGCCCGAGGCTGAGGGCATCCTGCGCGACGGCGCGGCCTGGAGCCTGCGCTGAAACGCCCGCCGCTTGCAGACGGCTCCTGCCATGCCTATCTAAACACCAGACGGCTGGACACCGGCGGTATTGATGTGCAAGCCACTGAATTCCCTGAACTTCCCTGGTGGGTTCTCGAAGTGCGTGCATTTTGGTTCCGTTTCCGCTTATGATCGCGTAGTGTTTCAGGCGTCACTGGAGGTTCCGATGGTTGTCTTGAAGGTCCTTGCACTCGCCGCCGCCGCCGTGCTGTCGCTCATGGCGATGCGTTTCATGCTGCGCGAGGTTCAGGCGGTGAAGGTGAAGGCCAATGACCGCCGCCCGCAGGATGGCCGCCGGCTTCGCCGCCTCCGGCAGGACCCGCGCACCGGCGTCTATTACCCGGAGGACTGACGGCCGCAGCCCTTGCTGCGCCGCACATGGTTTTCCTTGACGCTCCCTAGCGGGGCCGCATAGGGTCCGCCCGCTTTTCGAGGCGGACACAATGACTCTCAACCCCACCCAATCCTTTCAGGACCTGATTCTGACGCTGCACCAGTATTGGGGCGCGAAGGGCTGTGTCATCCTGCAGCCCTATGACATGGAAGTGGGGGCGGGCACCTTCCACCCGGCCACGACGCTGCGTTCAGTGGGGCCGCGGCCCTGGGCGGCCGCCTATGTCCAGCCCTCGCGCCGTCCGAAGGATGGCCGCTATGGCGAGAACCCCAACCGCCTGCAGCATTATTACCAGTATCAGGTGATCATCAAGCCATCGCCGCCGAACCTGCAGGAACTGTATTTGGGGTCGCTTGAGGCGATCGGCATCGACCGGTCGCTTCATGACATCCGCTTCGTGGAGGACGACTGGGAAAGCCCCACACTGGGCGCCTGGGGGCTGGGCTGGGAAGTGTGGTGCGACGGCATGGAAGTCTCGCAGTTCACCTATTTCCAGCAAGTGGGCGGGCTTGATTGTTCGCCGGTCTCGGGGGAGCTCACCTACGGCCTCGAGCGCCTGGCCATGTATGTGCAGGGCGTCGACAATGTCTATGACCTGAATTTCAACGGCCAGGATGGCGCCAAGCGCATCTCCTATGGCGATGTGTTCCTGCAGGCCGAGCAGGAATATTCGCGCTTCAACTTCGAACACGCCGACACCGATGTGCTGCTTCAGCATTTCCTTGACGCCGAAAATGAGTGCAAGGCGCTGCTGAAGGCTGGCGAAACCGATGGCCGCCACCAGCTGGCGCTGCCCGCCTATGACCAGTGCATCAAGGCGTCCCACACCTTCAACCTGCTCGATGCGCGCGGTGTCATCTCCGTCACCGAGCGTCAGGCCTATATCCTCCGCGTCCGCGAACTCGCCAAGGGCTGCTGCGAAGCCTGGAGCAAGACGGCGGGCGGCGGCGCGGCCTGAAGCCTTCATCATCCGTCTCAACCAATCATCAGGAACCGCACATGTCTGATCCCGTGATCGCCCAGAAGTCTCCCATCGCTGTCGAAGTCGAAGCCGGCCAGGATTACTGGTGGTGCTCCTGCGGCCAGTCGAAGCGCCAGCCTTTCTGCGATGGCTCCCACAAGGGCACGGACTTCGTACCCGTGAAGTGGACGGCGGAGGCCTCCGGCCGCAAGTTCTTCTGCGCCTGCAAGCACAGCAAGCACCAGCCCCTCTGCGACGGCGCGCACACGGCGCTCTGAGTGACCTGAACCACACGCCCCACGGCCCCGCCGGAGTGCCCCGATGCCTGAATTGCTGATCGAACTGTTTTCCGAGGAAATTCCCGCCCGCATGCAGCAGAAGGCGGCGGATGATCTTCGCCAGATGGTGACGAACGCACTGGTGGACGCGGGGCTGACCTATGAGGGCGCGCAGGCGCATGGCGGCGCGCGCCGCCTCGTGCTGTCGATCGAGGGGCTTGATGCAAAGGCCGCGGACCTCGCCGAGGAGCGCAAGGGCCCGCGCGTTGATGCGCCCCAGCCCGCAATTGACGGCTTCCTGAAATCGACCGGCTTGGCGCTCGACCAGCTCACCGTACAGGATGACAAGAAGGGCCAGTTCTATGTGGCCGTCATCCGCAAGGCAGGCCGTGCGGCTCCTGAGATCATCGCCGAGGTGGTGCCCGATACGATCCGCAAGTTCCCGTGGCCCAAGTCGATGCGGTGGGGCTCTGGAACCTTGCGCTGGGTGCGCCCGCTGCATTCCATCATCTGCACCTTCGATGGCGAGGTGGTGCCCTTCGAGATCGAAGGCATCCGCAGCGGCCACACCACGCGCGGCCACCGCTTCATGGGTTCGCAGCATATCGATGTGCGCCGCTTCGAGGATTATGCACTGAAGCTGGCGCGCGAATTCGTCATGGTGGATGGCTCGGCGCGGGCCGAGACAATCCGCACCGAAGCGCGCAACCTGAGCTTCGCGCAAGGCCTCGAGCTGATCGAGGACGAAGGCCTGCTGAAGGAGACGGCGGGCCTCGTCGAATGGCCTGTGGTGCTGATGGGGAGCTTCGATGAAAGCTTCCTCGCCGTGCCGCCGGAGGTCATCGCCACCTCGATCAAGACCCACCAGAAATG
>CAYMQH010000087.1:0-1475 GCA_964392525.1 uncultured Aestuariivirga sp.
ATCGGCGAAGACTATGGTGAAGGCTCCTCCATCATGCAGGAGCGCAGCCACGCCTTCGCGATGAAGTCTCAGATCTGGCTCATGGACCCGCGCCCTGATCTTCCCACCATGGTGCATACGGTGGAGAAAGCCTTTGAATTGTCGGAAGCCTCCAACACGCCGGTGATGGTGGAGGTGCGCATCCGCGGCTGCCATGTGCATGGCCGCTTCACCGCGAAGGACAACAGGAAGCCGTCCTACACGCTGAAGCAGGCGCTGGAAAACCCGGTGCGCGATGTGAACCGCATCGTTTTGCCGCCCGCATCCTTCATCCACGAGAAGATGAAGATCGAGAAGCGCTGGCCTGCCGCGGTGAACTTCGTGAAGGAGCAGAAGCTCAACGAATTTTTCGGGCCGGAAGCGGGCGAGGTCGGCATCATCTGCCAGGGCGGCATGTATAATGGCGTGATCCGTGCCTTGCAGCAGTTGGGCCTGTCGGATGCCTATGGCAACACGCGCGTGCCGCTCTATGTGCTGAATGTCACTTATCCGCTGGTGGATGAGGAAATCATCTCCTTCTCAGCCGGAAAATCCGCCGTGGTTGTGGTGGAGGAGGGGCAGCCCGAATTCATCGAGCAGGCCTTGAACACCACGCTCAGACGGCGCGATCTCAACACACGGGTCTCCGGCAAGGATGTGTTCCCCATGGCAGGCGAATACACCGCCACGGTGATGCAGAAGGGCCTGCTCGGCTTCTTCGAGAAACATGCGCCGCGCCTGCTCGGTAACCGCCCGCCGCTGCCTGATGCGTCGCCGGTGCTGAACAGCAGGGAGGTGCAGGCGCTGGCGGAGGTGGTGCCGCCGCGCCCGCCGGGCTTCTGCACCGGCTGCCCGGAACGGCCGATCTTCGCTGCAATGAAACTCGTCGAGAAGGAATTGGGGCCGCATCACGTCTCGGCGGATATCGGCTGCCACCTTTTCTCGATCCTTCCGCCCTTCAACATCGGCGCCACGACCATGGGCTATGGCCTCGGCCCCGCGGCGGCTTCCGCCTTCAACGTGAAGGCCGACAAGCGCGTGATCTCGGTGATGGGCGATGGCGGCTTCTGGCACAACGGGCTCAATTCCTCCGTCGGCAACGCCGTGTTCAACAAGCATGATGGAGTCATGCTGATTGTCGACAACTACTATTCCTCGGCGACGGGCGGGCAGGACATTCTCTCCTCGCGCGCTGAAAACACCAAGCGGGCCACCAACAACTCGATCGTCGATGCTGTGAAGGGTGTGGGTGCCAAGTGGGTGCGCCAGATCGACCGTACTTATGACGTGGCGAAGATGCGCGACACGCTGCGCGAAGCACTGACCACGGATGAGCCCGGCCCCAAGATCATCGTCGCTTCCTCCGAATGCATGCTCAACAAGCAGCGCCGCGTGAAGCCGCTGATGGACAAGGCGGAGAAGGCGGGCGAGGCCGTTGTGCGCCAGCGCTTCGGCGT
>CAYMQH010000087.1:1575-3184 GCA_964392525.1 uncultured Aestuariivirga sp.
AAGCCCATCACCATCGCCATTCTCGCCATGGGTGGTCAGGGCGGCGGCGTGCTCACCGACTGGATCGTGGCGGTGGCGGAGGCCAATGGCTGGTATGCGCAGTCAACCTCCGTGCCGGGCGTTGCCCAGCGCACCGGAGCCACGCTCTATTACATCGAGATGCTTCCGCCCAAGGATGGCCACGCGCCGGTGCTGGCGCTGATGCCGACACCCGGTGACGTGGACGTGGTGATCGCGGCGGAGTTGATGGAGGCGGGCCGCTCTATCCTGCGCGGCCTTGCGACACCCGACAGGACGCTGCTCATCACCTCCACCCATCGCGCCTATGCAGTTGCGGAGAAGGAGAAGCCGGGCGAATCGATTGCCGATCCGCAGGCGGTGAATGCGGCGGCGAGCACCGCCGTGCGCCGTCTCATCGCCTTCGACATGGAGAAGGCGGCGCGGCAGGCCGGTACGGTGATTTCCGCCCCGCTGCTGGGCGCACTCGCGGGCGCAGGCGCGTTGCCTTTCCCGCGCGAGAGTTTCGAAGCGGTGATCGGTGCAGGCGGCAGGGGTGTTGAAGCCTCGCTCAAAGGCTTCTCCGAAGGCTTTGCGCGCGCTGCCAGCAATGAGTTGCCGGAGGCCCAGATCAAGCCGCCGCCGCGCATTGCGGCCTTGCCGGAAACCCTTGGGTCAGGGGAACTTGATAAGCGCCTTGCGCGGCTTCGCGCCTTGCCTGTGGAGGCGCACGGGGTTGCGCTTGCGGGCCTCAAGCGCTGCATCGACTTTCAGGACATGGCTTATGGCGACGCTTATCTTGCCCGGCTGCAAGGCCTGTTCGCGCAGGACATGAAGCAGGCCGGCGCGTTGAAGGGCTTTGCCTTCACGGCCACGGCGGCGAAATATCTCGCCAACGCCATGACCTATGACGATGTGATCGGCGTTGCCGACCGCAAGACGCGCGCCACCCGCTTTGCCCGTATCGCCAGCGAGATGAAGGCGGGGGATGACCCGCTCTACATGACGGAATTCATGCACCCGCGCGCCGAGGAGATGGTGAGCCTTCTTCCCGCTGGCTGGGGCCGCCGGGTTGCCGCCAATGCGTCATGGATGACGCGGATCGACCGCGTGGTGAATCGCGGCCGCCGCGTTGAAACCGCCACGCTGCGTGGCTTCCTGCAGCTTTATCTGGTGAGCGGGCTGCGCCGCTTTCGCCGCAAGCTGCTACGGCATGAAAATGAAATGCGTCACCTGGAGGACTGGCTCGGCCTCGCCGTGCGCACCCTGCCGGAGAATTACGATCTCGCCCGCGCCATTCTGGCGGCGCGCCGCCTCGTCAAGGGCTACTCGGACACTCATGCCCGTGGCCTCTCGAAATTCGACCGCGTGATGTCCGCCGTGCCGCTGCTTCTTGCCCGTGATGATGGCGGCCAGTGGATGGACCGGCTGATCAGTGCGGCCCTGAAGGATGAAGACGGCAGCGCGCTGGACGGCGCATTGAAGACGGTCCGGGCGCTGTAACGTCAGCTGTCGCCGGCCTCCCCGGCATTCCGGATGTTGCGCAAAACCTTTTGCAGCGTGGTGATCAGCTGCGAGAACTCATCCTCGCCGATGTCGCGGAACATCTGCT
>CAYMQH010000087.1:3284-13068 GCA_964392525.1 uncultured Aestuariivirga sp.
AGGGTGCGCATTTGTGGCGTCGTCAGGTCGAAGCGGCGAAGGTCAGCGGAAAGCTCCGCATTCCATGTCGCCGCGATGCGGTTGAGCAGATAGGGGACGAAGTGGTTGAGCCCGATCTCTGCCAGCGATGGAAGGGACGTGTCCGGCTGGGCTTCGCGGTGCAGCACGCCGCGGAGGAAAGACAGATCCTTCGTCATGTCAGCGCAGTGGCCAGCAGGAAGCCGGAACCGCCGCCAAGCCCCGGGCCGGGGTGGGTGGAGGCGCCGATGTGATAGAGCCGCTTCACCGGCGTCGCGTGGTTTTTCGTGCCACGCAGGGGACGCCACAGGAAGAATTGGTCGATGCTGCAGGCCCCGCCATAGGGATCGCCGCCCACGAGGTTGATATTCATCGCCTCGAGATCGGCGGGCGAATAGCAGCGCCTGGCCAGCACCAGTGACTTGAAATCCGGAATATGGCGGCAGAGTAGGGCCTCGACGCGGTCGGCATAGGCTTCGCGCAGGGCTTCGCTCCAGCGCCCATCGGCGGGCGCTGCGAATTCGCCTGCGGCATCGCCCTTGATGACGCGTGGTGCTTCAGGAAGTTGCAGCCAGAGAATGGCCTTGCCATCGGGCGCGCGGCTGGGGTCAAACGCGGTTGGCTGGCCGACGCAGATCGTCGGTTCAACCGGCAGCATGCCGCGCTCTGCTTCATTTACAGCTTTCGAGACACCGTCGAGACCCGGCGTCAGGTGCAGCAGCGCCACCTTTCCGAGGTCCGGGTTCGTCCATTGCGGCGCGGCCTTCAGCGCATAGTGAATCTGCATGTTGCCCTTGCCGTGGACGAAGCCTCTGGCCTCCTCGCGCAGCGGCTGGGCACCCTGCCAGTTCTTCAGCAGGCGGCCGTAAAGCTGATGGGGCGTCATGGAGCAGATGACACCTTCGGCAGCATTGATCCTCTCACCGGATGCCAGCACAACGCCCGTGGCGCGGCCTGCCTCATCGACAATCACCTCCGCCACATCGGCATTGGTGCGGATGTCGCCGCCATGATCGCGGATCAGCCGCCCGAAGGCGGTGAGGATGTTCGCGGCCCCACCCTTCACGATGGGCGCTCCGGCCGCTTCAAGCGCAAAGGCGATGACCTTGGCCATCTGGCCCGAGTAAGTGCTCTCCGGCCCCAGCCCTGTGTGCAGGACCCAGGGGGCCATCAGGGCATGGAACAGGTCGGACTTATAGTAAGGCTGAAGCCAGTGGCGGGCGGAGATGAGCGCCGCGCCGAAGAAGGAGGAGAGCCCCAGCGGCCCACGCCGCCAGGCTTCCTTTGCGATGAGCTTCGCCATGTCCCACGACCACAGGCGGCCACCCAGCAGTGCAAACAGGAAGGGCGCATTGGCGCCGAGCGTCTCCATGTCTGCCGCATATTGCTGGCCGTCGCCTGCTGCCAGCGCATCAAATGCGGCGATATTGGCCTTGCGGTCGGACCGCAGAACGAGGCTCGAGCCGTCGGGGCGCAGTACGCCCGTGGGGATCTCCGGGTGCGCGTAGGCGAGGCCGCGTTTCTCAAGTTCATGCCCGAGCGCCGCAGAAGCGGGTGACAGCAGGAACAGCACGAAGGTCGCCGCCATCACATCATGGGTGAAGCCGGGAAGCGTTGCCTCCTCGGAGCGGATGCAGCCGCCGATCATGGCGTTGCGCTCCAGCACCAGAACCTTCTTGCCCTTGAGGGCGAGAAGGGATGCGGCGACGAGCGCGTTGATGCCGCTTCCGGCGATCACGTAATCGGTCATGCGTCCGCTGTCCCTTCCCGTGCGGGGTTTCGCTTACCTGGCAACCAGCGCCAGCACGCGCAGCGGGCTGCCGGTGCCATGCTTGATCTTGAGCGGGGCGGCGATGATCACCGCGCCCTTGGGCGGCAGCCTGTCAAGGTTGCAGAGCGAGGCGAGGCCGTAACGGTTGTGCTTGTGCATCAGGTTGTGCGCGGGGAAGGGCGGGGTCATGCCGCCTGCCGATCCGGCATCCGTGCCGACCGTTTCCGAGCCCCAGCCGATGATGCCCTTGTCGATCAGATACTGGATTGCTTCCGCCGTGGGGCCGGGCGAATGCGGGCCGTTCTCGTCGGCGTTCAGGAAGTCCTTCTCGCTGCCGTTGCGCTTGTACCAGTCGCTGCGCAGCACGACCCACGAGCCCTTCTCGATCTCGCCATGCTTTGCTTCCCACGCCTTGATGTGATCGACGGTGAGCAGGAAGTCCGGGTTCTTGGCAACCTCCGCGCTGCAGTCGATGACGTTCACGGGGCCTACGAAGTTCTGCACCGGAATGGTGTCGGTCGCGCCATCGGGATAGTCCTTGCCGGTGATCCAGTGCTGCGGCGCGTCGAAGTGCGTGCCCGAATGCTCACCGAGCTTCAGCCAGTTCCAGGCCCAGAAGGGGCCCTTGTCGTCATAATGCGAGATCGTATGAATCTCGACCTGCGGCGTGTTCAGGCCGATCTGCGGCGGCAGCTTGATGAGCGGCGTTTCCGGCCCCAGCGTGGCGGTGAGGTCCACGACCTCGACGCGGCCTGACAGCAGGCCAGCGGCGAGTTCGGTGAGAGCGGTGGATGAAGGTGCCATGGCGTTTCCTCGTCTGTTGAAGTTGCAAAAACCTATTTCATTCCCGTTCGAATGCAAGCTGCGCGGGAGATCCTCACGCGCGCGCCAGCATCTTGCCCAAAAGATAGCCGGAGCCCGCCCCAGTGCCCGCGCCCGGCCAGGTGGCGGCACCACACATGTAGAGCCTGTCCAGAGGCATCTTGTAGCGCGAATAACCGGCCACCGGGCGGAACAGGAAGTTCTGGTCGAGCTGATGGCTGCCCGAAAGATTGTCGCCACCCACGAGGCAGGGGTTCTCCGCCTCAAGATCATCAGGCGAGACCACGGCGCGGCCAAGGATCTTCGCCTTGAGGCCTGGAGCATGGTGGTCGATAATCGAGATCACGCGCTCGGCATAGCGGTCCTTGATGGCGCTCCAGTCCGCTCCAGCAATCTCATGGGCCGCATCGCCCGTCACATGCTTCGGCAGCACCCGCACCTGAACCCACAGGATGTGCTTGCCGTCAGGTGCGCGGGTTGGATCGACTGTGGTGGGCTGGCCCACCACCAGAACCGGCGCTTCCGGCAGCATCCCGTCCATCGCCTGCTCATAGGCGCGGCTCATATAACCCAGACTTGGCGCAATGTGGACATAGGCGAATTGCTTCAGTTCCTCTCCCGCCGCCCAGTCCGGCAGTCCGTCGAGTGCAAGATGCAGCATCATGGTGCCGGGGCCGGGGCGGAAGGCCTTGAATTTCTCATCCACGGCGGGCTGGCCCGTGCCATGCGGCAAGAGCCTGCCAAACAGGATCCGTGGCGTGACATTGGCAATGACGGCCCGGCGCGCGCTGATCACCTGCCCATCAGTCAGGCGGATGCCCGTCGCCCGCTTTCCGTCGCGCAGCACTTCGGCGGCGGCTGCGTTGAGGTGCAGCGCACCTCCCAGTTCCGCAAGATAGCCTGTCATGGCGCGGATCATCATGTCCGCACCGCCCTGGCCGATCACCATGCCGAAGGCCTGGTTGGCCATGGATTCGAGATAGGGGAAAAGTGCACCGCCGGCCACGTCGGGTGGAAAATCGAGATGCATGCCCCAGGCGGCGAGCGTGGTCTTGACCTTCGGGTCTTCGAAATGCACATCAGCCCACACCCGCGTCGGCATGGTGAGAAAGCGCGCCATGTCGAGCGTCCAGGCCGTGCCGTTCTCGCGCCACGCCTTCCACGCCACCTTCGCTGTCGCAAGCGATGGCATGACATTGCCGAGAAGACCGAAGATATGGGGCGCATCCTTGCCGAAACGGTTGAGCATGGCGGACCATGCTGCGGCATCCTTCGGGTTGATGCTGGCGAGGCGCGCCAGTGTCGCGTCAGCATCCTTCGATACGCCAAACCACGTCCGATCCGGAAAGACCGAGGCAAAGCAATGCGCAGCAGGCGCGAAGGCAAGCCCGTGGCGGGCCAGCGCCGCGCCATGCTCTTTCAGGAAGGGCGAGCCCGCGAACATGCTGAGGTTCATCGCCGCCACGTCATGGCGGAAGCCGGGCAGTGTCAGTTCCCGCGTCTTCACCGCGCCACCGGGCGCATCCTTCGCTTCGAACACCGCAACGGACCAGCCATGCTTTGCCAACTGGATCGCCGTGGCCAGCCCATTGTGGCCCGCGCCGATGATGACCGCATCGTAGGAAGCATCCGCCGCCATTTGCTTACTCCGTCAGATACTGCAAGCTTGTTTCAAGGCATGGAACCCGTCAATCGCTATTTCATGCACATGCATTGAAAGATACCCTCGATCTGAAGGAAATTGAGGTTTTGGAGATCTGATCCTGTGCAGATGGATGTTTGCATCCGAATTCAGCGGTGTGCCGCCAGGTGGCGCCTGTCGGGTAATCTGGCGTTAACGCCACCGCATGCTAGTGTCGGGGAGGGCATGGCCAGCATGCCCGGCTCATTTTCACTCGGGACACCGCCATGGCCGTCAGCTTCACAACCGACCGCATGCTTCGCTTCGGCGACTGCGATATCTCCGGCACCGCCTACTATCCTTCCTATCTGAACCTCCTCAACGGTGTGGTGGAAGAGTTCTGGAGCTGGATCGGCTATCCCTGGCATGAGATCATCTGGAAGGAGCGCTGGGGCACGCCCACCGTGCATCTCAGCTGCAATTTCTCCAAGCCGTCCTTCTTCGGCGACAAGCTGACCTTCCGCGTGACGGTGACGAAGGTCGGCCGCTCCTCGGTCACGCTCGACCATCAGATCTGGTGCGGCGACGAGCTGCGCTGGACGGTGAACCAGGTTCTGGCCGCCAGCTGGCTTGACAAGCACACCTCCATGGCGTGGCCCGATGACGTGCGCGCCAAGCTGATGAGCTTCCTGCCAAAGGAAGAGGACGTGAACCCGCACCAGCCGGTGAAGCGCTCCTAGAGTGGCATGGGGTCAGGTGAACTCAGGGCGCGTCCCCCTTAGTCGTTCCCCCCTGTGAATGCCAGAATGACGGCAGAGCGCGCGGAGTAGGGCGTTCCGATCCCGTCCAGCCCTGTTCCGCTCTATAATTCCGGCACCACAGCGGTTGCCTCGATCTCGACCTTGGCGCGGTCTTCCACCAGCGCCACCACCTGCACCAGCGCCATGGCCGGAAAATGCTTGCCGATCACGTCGCGGTAGACGCGGCCCAGTTCCTTGAGGCGCGCCAGATATTCCGCCTTGTCGGTCACATACCAGGTCAGGCGCACGATGTGGTGTGGCTCGGCACCCGCCTCCGCCAGCACGGCCACGATATTGCGCAGCGTCTGCGCCACCTGATCGATGAAGTCGTCCGATTCGAATTCCTGCTGGGCATTCCACCCGATGAGGCCGCCGCAGAAGATCATGCGGCCGGAAGCGGCGACGCCATTGGCATAGCCGAGGGCGGGCTTCCAGTTGCGGGGATGTAGGAATTCATGCGGCGATGTGCTCATCCTCCACCTCCCAGAACAGCGCGGGCGATAACCACGCGCTGCACGTCGCTTGCGCCCTCATAAATGCGAAGTGCCCGGATTTCGCGGTAGAGATGTTCAACAACCGTGCCGTGGCGCACGCCATCGCCGCCGTGCAACTGCACCGCCGTGTCGATCACGCGCTGGGCCGCCTCAGTGGCATGGAGTTTTGCCATCGAGGCTTCGCGGGTGATGCGCGGCTGGCCCATGTCCTTCGTCCATGCGGCGCGGTAGACGAGCAGGGCCGCGGCGTCGATGTCGAGCGCCATGTCGGCAATATGGCCCTGCACCATCTGCAGTTCGGCCAGCGGTGCCCCGCCCACCTTGCGTTCCCTCACACGCGTCAGCGTTTCATCCAGTGCGCGGCGGGCGAAGCCGAGCGCTGCCGCGCCCACGGTGGAGCGGAACACATCGAGGACCGACATGGCGATCTTGAAGCCTTCTCCGGGCTTGCCGATCAATGCGCCTTCGGGGACCTCGGCATTGCTGAAGTTCAGCCTCGCCAGCGGGTGCGGGGCAAGCACGTCGATCCGCTCTGCAACACTCAAGCCCGGCGTAGTGGCGGGAACGAGGAAAGCCGAAAGCCCCTTGGCGCCCGGTGCTTCGCCGGTTCGCGCGAAGACAACATAGACATCGGCGATGCCGCCGTTGGAGATGTAGGTCTTCTCGCCGTTGAGCACGAAACCGCCCTGAACGCGGCTGGCTGTCATTTTGGCCGCGGCGGCATCCGAACCCGCCTCGGGTTCCGTGATGGCAAAACCGGCGATGGCCTGTCCGGCGCGGGTGCGGGTCAGCCATTGTTTCTGCTCTGGTGTGCCAAACAGCGTGACAGCCCCCATGCCAAGCCCCTGCATGGCAAAGCTGAATTCCGCCAGCCCATCATACTGCGCAATGATCTCGCGGATCAGGCAGAGGCTGCGTACATCGAGCTTTTCACCTTCACCGGCTGCCGTGTGTCTCAGCCAGCCTGCTGCTCCGAGCCTTGCCACATGGCTACGGCAAGCGTCGTCTACATCCGCGTGAATGCCGGTGAGATTGGCTTTGCACCAGGCGTGCAGTTCGACTGCCAGTTCACGGTGGCGGGCTTCGAAAAATGGCCAGCCGAGATAAGTCGTATCTGTCATGATGCGTGCTCAGTTTCCCTCGAACAGTGGCTTTTCCTTCGCCACGAAGGCGCGGTAGGCACGCGCGAAGTCGCGTGTCTGCATGCAGATGGCCTGCGCCTGGGCTTCCGCCTCGATCGCCTGCTCGAGGCCCATGTTCCATTCCTGGTTCAACTGCGTCTTGGTCATGCCATGGGCGAAGGTGGGGCCGCCGGCAAGGCGCCGCGCCAGCGCCAGCGCTTCCGCTTCAAGCGCGGCGGCATCATGGAGCGCATTGTAGAAGCCCCAGCGCTCGCCCTCCTGCGCACTCATCACGCGGCCCGTGTAGAGAAGTTCCGCCGCGCGGCCCTGGCCGATGATGCGCGGCAGCATGGCGCAGGCCCCCATGTCGCAGCCCGCAAGCCCGACGCGGGTGAACAGGAAGGCGGTCTTTGCTTCGGGTGCCGCGAGCCGCATGTCAGAAGCCATGGCGATGATGGCGCCTGCCCCGACGCACACGCCATCGACCGCGGCGATGATGGGTTTGCCGCAGGCGATCATGGCCTTCACGAGATCGCCCGTCATGCGGGTGAAGGCCAGCAGGCCCTTCATGTCCAGCCCGATCAGCGTGCCGATGATGTCATGCACGTCGCCGCCGGAGCAGAAGTTGCCGCCATTGGGGGCGAAGATGACGACATCGACATCATCGGCATATGCCAGTGCGCGGAAGGTATCGCGCAGTTCAGCATAGCTTTCGAAATTCAGCGGGTTCTTGCGGTCCGGCCGGTTGAGCCGCACGGTCGCGATTCTGTCCTTCACGTCCCACAGAAAATGCTGTGGCTTCAGTGTGGCAAGCGCCGTCATGCCCTGTCTCCCTTGGTCATGCGCTTCAGGAGCGATGTCAGCTGCTCGACATCGGCATCGCTCAGATCTTCGAAGAGTGTGTTCACTTCGCGTTCGTGATCGGCCGCCAGGACCTCGAACTGCCGGAGGCCCTCGGGCGTCAGCGTCACATGGACGGTGCGGCGGTCGGCTTCGGAGGCCGCGCGCCGCACCAGCCCGTCCTTTTCCAGCCGGTCCACCACGGCTGTGGCATTGCCGTTGGAGACCAGCAGCATGCGGCTCAGTTCCGACATCGTCGTTCCATCGCGGCGGCGGTAGAGTGCGGCCATCACGTCAAAGCGCGGCAGCGTGGTGGCGTGCTCAACCCGCAGATATTCGCGCAGCTGGCTTTCCGCCGCCCGGGCGACGCCCAGCAGCCTGATCCACATCTTGAGGCGGCGTTTCGATAGCGGGTCACTCTCCATCGCCACGCCTCATAAACACGTGGCCGCATATCGCGGGTACCTTGCCGCTGCCGGCCGTCAACCGGCGCTGTCCGGCCTGTCTCATACGCGGATTGTCTCCACCGCCTTGGCGCGAAGCCTGAGGGCCTGATTGCGCCCGGCAAGATAGGGCAGCGGCCATTCGCTCGCCGCGTCGCCCATGCTGACCGCCGCGTGCAGTGTCCAGTAGGGATCGGCGAGATGGGGCCGCGCCAGGCAGACGAGATCAGCGCGGCCAGCCAGCAGGATCGAATTGACCTGATCGGCCTCCGTGATGTTGCCCACCGCCATTGTGGCAAGCCCCGCCTCGTTTCGGATGCGGTCGCTGAACGGCGTCTGGAACATGCGGCCATAGACGGGCTTGGCTTCGGTGGAGGTCTGCCCGGCGGAAACGTCGATGATGTCGGCGCCCGTGGCGGCGAACATGCGGGCGATCTCGACGGCCTCTTCCGGTGTCACGCCATCGGCGCCCAGCCAGTCGGTGGCGGAGATGCGTACGGCCAGCGGCTGCTCCCCACCCCATGCCGCCCGCATGGCGCGGAGCACCTCGAGGGGGAAGCGCATGCGGTTCTCAAGGCTGCCGCCATAGTCGTCGGTGCGATGGTTGGAGACGGGCGAGATGAAACTCGACACGAGATAGCCGTGCGCCGCGTGAAGCTCGATCATGTCGAAGCCCGCGCGCTTTGCCATTCGGGTCGCGGCCACGAAATCCGCCACCACCCTGTCCATGTCCGCGCGGGTCATTTCACGCGGCGTGTTGTGCTTCGGCGACCAGGCGATGGGGGAGGGCGCGATTGTCTCCCAGCCGCCACTTGCCAGCGGCATCTCATCGTCCTCCCACGGCACCTGCACCGAGGCCTTGCGGCCTGCGTGGCCGATCTGGCAGCAGATCTTCGCCGTGGTCTCGGCGTGGACGAAATCGACGATGCGCCTCCACTGCGCCTCATGTTCGGGGGCATAAAGCCCCGGGCAGCCCGGTGTGATGCGGCCGTCCGGCGAGATGCAGGTCATCTCGGTATAGACCAGTCCGGCACCACCCTTGGCGCGCTCGGCATAATGCACGAAGTGCCAGTCTGTCGGGCATCCGTTCACGGCCTTGTACTGCGCCATGGGCGAGACGACGATTCGGTTCTTGAGGCGCATGCCGCGCAGCCTGAAGGGCGCGAACATCGGCGCGCGCCCTGCCTCGCCGCCTGCTTGCTGCTGGAACCAGTCTTCCGCGTCACGAAGCCATTGCGGATCGCGCAGGCGCAGGTTCTCGTGGCTGATGCGCTGGCTGCGGGTCAGCAGAGAATAGGCGAACTGCAATGGTGGCAGGTCGAGATAGCGCTCCACCTCCTCGAACCACTCGAGCGAATTGCGCGCGGCGGATTGCAGCCTCAGAACTTCGATGCGGCGTTCTTCCTGATAGCGCTGGAAGGCCTCTGCCATGGTGGGTTCGGAGTGAAGATAATCGGCCAGTGCGATGGCGCTGTCGAAGGCAAGCCGCGAGCCGGAGCCGATCGAGAAATGCCCGGTCGCCGCGGCATCGCCCATCAGCACGATGTTGTTGTGGTACCACGTCTCGCAGATGACGCGCGGGAACTGCATCCACACGGCGGAGCCCCTGAGATGCGCGGCGTTCGACATCAGCGCATGGCCGCCGAGGTGCTGCGCGAAAATCGTCTCGCAGGTGGCGATCGTCTCCTCTTTCGACATTCTGTCGAAGCCCCAGCGTGTCCACGTCTCGGGCAGGCATTCGACGATGAAGGTCGCTGTGTTGGCATCGAACTGGTAGACATGGGCCCACACCCAGCCGTGCTCGGTCTTCTCGAAGATGAAGGTGAAGGCGTCGTCGAATTTCTGATGCGTGCC
>CAYMQH010000088.1:0-13011 GCA_964392525.1 uncultured Aestuariivirga sp.
GACCATGAGTGGGTGACCGTCGAGAACGGCATCGCCACCATCGGCATCACCAACCACGCCCAGGAGCAGCTCGGCGACGTGGTATTCATCGAGCTTCCCGCCATCGGCAAGTCCGTGAAGCAGGATGAGCAGGCTGCCGTGGTCGAAAGCGTCAAGGCCGCCAGCGAAGTCTATGTGCCGGTCTCGGGGGAGGTCGTCGAGGTGAACAAGGACCTCGAGGGCGACCCGGCCCTCGTCAACCGTGAGGCAGAGGGTGCTGCCTGGTTCATGAAGGTGAAGCTTTCGAACCCCGGCGAGCTTGACGGCCTGATGGACCGCGCCGCCTACGACAAGTTCGTGAACGGCTGAGGTGGGGATCATGGCATCGCGTCCTTCCTTTGCCGAGCTGGAACCCGCCGGCAATTTCATTCCGCGCCACATCGGCCCCGATAATGTCGAAACCACCGAGATGCTGCGCAGCCTCGGCGCCAAGTCGCTCGAGGACTTCATCGCCAAGGTGGTGCCGGAGAACATCCGCGCCAAGCGCCCGCTCGAACTGCGCAAGCCCATGCCGGAGCGCACCGCCCTCTCCTATCTCCGCAAGATGGCGGACCGCAACGATGTGTTCGTCTCGATGATCGGCATGGGTTACTACGGCACTGTCACGCCCAAGGTGATCCTGCGCAACATCCTCGAAAATCCCGGCTGGTACACGGCCTATACGCCCTATCAGGCCGAGGTGAGCCAGGGCCGCCTTGAAGCGCTGCTGAACTTCCAGCAGATGATCATCGACCTCACCGGCCTCGAAATTGCCAATGCCTCGCTGCTCGATGAGAGCACGGCGGCGGCGGAAGCCATGGCCATGGCGAAGCGCGTGGTGAAGACGACGGCCAACTGTTTCTTCATCGACCGCGACACCCACCCCCAGACCATCGGCGTGATCGAGACGCGCGCCCGGGCCTTCGGCTATGATGTGGTGATCGGCGACCCCTTGAAGGACCTGAAGCCCGAAACGGTGTTCGCCGCCCTTCTCTCCTATCCCGGGTCTTCGGGCGAAGTGCGCGACTATCGCGGCGTGATCGCCAAGCTGCATGGCGCGGGCGCGTTGGCCATCATGGCGGCGGACCTCCTGTCGCTCGCATTGCTGACGCCGCCGGGCGAGCTTGGTGCCGATGTCGCCATCGGCTCGGCCCAGCGCTTCGGCGTTCCCATGGGCTATGGCGGCCCGCACGCCGCCTTCTTCGCCACCAGGGACGAGTACAAGCGCGCCATGCCGGGCCGCGTCATCGGCGTGTCCGTCGATGCCGAGGGCCACCGCGCGCTTCGCATGGCGCTACAGACGCGCGAACAGCACATCCGCCGCGAGAAGGCGACGAGCAACATCTGCACCGCACAGGTGCTGCTGGCTGTCATCGCCTCGATGTTCGCGGTCTACAACGGTCCGGCCGGCATCCGGAAAATGGCGGAGCGCACCCACCGCATGGCGGAGATCTTCGCCGCCGCAGTGAAGGGCTTCGGCTATGAGGTGGCGACGACGTCATTCTTCGACACGATCACCATCCATGCACCCGGCCGCGCGCATGCGCTGTGGGCCAAGGCCAAGGAGCAGCGCATCAACCTGCGTTTTGTCGATGCCGATCACCTTGGCATTTCCTTCGACCAGTCGGTCAGGCGGCAGGAGCTCGAACGGTTGCTGACCGTCTTCAAGACGGACGCTTTGGAGCACATTTCGATCGACGCGGTCGACAAGGGCCTCAAGGAGACGATCCCCGAGGCGCTGCGCCGCACCTCCAGCTATCTGACGCATCCGGTGTTCTCCATGTATCACTCGGAAACCGAGATGCTGCGTTACCTCCGCCACCTGCAGGTGAAGGACGTGGCGCTGGATCAGGCGATGATTCCGCTCGGCTCCTGCACCATGAAGCTCAATGCGACGACGGAGATGATCCCCGTCACCTGGCGGAGCTTCTCGATGCTGCACCCCTTCGCGCCCCTCGAGCAGGCGCAGGGCTACATGCAGCTCTTCGAGGAACTGGAGGAGATGCTCGCCGAGATCACCGGCTTCGACGCCGTGTCGCTTCAGCCCAATGCCGGCAGCCAGGGCGAATACGCGGGCCTCCTCGCCATTCGCGGCTATCACCGCTCACGCGGTGACGCGCAGCGCGATGTCTGCCTCATCCCCGTGTCGGCGCATGGCACCAACCCGGCTTCCGCCGTCATGGCGGGCATGAAGGTGGTGGTGGTGGCCTGTGACGAGCACGGCAATGTCGATGTGGACGACCTCCGGCAGAAGGCGGCCGAGCACAAGGACCATCTCGCCGCGCTGATGATCACCTATCCCTCGACGCATGGTGTGTTCGAGACGGCGGTGAAAGATATCTGCGAGATCGTCCATGCCCATGGCGGGCAGGTCTATCTGGACGGTGCCAACCTCAATGCGCAGGTTGGCCTCGTGCGGCCGGCTGAACTGGGCGCCGATGTCTGCCACATGAACCTGCACAAGACCTTCTGCATCCCGCATGGCGGCGGAGGACCGGGCATGGGGCCGATCGGCGTCAAGGCGCATCTCGCTCCCTTCCTGCCGGGCCACGCGGTGGTGACGGGCGTCAACCCCGCAGCGGGCAGCAACCAGTCGCAGGGGGCCGTCTCGGCCGCGCCCTGGGGCTCGGCCTCGATCCTCCCCATCTCATGGACCTATATCGCCATGATGGGCGGGGAGGGTCTGCGCAAGGCCACCATCATGGCGATCCTCAATGCCAATTACATGGCCAAGCGCCTGGAGCCGCATTTCCCGGTGCTCTACAAGGGGCCGGGCGGTTTCGTGGCGCATGAATGCATCATCGACCTCAGGTGGCTGAAGGAGCGCACCGGGCTCTCGGTGGAGGATGTGGCCAAGCGCCTGGTCGACTATGGCTTCCATGCGCCGACCATGTCCTTCCCCGTGCCCGACACGCTGATGATCGAGCCGACCGAATCGGAAGGAAAGCGCGAGCTCGACCGGTTCTGCGATGCGATGATCGAGATCCGCAAGGAGATTGCCGAGGTCGAGGAGGGCAGGGCGGACAGGCTCGACAATGTGCTGAAGAACGCGCCCCACACCCACCGCCTGCTGCTGGGCGACTGGAAGCATCCCTATTCGAAGGAAAAGGCGTTCTTCCCGCTCAAGGGCTATCCGAACGACAAGTACTGGCCGCCGGTGGCGCGGGTGGACAACGTCTTCGGGGACCGCAACCTCGTTTGCACCTGCCCGCCCATGGCAAACTACATGGAGGCGGCGGAGTAGGGGGCAAAGAGTCCTGACCCGGCCTTCGGGCACCCTCTCCCACGCAAGGCTCGGGAGAGGGGAGCACACCCGTCATGCTTCTCCTGTTGTGCAGCAATGGGAGAAGCTCCCCGATAGGGATCAGCATGCCAAAGCAAAAAGCCCGGCCAAACGGCCGGGCTTTTCGATTCGTCGATTGCAATCTGCTCAGTTCAGGCGGTTCTTCACGGCCTCAATCGAGTTGGCGATGAGCTTGGCGCCTGCTTCGCCGCGGCTGATGTCCGCCGACATGTGGCGGGCTGCGGCGATGGCCAGTTCGGTGGCGGCGTTGCGCACATCCTTGATGGCGGCGGCTTCGGCCTGGGCGATCTTCTGCTCGGCCTGCTTGGAGCGGCGCTCCAGCGATTCGGTCAGCTTGCGGCGGGTATCCGCAGCATACTCCTCGGCATCCGCCTTGGCGGCGGAGATGATGGCCTCCGCTTCCTTCTCGGCGTCCAGGCGCTTCTGCTTGTATTCGGCCAGCAGCGCCTCGGCTTCCTTGCGGAGCTGTGAGGCATGCTCAAGTTCCCGGGCGATGCGGTGGGCGCGGGCGTCGAGGCCTGAACCCATGGCCTTGAAGGCCCCCGCGTAGGCCAAGATGCCAAGGAAGATCACAAGAGCGATGAGGGTGAAGAATGTCGCATCGAACTGCATTGTTCTTCCCCCTTACGCCTTCAGCCCGGCGATGGCCTTTGCGGCATCGGCGGCGCTCATCTTGTGGCCGGTCAGTTCGGCAACGATTTCTGCCGCCGTTTCGGCCGCAACGCTGTCCACGTCCTGCATCGCCTTGGACTTGGCCGAGGCGATCTTGGCTTCGGCTTCCGCCGATTTTGCGGCCAGCGTCTTTTCCAGCGCTGCGCGTTCGGCGTCCATCTCCGCGTTCATACTTGCGCGGGTGTCGGCAGCGATGCCCTGAGCCTTGCTGCGGGCTTCCGCCAGCGCCTTTTCATAGGCCTGCACGGCAGCCTCGGTCTCGTTCTTCGCGGCAGAGGCCTTGGCGAGGTCGCCCTCGATGGCCTTGTGGCGATTGCCGAGAACCTTGGCCATTTTCGGAAGCGCCACCTTGCTCATCAGCAGGTAGAGCAGCCCGAAGAAGATCACCAGCCAGAAGATCTGGGAGGGGAAGGTGGTCGCGTCCATCGGCGGGAAGGCGCCCTTGTGGCCGCCTTCGGCCGCGGTGCTCTCCGTCGCGTGGCCGGTTTCACCCGCCGGTGCTTCCACCGGCGTGGTTTCCTGGGCTACGACGATCGTCGTCTGCGCCATGTCTTGAGCCTCAAATGGGGAGGCCTGAGCGGGTTTTTCGCCCGCCAGGCTTCGATCCGATTGCCGTAACAGCTATTACGTGAACAGCAGCAGCAGGGCGACGACGAGCGAGAAGATGCCGAGGCCTTCCGCAAGTGCCGCACCGATCAGCGCGTTGGTGAACTGGGCGGGACCAGCCGACGGGTTGCGCAGCGCGCCCGACAGGTAGTTGCCGAAGATGTTGCCCACGCCGATCGCGGCGAAGCCCATTCCGATACAGGCGATACCCGCACCAATCAGTCTTGCTGCATCTGCTTCCATTTTAGTCTCCTTGTATGTCCGTCAGGTTAGGTTGAAGGGTCGTAATCAGTGATGGGTGTGGAGCGCGTCGTTGAGATAGACGCAGGTGAGGATCGCGAAGACGAAGGCCTGCAGGAACGACACCAGGAATTCGAGTGCCGTCAGGGCCACCGCCATGAACAGGGGCGCAATCGCCCCGACAATGCCGCCCAGGCCCAGAGCACCGAGGCTCACGACGAAGCCGGTGAACACCTTCAGCACGATGTGGCCTGCCAGCATGTTGCCGAAGAGACGCAGCCCCAGGCTCACCGGGCGGGACAGGAAGGAGATGATCTCGATGACCGAGATCAACGGCATGATCACCAACGGCACGCCCTGCGGCACGAAGAGCTTGAACCAGCCGAGGCCGTGCCTGGCGATGCCGACCACGACCACAAGGGCGACCACGAAGACGGCGAGCGAGGCGGTAACCACCACATGACTCGTGACCGTGAAGAAATAGGGGAACATGCCGAGCATGTTGGCCGCCAGCACGAAGGAGAACAGCGAGAACACCAGCGGGAAGAAAGGTTTGCCCTCCGGCCCCAGCACGCTCTTCACCATGTGATGGATGAATTCGTACCACACCTCACCAATGCCCTGGATGCGGCCGGGAACCAATGCGCCCCTGCCTGCGGCAACGAGCAGGAAGATCGTGACTGTCGCCACCGCCACGCCCATGAACAGGGCAGAATTGGTGAAGGAGATCTCAAGACCCCCGATGTTGACTGGGCCAGCGAGTTCCTTGATCTGGAACTGCTTGATCGGATCGTTAGCCACGCTCAGTCCTCTTCTTCATCATCCATGGCCGCCTTTTTGGGCGGCAGGTTTGAACCAAGCCGCTCCTGTGCCGGGGGCACCCTGTTGCCCGCGCGGGCCATGTTCAGGATGCCAGCCCCGAAACCGAGGAGCAGACAGATAATCAGGCCGAAAGGCAACGTTCCGAATAGCCAGTCGAAGCCGTAACCGATGAGGCCGCCGACCAGCGTTCCGGCGACGAACTCGCTCGCGAGCCGGTAACCCTTGGCGAAGCCAGTGGCACCCTGCATGCTCGCGTACGGTCTCTCGCTTTCGGTGCGCTCGGACTGTTCCGCCGCGATGCGGCCGGACAGGTCCTTGAGGCGCTCCGAAAGGTCGCCCAACTCCGGATGGGGAGGCTCGTTTCGCAGTTCGTCGTTGCTCGGCTTAGTCATGACGCAGACCTCCGGAAAAACGGCGAGCGCGCTCGGAAATTCTCCCTTCCCAAAGCGGGCGCACCATAGTTGCGGGCCTAAAATGTGTCAAGAAATGGATTTTCCTTTTAAGGCATTGATTTGACGGCGAAAATTTAGCCTTATCCGCACTGCGGCGATTCGTCCGCAGCCTCCGCCTCGGGAGGCCGGGGAAAAGCCCCGTCAGGCGGCCAGAATTCTGCGTTCCACAAGGTCGCGGCGCAGCGCCTCTGGCCCTGTGAAGTGATGCGCCTGCATGCCCACCGCCCCGGCCCCGGCGACATTGCGCGGGCTGTCGTCGATGAACAGGCAGTCTTCAGCGGCAAGGCCATTGCGGTCGAGCAGGAGTTGAAAGATTTCCCGGTCCGGCTTCACCAGCCCCTCATCGCCCGATACCACGATATCGCGGAACAGGCCGAGGAAGGCATGGCGCGTCCGGGTCTCGCGGAACTTGTCCTGATGCCAGTTGGTGATGGCATAGAGCGGCGTGCCCTGCGCCGACAGCTGTTCGAGGATCGCCACCGTGCCATCGATGGGGCCGAGGATCGTCTCGTGCCAGCGGTGGTGGTAGGCGGCAATGGCTTCGGCATGCTGGGGGAAGCGCGCCGTCAGTTCGGCGATGCCGGCCTCGAAGCTGCGGCCGCGGTCCTGCTCATGGTTCCACTCCATGGTGCAGACATTGGCGAGGAACCACTCGACCTCCTCCTCGGTGGCGAAGATCTGGCGGTAGAGGGCGCGCGGCTCCCAGCGGATCAGGACATTGCCGATGTCGAAGACGACATTCATGCCGACTCAGCGACGACCAGCGTCTCGGCCTCCTGAAGATTCACCGATACGAGCTGCGACACGCCGCGCTCCAGCATGGTGACGCCGAACAGGCGGTGCATGCGGGCCATGGTGAGCGCATGGTGGGTAATGATGAGGAAGCGCGTTTCCGTGCGTTCCAGCATCGCATCGAGCAAGTTGCAGAAGCGCTCCACATTGTGGTCGTCAAGCGGCGCGTCCACTTCGTCCAGCACGCAGATCGGTGAAGGATTGGTGAGGAACACCGCGAAGATGAGCGACATGGCGGTCAGCGTCTGCTCGCCGCCGGAAAGCAGCGACAGCGTCGTCGGCTTCTTGCCCGGCGGGTTGGCGATGATTTCGAGGCCCGCCTCCAGCGGATCATCCGATTCGATCAGCTGCAGTTCCGCCCGGCCGCCGCCGAACAGCGTGGTGAAAAGTTCGCCGAATTTCTGGTTCACCGTTTCGAAGGCATCGAGCAGGCGCTGGCGGCCCTCGCGGTTGAGGCTCGAAATGCCGCCGCGCAGCTTGTTGATGGCCTGGATCAGGTCGTCGCGTTCCTTCACCAGCCCTTCGAGCTGGCCTGCCACTTCGACCGATTCCTCATCGGCGCGCAGGTTCACGCCGCCGAGGCGCTCACGGTCATCGCGCAATGACATGAGCTTCTTCTCGATCTCGTCCATGTCCGGGATCGTGTCGGCTTCAAGGCCCGCGGTGGCGATCACCTCGTCCGGCTGGCATTGCAGCGTTTCGGCGATGCGCCGCTCGGCGGTGTCCTTGCGTTCGGTGCTCGATTCGAGACGTGCACCGATCCGCGCATGTTCCTCGCGCGCAGCGGAGAGCAGTTCCTGCACGGCGCGCAGGTCCTGGTCCGCCTGGCGGACCTCGTTCTCGGCCGTCTGCAGCGCGTCGGACGCATGCTTGCGCTCGGCTTCCGCCTCGTTCAGCGTGTTCATCAGCTTGAGGCGCCTGTCGGCCAGCAGCTGTGGCAGCGAGGACAGCTCGACGATGGCGGCGCGGGTTTCCTCGGCCCGCTCTGTCAGCTGTTCGATCTGCTCATTGGCGCGCGCCGCGCGCGACGTCCACTGGCTGATTTCCGCTTCGATGGCGCGGATGCGGTCGGTACGGGCCTTGGCCTCGCGCTCGAGCCCGTCATGCGTGGCGCGGGCCTCGGCATAGGCGGCGCGCTCGGCGTTGACGCCATTGCGCAGCTGGTTGAGTTCAGCCTGCAGCGCATCCAGTTCGGGCAGGGAGGCCGCTTCCGCATTGGCCTCTTCCAGCAAGGCGCGGGCCTCTTCGAGGGCTTCCTCAATGCGGCGCTGGGCTTCATCCAGCGCGCTGGTCTGGGCGAGGCGTTCAGCCACCTGGCGTTCATGGGTGGTAAGCGCCCGGCGCGCGAAGTCAACGGCTGAAACGGCAGCACGGTGGCCGTCGCGCTTTTCACGCTCGATGCGCACCGCGTTTTCAACAGCGGCGCGCGCGGCTTCGAACTGGTCACGCGCTTCGTCGGCCGCGGCGGATGCTTGCTCCATCTCTATTTCAAGCGACGCGAGGCGGTTCTTTTCAGCAAGGCGCTTGGCAGCCGCACTCGGCGCGTCGGCGGCGGCGGTGAAACCATCCCAGCGCCACACATCGCCCTCGCGCGAGACGAGGCGCTGGCCGGGTTTCAGCTGCGGCTGGAGGGCCTGCCCCAGCGGCCTCGATACGACGCCGATGTGCGACAGGCGTCGCTGCAGGGCGCTTGGCGCATCAACAAAGCGGCTCAGGGGTTCAGCACCCTCGGGCAGGGGGGCGGTTTCGGGAAGCGGCGGAAGACCCCGCCAGTGCACTGGCGCGCCCTCATCGCCGGAGGCGTCGATGTCATCGCCAAGGGCGGCGCCCAGCGCTGCCTCATAGCCCTGCGTCACGGTGATCTGGTCGAGCAGCGAAGGCCACAGGCCGGCATTGTCGGCCTTCAGCAAATTCGTCAGTGTACGAACTTCCGTCTGCAGCCGGTCGGCCTTGCGGCGGGCCTCGTCATGGGTGCTGCGCCTGTCGGTTTCGTTGCCGCGCGCACTGCGCACGGCGGCCTCGGCCTCCATCACCGCCTGTTCGAAGTCGGCGGCCTGCTCAATGGCGTGCTCCACGGCGGCGGCGAGATTGTCGCCATCGCCTTCGACATTGAAACGGGCGAGCAGCGCATTGCGCTTCCCCGTGTTCTCGGCGCGTTCGCGGTCAAGCCGCGCCACGCGTGACTTGTGTTCCTCGATCGCACGGAGAATGGCGTTGCGCCGCGCCGTCAGTTCGGAAAGCCTTGCACTGGCGGCATCGGCAGCTTCCTGGGCGCGTGACAGCGCGTCCGCTGCCGTCTGCAACGCGACGGCCGCTTCCGCGCGGATGTCGGTGTCGGAGCCTTGCGAGGCCTTCAGCGCCTCGCCTTCCTCGGCAAGCCGCGCCAGCACGCGGTCGGTGTCGTTCAGCAGTTCCTGTTCGCGCTGCAGGTCGGCATTGATCTGGGCGATGCGCAGGTCAAGCTCCTTGCGGCGTTCGCCGGCGCGGCGCTCATCCTCATCGAGCGCGTTGCGCTCATGGCTCACGCGCTGCAGAACCGCGGCGCGGATCGCCTCCTGTTCGCGGAGCGAGGGAAGCTTCTCGCCGAGGTCATCGCGCAGGCGGAGTTTCTCGGAGGCTGCACGGGTGTGCTCGGCGAGGACGCGGGTTGCCTCGTCCAGCATCGCGGCATCGCGCGCGGCGGTTTCGGAGGCCTCCTTCCAGCCTGCATAGAGGCCCATCGCCTCCAGCTTGCGGATTTCGGCGGAGAGCGACTTGTATTTGGTGGCCTGCCGCGCCTGGCGCTTCAGGCTGTTCAGCTGGGTTTCGAGCTGGGCCGTCACATCATCAAGGCGCGTGAGGTTCTGCTCGGCGGCCCTCAGCTTCAGTTCGGCCTCGTGGCGGCGGGTGTGAAGACCAGTGATGCCGGCTGCCTCTTCGAGGATGAGGCGGCGGGCCTGCGGTTTCGAATTGATGATCTCGCCGATCTGGCCCTGGCGCACGAGGGCTGGCGACCGCGAGCCGGTGGAGGCGTCGGCAAACAGCAGCTGAACGTCGCGCGCGCGAACATCCTTGCCGTTGATCCGGTAGGCCGAACCCGATTCGCGCTCGATGCGGCGAGAGATTTCGAGCGTGTCCTGATCGTGGTACTGCGGCGGCGCCGAGCCGTCGTCATTGGCCATGGTCACCACCACTTCGGCCATGTTGCGTGCCGGGCGCTGGGTGGTGCCGGAGAAGATCACGTCATCCATGCCGGAGGCGCGCATGGATTTGTATGAGCTTTCGCCCATCACCCAGCGCAGCGCCTCAAGCAGGTTGGACTTGCCGCAGCCATTGGGGCCGACAACGCCAGTGAGGCCGGGCTCGATGATGAGATCCGTCGGCTCCACGAAGGATTTGAACCCCGAAAGCCTGAGCTTGGTGAATTTCATCTTGAGTCCATGCCCCTTTCCGACTGCCGCCCCTCTCAGAGGAGCGGATCGATCGCTGCCTTCAGCGACTCGAACGTCGTCTCGCCTTCGATGATGTTGCCGTTGAGGAAGAAGGTCGGCGTGCCCTTGACGCCGAACTTCACGCCGTCATCGCGGATCTCGATGATGCCGCGCGCGAGCTGCTCGTTCTTCAGTGTCTCGTTGAACTTCTCTTCGGTGAATCCGGCCTGCTTCGCGATGTTGAGAAGGCCCTCCGCCGGGTTCTGCGCCCAGGTGTCCAGCGTGTCGAACAGCACGTCGAGCAACGGGAAATAGGACTCCTTCGGCGCCGCGCGGGCGATCATGAAGGCCGCCATCGCGGCATCATTCAGCGGGAACTCGCGGAAGATGAAGCGGATCTTCTTGGTGTCCACATATTCGGCCTTGAGCTTCGGCCACACGTCCTTGTGGAAGGCAGCGCAATGCGGGCAGGTGGCCGAGGCGTATTCGACGATGGTGATTGCCCCTTCTTCAGCGCCGAGCGCCATGTCGCCGAGGGACGGCGGCTTCAGGAGTTCGGCCTCAGCCACGGCGAAGGCCGGTGTGGTCGCAGCAAGAGCCGCAGCGGCGGCCCCGGCCATGAGAAGGGTACGGCGGGTGATCATGTTCATGGGCGGTTACCTACTAGATGTTGGGGGTTGAAACCAATTCTTATTTGCCTTGTGGAGAACTCCGGGAAGCCCCCGCGACGCCCCGCCCCAACCGCTCCAGCGCGGATTTGAGTGGGCCATCCTCAAGTGATCCAAGCTGTTGTTCACAAACGGGTTTGTCTGGAAGTGGGGTGGCCTTCCGCGGGCGCTGGCCAAGCTCGGCCGCTTGCATCACCTTGAGCGCGGCAATGGCGCCGTGCCCAAAAAAACTGTTGACGCGCGCGATGATGCGGGACGCTTCATATTGTAGTTCGAGCGCCCGGCCGGGCGCAGCGCGGATGACCAGCGTCCCGCCCTGTTTCTGGGCCGCCTCGCCCGCACCCTTCGGCCACTTGATGCGCTCCGGGGCCGATACGGCGGCCAGATCCTCGCCGACGATCGCCGCCCAGTTGGCCACCACGTCGGACTCGGCGAAGCCATAGCGCGCAAAGGCGGCCTTGGTGATGTCACGGAAATGCTTGGCGAGGGTTTCCATTGCCGGTGCCGGAGGCTGATCTATATCGTGGGTCTATAACAGGAGACGTTTCCTTGCGCAGCAGCATGGCCAGAAAAGGGCTGAATGCCAACCGGGCAAACCGGCTTCTCAACTGGTATGATGTCCATGCCCGGGTGCTACCATGGCGGGCAAGGCCCGGCGAGACGCCCGACCCCTATGGCGTCTGGCTCTCCGAGATCATGCTGCAGCAGACGACGGTTCAGGCGGTAAAGGCCTATTATGCGAAATTCATCGCGCTCTGGCCGCGCGTCGAGGATCTCGCCGCGGCGCCGCTCGATGATGTGCTGAGGGCCTGGGCCGGGCTTGGTTACTATGCCCGGGCGCGCAACCTCCATGCCTGCGCGCGCCACGTCGTGGAGCGGTTCGGCGGGCGCTTCCCGGAGGCCGAGGCCGAACTCCGGACCCTGCCCGGCATCGGACCCTATACGGCGGGCGCGATTGCGGCGATTGCCTTCGGCGGGCGGCATGCGGCGGTCGATGGCAATGTCGAGCGCGTCATCAGCCGACTTTATGCCATCGAGACGCCGCTGCCGGAATCGAAGCCTGAAATCCGAGCCAAGGCGCAGGCGTTGGTACCGGAGGCGAGGGCCGGGGACTTCGCCCAGGCCATGATGGACCTTGGTGCCACCATCTGCACCCCGCGCCAGCCGAATTGCCTGCTTTGTCCTTTGGCGGAGCATTGCGAAGGCAGGATCACCGGCCTTGCGCCATCGCTGCCGCGCAAGGTGGGAAAGGCCCCCGTTCCGGTGCGGCGCGGCGTGGCCTTCTGGATCGAACGGCCCGATGGCGCGGTGCTGCTCCGGCGGCGCCCTGAGAAGGGGCTGCTCGGCGGCATGATGGAGGTACCCTCCACGGCATGGGGCGCGACGCCCGATACGCCAGAGGCGGAAGCCCCGCTCGAGGCAGCCTGGAAGCTGTTGCCGGGGCTGGTGGAGCACACCTTCACGCATTTCCAACTCGAGCTTGCGGTGTGGCGGGCTGAGACGGTCGCGGATGGCGTGCTGCGTGATGACGGCGACTACCGCTGGACGTCCCGCGCGGACCTTTCCGGCGAGGCGCTTCCCACCGTGATGCGGAAGGTGGTGGCGCATGTGCTGGGCGGGGCCGAACGGACGCGCAGGCGGAAGAAGGTTTAACGCCTGCCGCCCACTTCGTCGATGTGGGCGAGAAGATCGGCCGGGTCTTCATAGACGCGATAGGCGCCGGCGCGTTCCAGTTCTTCCGTGCCGTATCCGCCCGTCAGCAGGCCGATGCCGAGCGCGCGGGCGCGGCGCGCGGCGAGCAGGTCCCAGATCGAATCGCCCACCACGCAGGCCGTCGTAACGTCCACATCGAGTTTTTCGGCGGCGGCGAGGAACAGGTCGGGATCAGGCTTTGCATAGCGCACGAGGTCCCGCGTGATGATCACATGGCTGGCGGCATCGACGCCCAGAATATCCAGAACCGGGCCTGCCGTCTCCATCCGGCCTGATGTGGCAATGGCCCAGGGAATGTCGTTGGCGCTCAGATA
>CAYMQH010000089.1:0-12699 GCA_964392525.1 uncultured Aestuariivirga sp.
TCTGCGCTTCTCCTAAGAGCTACGATGAGCCAGAAATCCTCCCTTCCTCAAGTCACCCGGTCTGTCTCAAGGGCGCTGCCGCCGGACACTCACCATCACCGGAGGTGCGCTCTGCCGGATCCTGTGGAACTTTACTTCCATGCCCTCGAGCCGGAAGTGGATTATCGGCACCACGAACTCGAAACTCTTGATCATGCAGGCAGCGATGGCGGCGAGGAACAACTTTGCCGTATTTAACGCATCAGGCCTACCCTGCTGCTCCGCGCACAGGCTCCTTCTCTAGGTGGACGAGAGTGTCGCGCTGCGCAGGCGTTGAATTCTGAGGGTAATCTACCCCTAGTGCTGAAAATCCATACTTTACCGAGCGCAGGCCTCCGACAGATGCGCGGCTCAAAACCCTCTGAATGTGAACATTGTGACTGTCAACAACGCAATAAGTGCATCCCCGGAATTCACAAATACCAATTTTTACAGCGACTTACCGAAAAAGAGGGCCTGCAAAAGTAATCCTGACTGATTTTTTGTATTGACATAACGCTGAATATTCATACTATTATCATGCCAAATGTTCATGCTGGGAGGCTTGAGTGGCAGAGATATTTGACCATACCGGTGTTGCGGTGAAGCATGGCCGGGCGCGGGTGAACGGTATCCGCATGCATTATGTGACGGCCGGCCAGGGCGAGCCCTTGCTGCTGCTCCACGGTACCCCCAAGACCCATTTCTACTGGTACAAGCTGATCCCGCTGCTGACCCCCCACTTCACGGTAGTGGCGCCCGACCTGCGCGGCTTCGGCGACACGGACAAGCCGCCGGCGGAGGAGGGCTATGACAGCCTGACCAATGCGAAGGACGTCGCCGAGCTGATGAGCCAGCTGGGTCACAATGCCTTCCACCTCCACGGTGAGGACCGCGGCGCGGAGTTTGCTTATGCACTGGCCGCGACCGAGCGGAAGCGGGTCAAGACGCTGTCCTTCTCCGAGATGCTGCTCTCGGGCGAGGGCCTCGAGGAATGGTCGAACTTCACGCCGGAGAACATTTCCTCGCAGTTCAACATGAAGGGCGTGTGGGTCTGGCACATTCCCTTCTTCTGGATCCCGCATCTCCCCGAGATGCTCATCTCGGGCCGCGAGCGCGAGTTCTGGGAATTCTGGATCAAGGCCGAAACCTGGAACCCCAACGCGATCACCAACGAGGCGATCGACGAATGGATCGCCCGGCTCTCCGCGCCCGGTGGCCTGCGCGGCTGCCTCGAGACCTACCGCGCCGGCCTCAAGAACGCGCGGATCAACAAGGAACTCAAGAACAACAAGCTCACCCTGCCCATTCTGACAATTGGCGCGCCGGAATTCTTCGGCGAGCTGGTGAAGGGGCAGATGGAGAAGGTCGCGACCGGCGTCGAACGCGCGGAAGTGTTCCAGGAATGTGGACACAGCCTCGCACTCGAAGCACCGGAGCGCCTGGCGACAACGCTCCGCGAATTCATGCTCAACCGTCGTTGAGCATCGTCGAGCCAGCCTGACGTGCCGCAACTCTGACCTGCCAAACCCCCGCGAGGGGGACCGGCAAAACATGCTAAAATCAGGAGGAATGACCCATGAAAGTGACTGCCAAGTTCAAGACACTGGCGCTGGCCGCCGTGTTCGCCGCGCTGCCGACCATCGCGATGGCCGACATCGCCGCCGACATCCAGCATCCGCTGTGGTACAAGGCGCCGTCGGAAAAGACGATGGAGATCGCCAAGAAGGATGACATCACCGGCATCGTCGTGTCCGATGGCCAGCGCGGCGAGCCGGGCTTCCCGGCCTCCGAGCTGAAGCTCACCGAAGAGCAGATCGCCAAGGTCAAGGCAGGCAACTTCACCGTCGGCATCTCCATGGGCTGGCTGGGTGACGACTGGGCGAGCCAGCAGCTGATCGGCCTCAAGGAGACCTTCGAAAAGCTCGGCATCAAGGTGGTCGCCGAAACCAATGCCAACTGGGACGACGCCAAGCAGATCGCCGATCTCGAGGCCATCTCGGTGCTGAAGCCGGACCTGCTCGTCTCGATCCCGCTCAACGGCCAGACCACGGCCTCGGCCTACAAGAAGATTTCGGAATCCGGCACCAAGGTTGTGTTCATCGACCAGGCCGTGGACGGCATGGAGCCGGGCAAGGACTATGCCGCCATCGTCTCCTCCGACAACCTCGCTCTCGGCATGTATCTGGCCGACGCTCTCGCCGAATCGCTCGGCGGCAAGGGCGATGTCGCAGCGATGTATTTCGCCAATGACTTCTATGTCACCAACCTGCGCTACGAGGGCTTCATCGCCCGCGTGATGGCCAAGTATCCCGAGCTCAACGTCATAGCGGCCGCCGGTCACAACGATCCGAATAAGGGTCAGGAAGTGGCGCAGGGCGTGCTTGCCCGCTATCCCACCCTCAACGGCATGTATGCCTCGTGGTCGATCCCGGCCATGGGTGCGGTCACCGCCGCCACCACTGCCGGCCGCACGCCGGAGGACTTCAAGATCGTCAACGAGAACTTCGACCAGATCGTCGCTCTCAACATGGCGCAGAACGGCTTCATCGCTGGCATCTCGTCGCAGCGTCCCTATGACCAGGGTGTGGCCGAAGCCACCATCGGCGCGCTGACGCTGATCGGCGAGAAGACCCCCTCCTACGTCGTCGTGCCGCCGCTGAAGGTGACGCGTAAGACGCTTCCAGAGGCCTACAAGACCATCTACCGGATCGACCTTCCGGCCGAGATGGGCCAGGCGCTCAGCCAATAAGCAAGAACCGGGGTGCGGCGGATAGAAGCCGCGCCCCTTTCCCGTCCACGCCAAGAGGGTCCGCCATGACGTCTCAGCCGTTCCTGGAAATGACCGAGATCCGGAAGAGCTTCGGCTCAATTCCGGTTCTGAAGCGTGTCTCCTTCCGCCTCGACCGCGGCGAAGTGCATGCCCTGATGGGCGGCAATGGTGCGGGCAAGTCCACCCTCATGAAGATCCTGACGGGCGTCTATACGCGCGACTCCGGCCTGGTGAAGATCGAGGGCCGGGACGTGGACCTCCATGATGCCGTTTCCGCAGAGCGCGCGGGGATCGCCATGATCTTCCAGGAATTCTCGCTGATCCCCACCCTCACGGTGGCGCAGAACATCTTCCTCCGCCGCGAGCCGCGCTTTGCCGGCACGCCGTTCATCAACAATGCAGAGATGGTGCGCCGATCGCGCGTGATCCTCGAGGAGCTCGGCGTCGACATCGACCCCGAGGCACTCGCGGGCTCGCTCAGCGTCGGCTACATGCAGATCGTCGAGATCGCCAAGGCGCTTTCCAAAAACGCCCGCATTCTCGTCATGGACGAGCCCACCTCGTCACTCTCCGAGAGCGAGACGGCGGCTCTGTTCCAACTCGTCCGCCGCCTCAAGCAGAGCAGCATCTCCATCGTCTACATCTCGCATCGCATGGCGGAGATCCTTGCCAACTGCGACCGCGTTACCGTGATGCGTGACGGCGAGACAGTAATGACGGAAAGCTGCGAGGGCCTCACCGTTGACCAGATCGTCGAGGCCATGCTCGGTGTGGGCAATGCCGCCAAGTTCGAGTGGCACGATCGTGGTGAGCGGCCTGCGCAGCCGGCGATCCTCGCGGTGAAAAACCTCACCCTGCCGCCGCGCGTGACCGATGTGAGTTTCGATATCCAGCCGGGCGAGATCGTCGGCCTTGCAGGATTGATGGGCTCAGGTCGCACTGAGATCGCAGAAGCGATCTTCGGCCGCCGCGTCGCTGCCGGCGGAACGGTGCTGTTCGACGGCCAGCCGGTGAAGGGCCAGCAGGATGCAATCGACCGCGGCATCGCGCTCGTCCCCGAGGACCGCCGCAAGATGGGTCTTGTCCTCGATCATTCGGTGCGTGACAACGTGCTGCTGCCTAATCTCGAGCGCTTCACCCGCCACCTCTTCGTGCAGGATGCCCAGGTCCTGAAGACGGTGGAAAGCACCATCCGCAACCTGTCGATCAAGACCGACAGTCCTGAAAAGCTCGCGCGCCTGCTCTCGGGCGGTAATCAGCAGAAGATCGTGATCGGCAAGTGGCTGGCGCGGGATCCCCGCCTGCTGATCCTCGACGAACCCACCATCGGCGTTGATATCGGCGCCAAGTCTGAGATCGTCGCCACGGTACGCAGGATGGCGGATGCCGGCATGGGCGTTCTGCTCATCTCCTCCGAGCTCGAGGAACTCATGGCCATCAGCGACCGCATCCTGGTGCTGCACAATGGCCGCATCATCCAGGATATTAACCGCCGCAACCTGTCATCAGAAGAGGAGTTGCACCATGCAATCCAAGGTCATCGCATCAAGCAGCAGGCCTCCGATGTCGCTGCCTAAGGTTCAGTGGCAGAACTACGTCGTCTACATCTTCTTCGCGCTGGTCCTCCTTTTCTTCGCCGCCACCATCGGCAACACCGGCTTCCTGACCGTGGCTAACCTCTTCAACATCGCCCGCACGACTGCGATGGTGACGGTGATTGCGGTTGCCATGACCTTTGTCATCTCGGCGGGCGAACTTGACCTTTCGGTAGGCTCGACGGCCGCGCTGGCGGCACTTATTGGTGCTCTGGTCATGCAGGCAGGTATGCCATGGCCAGTCGCCGTCGCGGCGGCCATCGCCTCGGGTCTCGCCGTGGGTGCTGCCAACGGCTTCTTTGTCACCGTCATCAACATCCCGTCCTTCCTCGTCACGCTGGGCATGATGCAACTGATCCGCGGCCTCGACATGCGCATTACCTACACGAACCCGGTCGCGATCTCCGACAAGACATTCAATGCCATATTCGGGTCCGGCAAGCTCTTCGGCATGCCCTCGCTGCTGATCTGGTCGGTGGTGATCGCGCTGATCGGCCACGTCGTTCTCAAGTACACGAGTTTTGGCCGCGAAATCTTGGCAACCGGCGGCAACCGACTCGCGGCGGAATATTCGGGCGTCAAGACCAGGCGTGTGAAGTTCGCGGCCTTCCTGCTGTCGGGTGCAGCGGCAGCGCTCGCCGGGCTTCTCTATTCGGGCATGATGCAGACGGCGCGCTTCAACTTCGGCGAGGGTGCCGAATTGATGGCGATCGCTGCGGTCATCCTCGGCGGCACATCGCTTTTCGGCGGCAAGGGCACCATCCTTGGCACCTTCGCCGGGTCGCTGCTGATCGGCACGATCAACAACGGTCTGATCATCATGGGTCTCGACGTGAGCGAGCAGATGATGGTGGCGGGCGGAATCATTATCCTCGCCGTGGCCTTCGGCAAGAAGCCGGGCGCTGCCTAAGCCTAGGGCATGCGGCGCCGGCAACCGGCGCGGCCGCAACGGATCGGTCATCAGGGGAGGGCTGCAGCCATGAGCATGACGGAGACCAGCGATCACCTGAAGACCCGCGTTGCCTGGCTCTACTATGTTGAGGGCAAGACGCAGGACGAGATCGTGTCGCTGACCGACCTCAGCCGCTCGCGCGTGCTGCGCATCCTCGCCGCCTCGCGCCGCGACGGCACGGTGCAGATCCGCGTCACCAACAACCTCTCGAAATGCGTGGAGCTCGAGCGCGCTCTTGAAGAGGGGTGGAAGCTGTCGCGCGCCATCGTCATCCCGGAGCCGCAGGATGCGGGACAGATGAGCACCATCCTTGGTGCCGAACTCGGCGCCTATCTGTCCCGCAATATGTCGGACCGGACCACGGTGGGGCTCGGCTGGGGGCAGACGCTGTCCAATGCGCTGCCCAGCATCGTGCCGCGCCAGGCCGAGGGCACGCGTGTCATCTCGCTGCTCGGCGGACTGACCCGTGTCAGCTCCGTGAACCCGTCGGAATTCGCATGGCGCGTGGCGGATCGGCTCAATGCCGAATGCCACCTTCTCACGGCACCTGTCTTCGCGCCCGACCGCGACACGCGCGAGGCGCTGCGCAATCATCCGGGCATCGCCGAGCTGTTCTCGCGTGCCCGCAAGCTGGACATGGCGATCGTCTCGGTCGGCGCCCTGACGCCGCATTCGGTGTTTTATGAATATGGCCTGCTGAGCCGCGAGGAAATCGCCTCGCTGGAAGCTGCGGGTGCGGTGGGCGACGTGCTGTGCCACTTCATCGACGAAGAGGGCGAGCTCATCAAACACCCGATAAACGACCGCGTGGTCGCGGTGAACCCCCTCGACCTGCGCGCGACGCGTGACGTGATCTTGGTCTCCGGCGGCTGGCAGAAGCTGAAGGCCATCACCGCCGCGATGAAGCTGCTCAGGCCCTCTGTGCTGATCGTCAACGAACTGGTTGCGGAGCGGCTGGTCTTTACCAAGCCGTGAGGGCCTAAGGTTTTCCGTCCGATGTGAGGCGCTCGGCGACGAGCTCGTCGGTGACCAGCACATGCGGCTTCAAGAGGTGCAGCGCACCACGGATGACGCCGTATTTCTGCCAGCCGCCCGAGGCGAGCACGATCTTGCGCGCGCTGTGAAGCTCGCGCGGGTCGACGGCAATGACGCGCTTGTTGATCTCGTGGTCGATGACATTGCCGTCCGCATCGATGAAGCGGCACAGCACGTCGCCTACAGCGCCCGCCGCCTGCAGAGCTGAGAACTCATCGCGCTCCAGCAGCACGTATTCGGAGAAGGTCGAAACCGGCGAGAGGTCGCCGACGCTGAGGATGGCGAGGTCGAGGCGCGAGGCGCGGCGGAAGATCTCCTGGATGCCGGGATGGCCCAGCAGCGCGTCGCGCGTGCGCGGGTCGGGCGCGAAGACCGGTGCTGCCATCAGGTAGCATTCGGCGTTGAGGCGATCGGCAAGCCGCCAGGAGAATTCGGAGGGATTGGCGCCCGACACACGGGTGAGGCCGCCCAGCATGGAGAGGACACTTGTGCCGCTCTTCTCGCGGTATTCGATGGCGGGCAGGCTGGCGCTGAGCGTGCGGCCCCAGCCCAGCCCGATAGTGGCACCATCGGGAATGTTGTCGTTGAGATAGGCACCGAGTGCCGCACCGATCAGCTGGTTGGTCGCACCCGCATCCTGCGGGTTGGGGATGACGATGGCGCGCTCGAGGCTGTATTTCTGTTCGAGCGCCCGCTCGAGCGACACGCAATGGCTGAGCTTGGTCGTGACCCGGATCTGCACCATGCCGGACTGGCGCGAGGCGGCGAGGATGCGCAGCACGCGCGAGCGGCTGAGGCCCAGGGTCTCCGAGATTTTGTCCTGGGTGAGCCCTTCCATGTAATAGAGCCAGGCGACCTTGGTCTTGAGGTCGTCGCTCACATCGCCTTGGGCCACCTGTTCCACGTTCACCTGCCACTCCCCGCGAACTGCTTCTTCATATCAGGTTAGCAGCAGGTTTGCAGCGCGGAAAGGAAAAGCCCCGGAGCCTAGTTGGCATCCGGGGCGAGGTGTGCCCACAGGGAGGACGGGCAGGTGGGGGTCAGGACCGCGTCTTCGCGGTCTTCATGAAATTCAGCGTGTGCTCGAAGGATTCGACACCGGCCTGCGAACCGAGGCCGGTGGCGTTCAGCGCCGAGGTGGCCTGGGCGAAACGCACCGCGGTTTCCGGGTCGAAGCCCTTGACGAGCGCCACGGCATAGCCGGCATCGAAAGCATCGCCGCAGCCGCAGGTGCATTTGACGTCGATGGCGAAGGCCGGGACCTTGAAGCGCGTGCCATCGGCATGGCTGTAAAAGGCGCCGTCGCCACCCAACGTGAAGACGCAGCAGGCCACACCCTTGTCATGGAAGAAGCGCGTGCAGTCCTCGAGGTTCTCAAGGCCGGAGAGGGCGCGGGCTTCCTCGATCGAGGGCATGAAGTAGTCGGTCCAGGGCAGCACGGCGGCAACGTCGGGGAGATCGTCCGCGGAGCCGGCAAAGATGTCGACGGTCGTGATGCAGCCCGAGTCCTTGGCGCGCTTCATCAGTGCGGCGTTGGCGGCGCCGTCCATCGCGTCCATGAGGCCGACGCCGCCCAGGTGGAAGACCTTGGCGTCGATGGCGCGGGCGGAATTCTGCTCATCCACGACGAAGCTTCCCGTGGCGCCCTTCATGTGCAGCGCAGGCCGCGAGCCATCGGCCCTGGTGGTGACGATGGAGGAGGAGGTCTTCCAGCCCGGTTTCCTCTGCATCATCTCGGTGTCGACGTCGAAGTCGCGGAGTCGCTGCATGACCCAATTGCCCATCAGGTCTTCGCCCACGCCGCCGACCGCCTGGGTCTTCAGCCCCATCTTGGCCGCTGCAATGGCCGCCACGCCGGCGGCACCGGAGACCGCTAGGGTGAGTTCATCGATCAGGTAGCAGCCGCCGCCCTCGGGAATGGCGGTGAAGGGCCAGCCCAGGCAGTCGAAGGTGATGAAGCCCATGGCGGTGTAGTCGAAGCTCTTGTCGGCCATTTTTCGGTCTCGGATGAACATTCATAGCAAACGCTATACAAAATGTCCGATTCTGTCCACACAAAAGTAAATATGGAGTGGTCATTGTTCGGGTCGAAAACCGTGGTTGCGGGCCGCATTTTACTGCAGTGCGAAATGTGAAACGCCAGAGATGTCCATAAAATATGCTGATGAAGTAAACGAATGTCGTTTTTGGGTTCGAACATATTGACATCTGATAATAGAAATGTTCAATTCCGGTCGAACAAGACGTCACACTAATCTGGGAAGATGCGCCGTGAAGGCTGGGGTCCTCGAGGACGTGAATGCTGTCCGCTTTAAGACGGTTGCCGACCCGGCTTTGCAGCCGGGCGACATGCTGCTGAAGGTCAAGGCCGCCACCGTCTGTGGCACCGATATCCGCATCCTGCGTGGCACCAAGACCGCGGGCATCCGCTATCCCTCGATCCTCGGCCATGAATTCGCGGGCGAGGTGGTGGAAACCGGCGGCCATGCGGGCTTCCGACCGGGACAGGCCGTCTGCGTCTGCCCGCAATTCGCCTGCGGCCATTGCGACAGCTGCCTGCGTGGGGCGGAGAACCTCTGCCGAAATCTCTCTGCCCTAGGCTACCAGCTCGATGGTGCTTTTGCCGAATATGTGCGCATCCCCGTGAAGGGCGTCATTGCCGGCAATGTCATCGCCATGCCCGAGGGCCTCGCCTTCGAGACCGCCTCTCTGGCCGAGCCCCTCGCCTGCGTGATGAACGGGCAGGAACTGGTGGGCCTCGGCATGGGCGATGCGGTGGTGGTGCTCGGCGCCGGCCCCATCGGCATTCTCCATGTAAAGCTCGCGCGCTTCCGCGGGGCACGCACGATCATCGTCAGCGAACCCAATGCACTGCGCCGGGAGGCCGCACGCGCTGCCGGCGCCGACCTTGTGGTCGATCCGCTGAACGACGACCTCTCGGCCCAGGTTCGCCCTGCAACGGGCGGCGTAGGGGCCGATGTGGCGATCTGCGCCATAGGCGTTACAGCACTCGCCAATGATGCCGTCCGTCTCGTGCGTCCCCGCGGTCGGGTGAGCCTTTTCGCCGGCTATGCCGCGGGAAGCCGGGCGGAACTCGACCTCAATGCCATTCACTACAACGAACTCATGGTGACCGGCGCCTTCGGTCTCTCCCGCCTGCAGTTCGACCGGGCGCTGAAGCTGATCACCAATGGTGCGCTGAAGCTCGAGGCGCTGCTCACCCATCGCTTCGCCCTCGCCGATATCGCCACCGCGCTGCAGGTGGCTGAGCAGGGTGCGGCCATCAAGGTGGCGATCGTCTGATGGCACAGGCCCGCGCCACCAAGCCGGATTCTTCCGTGCTGATCATCGGCGCCGGGATCAACGGCTGCGGCGTGTTCCGTGACCTGTCGCTGCAGGGAATCGACTGCCTGCTGATCGACCGCGGTGACATCTGCGAAGGGGCGAGCGCGGCATCCTCCCGCCTCATCCATGGCGGCATCAAATATCTCGAGACGGGCGAATTTCGCCTGGTGCATGAGTCGGCCATCGAGCGCAATCGCCTGCTACGCAACGCGCCGCACTACGTGACGCCGATAGAGACCATGCTGCCGTTGCGCTCATGGTTCGGTGGGATGCTGCCATCCGTGCTGCGCCTCCTCGGCATCCAAACGAAGATGAAGGACCGTGGCGCCCTCATCACCGAAGCGGGCCTGCGCGTCTATGATGCCTATTACCGCAAGGTACGCGCGCTGCCGGATCATCGCTTCCTGAAGCGGACGGAACTGCGCAGCGCCTATCCCGAACTTTACCGCGGCATGATCGCTGCGGGGCTCTGTTCCGAGGGACATATCACCCACGCTGATCGCCTCGGCCTCGAACTGGTGGTGGATGGGCTGTCCGCAAATTCCGGTAGTGATCTCAGCACCTACACGACGGTGAGGGCAGGGGCAGATGGTCGCCTGCAGCTCACCGACGTGCTGAGCGGTGAGACCCGTGAGCTCGCCACCGAGGTGGTCATCAATGCGGGTGGGGCCTGGATCGACGCGGTCAACGCTGCGCTTGGCATCATGTCCCGTCATATGGGCGGCTCCAAGGGCTCGCACCTGATTGTTGAGAATACCGCGCTGCATGACGCACTCAAGGGGCGCATGATCTATTTCGGCACCGCCGACGGCCGGGTGAACCTCCTCTACCCCTATTTCGGCAACGTGCTCACCGGCTCCACCCACATTGCTATCGCGGACCCCGACAGCGCCACCTGCATCCGCGCCGAGATGGACTATATGCTGGCCTCCGTTGCGGAGATCTTCCCCACGGTCAAGCTGACGCGCGCCCAAGTGCTGCTGATCTATTGCGGCGTGCGGCCCCTGCCGCGCAGCGCGGGGAGCAACATCGGCACGGTGAGCCGTGATCATTCCATCGCGCAGGATGCGCTTTCCGGACGCAACACGCCCGCGCTGTCCTTGATCGGTGGCAAGTGGCCCGCTTTCCGGGCCTTCGCCGAGCAGGCGGCGGACCGCGTGCTTGAGATGCGCGGTAAGACGCGAAAGATAACAACTGAGGACCTCGCTATCGGCGGCGGCCGAGGCTTTCCGGTTGATGCCGAGGCACAGCGGCAGTTGGCGCTGAGCCACGCCGACACCTGCGGTCTTGCCTCCCTGCGCGCCGAAGCATTGCTCAGCCGCTACGGTACCTATGTCGAACGGGTCGCCGCGTTCATTTCGCTTGCGCCTGAAAACCCGCTTGCCACGCCGCCTGGTTACACCCGCCGCGAATTGCCCCTCCTGTGCCGCAACGAACACGTGCGCCGGCTTTCCGATCTGCTGTTCCGCCGCACGTCGATCGCCATGGAAGGTCTGCTGACATCCGCGGCCATTGCCGAGAGCGCCATCATCGCCGCCGAGGCGCTCAGCTGGGACGATACGCGCTGCACCACCGAAACACAGGATTGTCGATCCGAACTCAACCGCCACCTGCCGCTAGCGCTGGCCGCCTGACATTCACGAGGAGACTGAGACATGCCGATCAACATCGCCCCCACCGGGCTCGCCCGCGACCTGCAGACCCGGGCCGACACCGGAAAGCCGATCCGCATCGGCCTCGTGGGGTCGGGCGAAATGGGCACCGACATCGTCACCCGTGTCGCCCACATGCCGGGAATCGAGATCGGGGCCATCTCGGAGCTGCGCCTGCCCGCCGCCGGCAAGGCCGTCGACATCGCCTATCGCGGCGAGGGCCACTGGCGCGAGGCGAGCACGGCCGACCAGCTCAACAGCGTGATGGAGCAGGGCAAGGTCGCCGTCACCAATGACGTGAACCTGCTTATCAACTCCGGGCTGATCGACGTGGTGATCGACGCGACGGGCGTTCCAGCCGTTGGCGCTGAAATCGGGCTTCGTGCCATGGAACATGGCAAGCATCTCGTCATGATGAATGTCGAAGCGGACGTGACCATCGGCGCCTATCTGAAGTCCGAAGCGGACCGGCTCGGCGTCACTTATTCTCTCGGCGCGGGCGATGAGCCGTCCTCCTGCATGGAACTGATCGAATTCGTCTCTGCCATGGGTCACCCCATCGTCGCTGCGGGCAAAGGCAAGAACAATCCGCTGAACGTTGATGCCGTGCCGGATGCCTATGCCGAGGAAGCCAAACGCCGGAACATGAATGTTCGCATGCTGGTCGAATTCGTCGATGGGTCCAAGACCATGGTGGAAATGGCGGCCATTGCCAACGCCACGGGCCTTGTGCCGGATTGCCCCGGCATGCACGGCCCCGCCGCGACGCTCGACACGCTGTCGAAGGTGCTTGTTCCCGAAAAGGATGGCGGCGTCCTCTCGCGGGCTGGCGTCGTTGATTATTCCATCGGCAAGGGAGTCGCCCCCGGTGTGTTCGTCGTGGCGGAAATGTCTCACCCCCGCGTGCGTGAACGCATGGAAGACCTGAAGATGGGCCATGGTCCCTATTTCACCTTCCACCGCCCCTATCATCTCACATCGCTCGAGGTGCCGCTCACCTGTGCGCGCGTGGTCCTCTACGGCAAGGCGGACATGGTGCCGCTGCCCAAGCCCGTGGCCGAGGTCTGCGCTGTCGCCAAGAAGGATCTGAAACCCGGTGACAAGCTTGATGCCATCGGTGAATATTGTTATCGCGCGTGGATCATGACGGTGCCTGAGGCACGTGAAGCGCAGGCAATTCCCTGCGGTCTCCTGCATGGCGCATCGGTCATCAAGCCCATCGCCAAGGGCCAGCTCATCACCACAGCCAACACTGCTGTCCCGGCCGGGTCCAAGATCGCGGAACTCCGCGCCCGACAGGACCGGCTGGTATACGGCGAGTAAGGAGAA
>CAYMQH010000090.1:0-12578 GCA_964392525.1 uncultured Aestuariivirga sp.
TCCCGCGCGTCGGTGGCCTGAAAGTGTCGGAGATCAAGGGTGAGGACGGGCTGCGGTAGCTGTGGCATGTTCCGGCGCCTGCGGCCAAGTCGTCCTCGCCCGCGACGCGGAAGAGGTGGGGAACCCAACGAAGTCGGGGAAGGTGAGGGCGGGCGGACCCCAGGCGAATTGCTGAGCACTATTCCCTTGTTTCCCCCGTGCGTACCGCAACAGGTCCCTTGTTCTCCCGCTGAATGAGCGGGAGAAGACACACGTCATTGATTGAGGCGTGGTCGTCCTTGCGCCTCACGCTGCGGCGCGGATCATCCGGCGGTTCGAGATGATGTTTTCGAACATGATGCGGCTCAGTCGTTCGACCTTCGGCAGTTGCGGGCGGGACTGGGCCTTGACGCGGGCATAGGCGTTCTGGCCCATCGCGGCGTCCAGCCATTCGATATACTGCGGAATGTGGGCCCAGCGGTCGATCAAGTCGGGCGTCAGTTCGCCATGGAACTGGGTGGCCATGATCTCGCGGCCGATGGACATGATCTGCACCGGGCTCACGGAAGATGACGCCAGCACCTCCGCCCCCGGCGGCAGCTTTGTCACTTCCGCATGGTGCCACTGCATCATCTTGAAGGAGGAGGGCAAGCCGCGGGTCATGGGGTGGGCGAGGCCAAGCGCATTGAGTTCCACCTTGCCGAAGCCCACTTCAGCGGCGCGGGCGAGGCCCACTTCGCCGCCTGTCGCCTGCGCCAGAAGCTGCAGCCCGAGGCACACGCCCATGAAGGGGCGGTTGCGGTTCATGACCCATTCGCGGATGGCCGCTGTCTCGTCCGTCAGCCACGGGTGGGCGTCCGTTTCCCACACATCCATCGCGCCGCCCATGACGAGCAGAAAATCATAAGGGGTGAGCGACGGAATCGCTTCACCCCTGTGCAGCATGACGACATCGACGCGCGCTCCCTGCTCTTCGAGGAAGCGGCCAAACAGGCCGGGCGGTTCGTCGTCCATGTGCTGGAAGGCAAGAGCGCGTCTGATCACGTGAGAAATTCCTGAAAGGCAAAGAAAACTGTCGAACGCGCGCACTTAATGGCTGCTCCGCGATTCTCAAGCTCGTATTTGCCACAGCGATGGTCTAGGGACGTTTTCCCGGACAACTGTTGCAGCGATATGACACCTCTCCGCCTCATCCTCTCGGCGCTCCTGCCCTTCGCGGCGGGGTATTTCATGTCCTACCTGCTGCGCGCCGTGAATGCGGTGGTCGCCCCGGACCTGGTGAACGACATCGGCCTCTCGCCGGGCCAGTTGGGCCTGCTGACAGCCGCCTATCTCGGCGCCTTCGCCCTGTTCCAGTTGCCGCTTGGCGTGCTGCTGGACCGCTACGGCCCCCGCAAGGTTCAGGCCGGGCTGTTGAGCCTTGCAGCGCTGGGCTGCTTGGGTTTTGCCGCAGCACCAGATTTCATCGGGCTGTTCGCGGCGCGCGCGGTGATTGGGCTTGGTTTCTCCGCAGGGCTGATGGCGAGCTACAAGTCCTCAGCCACATGGGTTCCGCCTGAGCGCCGTTCGCTGGCCAACACGGGCATCATGTCGGTCGGGGCCCTTGGCGTGGTGGTGGCGACCCAGCCCACCGAATATCTCGTCAGCATGATCGGCTGGCGGAATGGCTTCATCGTCTTCGCCGTCTTCATCCTGCTGGCGGCGCTGTTAATCCTTCTCGCCGCCCCACGCAAGGACACGGTGGGTGAACCCGCACCCTTCAAGGTGCAGTTTGGCCAGATGCTGGCTATCTTCAGGACGCCGCTATTCTGGCGCGTGGCCCCGCTGCTGGGCCTCACCTCGGGCGTGCAGATCGGCATTCAGACACTGTGGGCCGGCCCTTGGGCCCGGGATGTGCTTGGCCACTCGCGTGAGCAGGTGGCGCAGCACCTCCTGCTGCTGGCGGTCTGCTTCATGGTGGGCATCCTGTCGGTGGGCGTGATCGCCGACAGGCTGGGCCGGCGCGGCATTTCGCCCATGCGGGTGATGCTTGGTTTCAACCTGCTTTACTTTGTGGCGCAGGCCATCATCGTGCTGCGGATCGAAGCCCTTGCCTTTCCGGCCTGGGCGATGGTGGCGGCCTTCGGGCAGGTGGCGGTGCTGGCTTTCCCGTGGTTTGCCGCCCGGATCGGCAAGGATCTGGCGGGCCGCGCCAATGCCTCCATCAACTTCGCGATGTTCGTTGCGGCCTTCGCCGCGCAATATCTGGTGGGCTTCATCATCGGCCTGTTTCCACAGTCCGGCGCGGGCTATAGCCCGGAAGCCTATAGCTGGGCGCTGGGCCTCTTCCTCGTGGCGCAGGTGCTCGCCTATCTCTGGTACATCGCGGGCTCGCCGCACAAGGAGCACACAGCATGATCAATCCGGTGATCGCGGACGTGACCCGCGGCGATATCGTGGAAAGCCGCCACCGTGGCGCCTTTGCCGTGGTCGATGCCACGGGCCATGTGGTGGCGGCCGAAGGCGGCATCGCCGCCGCTGTCTATCCGCGCTCGGCGGTGAAGGCCTTCCAGTGCCTCCCCGTGATCGAGAGTGGCGCTGCCGACCGGTTCGGCTTCACCGATGAGGAGATTGCGCTGTGCTGCTCCTCCCACAATGGTGAGGCGGAGCATGTGCGTGTGGCCCGTGCCATGCTGGCCAAGGCCGGCAATGACGAAGCACTCTATGAATGCGGCGCGCATTGGCCATTTGATGATGCGGCGCGCTTTGCCCTGATCCGTCACGGTGAAAACTGTGGCTGCGTTCATAACAACTGTTCTGGCAAGCACGCCGGCATGCTGGCGCTGGCCCGGCAACTGGGGGCCGACCCGCATGGTTACACAAAGCCTGATCACCCAGTGCAGCGCGCCATTGCGGAGGCCATGGGTCGCATGTGCGATGTTGACCTCTCCCAGCAGCCCATGGGCATCGATGGCTGCTCAGTGCCCACCTGGGCCATGCCGCTCAAGAACATGGCGCTTGGCTTTGCGCGTTTCACGGCGCCGGACTTCGCGCCCGGCCAGCGCATTCTTAATGCCGTGCGCCAACACCCCTTCATGGTGGCGGGCACGGGCGACTTCGATACGCTGATCATGCAAGCCGTGCCGCGCCTCTTCGTGAAGACAGGGGCAGAGGGCGTCTATTGTGGAGCCATTCCGCATGCCGGCCTTGGCATTGCGCTCAAGGTTGATGATGGCGCCTCGCGCGCTTCCGAAGTCGCCATGGCCTCCGTTCTTGCGGGGCTGGATGTGTGGACGCCGGACGAGAAGGCCGCCATCGAACGCTTCCGTCACCATGAGCTTGCCAACTGGCGCAAGATCGAGGTGGGCGAGGTGCGGGGATTGAAGCTGTAGGTTTTGAACCGACCGTGGCTGCACACGCCACTCTCTCCTCATGGTGCGGAGGGGGGTGGGGAGCATGGGGCGGAATGGCGGTTGTGGTGGAGTGCTCAGCACTCCCACCTCACTCCGCCGCCCGCTGCGCGTAGCCCAGGCGCTGGTTCAGCCTTTCGAGCAGCGCGAGCGCCGCATCGGGGATCACGGTTCCCGGCGGGAATACGGCGGCAGCGCCCATGTCGAGGAGCGTCTGCACGTCTTCCGGCGGGATCACGCCGCCCACCACGATCATGATGTCTGAGCGGCCCGCCGCTTCCAGCGCGGATTTCAACAGCGGCACCAGAGTCAGGTGACCAGCCGTGAGCGTCGAAACACCCACCGCGTGAACCTTCTGCTCCACCGCCATCTTCGCCACTTCCTCAGGCGTGGCGAAGAGGGGGCCGATCTGAACGTCGAAGCCCATGTCCGTGAAGGCCGAGGCGATCACCTTCTGGCCACGGTCGTGCCCATCCTGTCCCATCTTGGCGACGAGGATCCTGGGTGGCCGCCCATCGGATTCCCTGAAGGCGGCAATGGCACGCTCGGCCTTCTCGATCTTGTGCTTGTCCTTCGGCGTTGCGGTGTAAACGCCCTTCACGGCGCGGATGGCGGGCGTGTGGCGGTTGAACACGGTCTCCAGCGCCAGCGAGATTTCGCCCACCGTTGCCTTGGCGCGCGCCGCATCGACGGCAGCGGCCAGAAGATTGCCCTGTCCGGTGCGGGCGACATCGGACAGCTTCGCCAGCATGGCCTGCGTCTCCGGCTCATTGCGTTCAGCGCGGAGCCTCTGGAGCTTTTCGATCTGGCGGGCGCGCACGGCGGAATTGTCGACCTTCAGAATGTCGATCTTCTCATCAACCGCGCCCGTATACTTGTTGACACCGATGACCGCCTGCTCGCCCATGTCGATGCGGGCCTGGGTGCGCGCTGCGGCTTCCTCGATGCGGGCTTTGGGAATTCCCGCTTCGATGGCCTGGGCCATGCCGCCCATCGCCTCGATTTCCTCGATGTGTGCCCACGCCTTGGCGGCAAGGTCGGCGGTGAGGCGCTCGACAAAGTAGCTGCCGCCCCATGGGTCGATTACGTTGCAGGTGCCCGCTTCCTGCTGCAGGAAAAGCTGTGTGTTGCGGGCGATGCGGGCGGAGAAGTCGGTCGGCAGCGCAAGCGCTTCATCAAGCGAATTGGTGTGGAGCGACTGCGTGCCGCCCTGTGTCGCCGCCATTGCCTCGATGCAGGTGCGCGTCACGTTGTTGAAAACATCCTGCGCGGCGAGGCTCCAGCCGCTCGTCTGGCAATGGGTGCGAAGTGAGAGCGAGCGCTCGTCCTTCGGATCAAACCGCTTGATGAGCTTGGCCCAGATCATGCGGGCGGCGCGCATCTTGGCGACTTCCATGAAGAAGTTCATGCCGATCGCCCAGAAGAAAGACAGCCGCGGCGCGAACTTGTCGATGGGCAGGCCGGCTTCAACGCCGGCGCGGGCATATTCGAGTCCGTCTGCCAGCGTGTAAGCAAGTTCCAGGTCCGCCGTCGCACCCGCTTCCTGCATGTGATAGCCGGAAATCGAGATCGAGTTGAACTTCGGCATCCGCTCGGATGTGTACTTGAAAATGTCCGACACGATCTTCATCGACGCCTTCGGCGGGTAGATGAAGGTATTGCGGACCATGAACTCCTTCAGAATGTCGTTCTGAATCGTGCCTTGAAGCTTCTCGGGCGGAACACCCTGTTCCTCGCCCGCCACGATGTAGAGCGCCATGACGGGGAGAACGGCACCGTTCATCGTCATCGACACGGTCATCTGGTCAAGCGGGATGCCGTCGAACAGGGTGCGCATGTCATAGATCGAGTCGATCGCCACGCCCGCCATGCCGACGTCGCCCGCGACGCGCGGATGATCGGAGTCATAACCACGGTGGGTGGCAAGGTCGAAGGCGATGGAGAGGCCCATCTGGCCCGCCGCCAGGTTGCGGCGATAGAAGGCGTTGGAATCCTCCGCCGTGGAGAAGCCCGCATATTGGCGGATGGTCCAGGGCTGGGTCGTGTACATGGTGGGGTAGGGGCCGCGCAGGAAGGGCGCCAGTCCCGGCCATGTGTTGAGGAAGTCGATACCCTGCATGTCTTCGGCGCCATAGGAACACTTGACGGCGATGCCCTCGGGCGTTTGCCAATCATGGCCCGCACAGCCATCAACGGCTGAGGCTTCGAAAGGGATTGCGGAGAAGTTCGGAAGACGGCTCATCACAGCACCTCCGTTTCGGGGGCATATTCCTTGGGAAGCGGATAGGCGGACACACCAATCACCGGCAAGCTGGCGGTGGATGTGGGGTTGGGCTTCGGCCAGTCTCCGGCCTCTGCTTTCTGGAACACGGCCCAGGCCGCCTCGCACAGGCCCTGAGTGTAAGTTTCAATGTAACCCGCGCCCAGTGCGGGGTCGGCCACGCGCCAGAGGTTCGATTCTTCGGCCAGCACGTTCTGCACATTGCGGGCAACGCGGCGTGAGAAGTCATTGGGAAGTCCCTGCGCCAGCGGAAAGGGCAGCACGGTGATCGAGTCAGCGCCGCCAAGCGAAGCACCGAACACGGCGGCGGTGGCGCGCAGGATGTTCACATGCGGGTCCCTTGTCGCCATCATCCGCCAGGATGTTTCGGCATGAAGCTTCAGCGCAGCATCGGGCAGGCCTGAGGCCTGCAGCACCCGCCGCCACAGAAGCCTGATGGCGCGGAACTTGGCAAGCGTTGCGAACATGTCCTGCGAGGCTGCAAGCGTGACGCCGACCGCCCTCACGACATGAACATCATTCAGCATGGTGAGGCGGCGCATGGTGGCAACGGACGTTGCAAGCGTTGCGCCAAGCTCCTCGGCCTCCGTGGCACCTGCCTCATGCCAGCTGCGGCCATCGGCTTCCATATAGGGGCCAGCATATCCCAGCCGGGCAAGCTCCGCCGCTTGTTCGGGCGAGGTGACGGCGAAGGAGATGGTGAGACGTTCGGGGTCGATGGGCTGGCGAGAAATCAGTTCTGCCAGCGCCATCGAGATGCCGCCTTCCACCTTCAGTGCCACCGCGTGAAGGTGAATGCCCTGCAGCACGCGGGCCAGCCGCGCGGGATCAAAGCCTTGCCCACGGGCCGTTGCCGCGTCATTGGAAACCAGCACAAGGCCTGTCACGCCATTGGAGAGGTCATCCAGCGCCTGCTCGCTGGCGCGCACCGAATTGGGGTGGTCCACCCGTTGTGCGATGGTCCATGGTGACTGCATGGCGCGGGCGGCGCGGATGCCGCTCATCTGCCCATAGAGCGGTTCGAGGCGGATGCCATCGGCGGATGTCCGGACGAGCCTGTCCTCGAAGGACGCGCCCTTCAGCACGGCCTCCACCCGCTTCATCCAGTCGGCGCGGGTCAGCCCCGGAAAATCTGCCGCGAGAGAGAGATCAGTCATCCACGCACACTCATGTTGCAACTGCGAAATTTGTAGCGAAGAGCGGGGGATACCGCAAACCACCCTTTGTCTAATCCTGGATTTCCGCCACGACAGCCGCACCATCGGCCAACTGGTCGGAGGGGTGGAGGATGACCCGCTCTCCCGCAGCAAGGCCTGAAGTGACTTGGGCGAATGCGGTATTGCGACGCCCTAATTCCAGACGGCGCCGTTCCGCCTTGCCATTTCTCTCCACATAGGTCGCCCAGTTGCCGCCCTCCCGGAACAGGGCGGCCAGCGGCACGGCGATGACGGCGCTGCCCTCCCATACAGTGATGCGCGCCACGACACGGAAGCCGTCGCCCGGCCGCGGCTGGGTGGCCGAGCCCACGAGATCGAGGATGACCGCCACCCTCTGCTCCTCGATCCCCAGGGCGGAGATCTTTGTCACCGCCGAAGGCTCCACCCGCCGGACACGTGCCGGAAGCGGCGGGCCACCCCAATTGTCGATCACCGCGGCTGCGCCCGGCTTCACCTCCACCGCATCACGTGAGAGAACATCGGTCACGATTTCGATGCGGCTGGGATCGCCGATTTCCATCAGCGGGGTGCCGGCCTGAACCACCTGTTCGCTTTCGGTGAGTACGCGCAGAATGCGGCCGCTGGCCGGCGCACGGATGTCGGTGCAGCAGGGGCCCTCACTTGAACCATTCTCGATGAGCGCCGCCTCGGCCCGCTGCAGCTCTCGCTGGCGCACGGTGAGGGCGGCGGTGGCACTGTCGCGGGCCGCCGCGCCCGCTTCGACATCGAGCTTCGCCTTGTCCAAGGCGCGCTCGGAAATCGTGCCCTGGCGCGACAGGCGGTCGGCGCGGGCCAGTTCCGCTCTCAGGAATGTCAATTGGGCTTCGGATTGCTTGAGTTCCGCCTCGGCAAGGCTTACGGCGGCGCTGGCGGCGGCCACGGCGGCTTCCGCCACCCGTTTCAGGCGCACGTCGAGAAGGCCCGGCGCGGCGGGCCTGATCGAGGCGACGACAGTCTCATCCTTCACCACGGCATCGCCCGCATGCAGTCCGACCCGCAGCAGATGCCCGGCGATCGGTGAGGACACGCTGAACACTTCGCGGATGCGGGCCTTGCCTTCCTCCTCGACACTCACCATCAGGTCCTGCCGTGTAATGATTGCGGTATCCACCGGCAGCGGCCTTGGCCACAAGGCCCAGGCCAGCGCCGAAGCGGCACCAAGCAGAACCGACAATGTGATCAGCCGCCGCAGCATGTCATTCCCTCGTCTTCAGAACTTCGACCATGTTGAGCCGGTCGATCCTTCGGCGCACGATCAGTCCTGAGAGTGCAGCGGCGCCAAACACGATCAGGCTTGCCCACGCATAGACCTCGCGGTTCACCACCATCGGTACGCGGTAGAGTTCGGAGCGGAAGGCTTCGACCATGGCAAAGGCAAACGCATAGCCGAGTAGCCAGCCCAGCGGCTGCGCGACGATCACCACAACGGCCAATTCTCCCAGCAGCAGTGCCGAAACCTCGCCGCGGGTGAAGCCCAGAACACGGAGGCTCGCCATCTCCCGCCCCTGTTCCGATAGTGAGATGCGCGCAAAATTATAGACCACGCCGAAGGCGATGATGGCGGCCAGCCCGGCATAGACCGTGATCATGATGTTGATGTTTTCTGCCATCGTGTCGCGGAACATCTGGAGTGCCGCATATTGCAGCGACAGGAAACCGGCGGCGGGTGTCTCCTTGAGCGCCGCGAACAACTGCTCCTGTTGTGCGCCATCGAGCGAGAGGTAGGCGCCGGAGATCACGCTGCCTTCATCCAGCATGCGGTTCATCGCTGCGAGGTTCATGTGGGCGGCAAGGCCGATATAACCGGTGGTGATAGCCGATACCGGAAGCAGCACGGTCCTCGGTTTGCCTTCCAGCACCTCGATCTCCACCATCTCGCCAACCCGGAGCTTCAGCACATCGGCAAGCGCCTGTGAGATGAACACGCCTTGGGTGGGCAGGTCCAGCGGTTCGAGATTGCGATCGAGCACACGCGACAGGTTCGCGCCCGCCGCCTTGCCCACCAGCGGCAGCCGCCGTTCCACCGGGCCGTTGCGGAATTTCGCGTCGATGCTGCGGAAGGGCTCGGCGGCCAGTACGCCGGGCAGGCGCCGCGTTTCGAACAGGGCGCTTATGGGGCGTTCGCCGGTATAGGTGATGGTTGCATCCTGCCGGTCGCTCTGCCGGAAGGTCACGTCGATCATGTATTCGATCGAGCCGAAGGACCAGAGCGAGCCGACCAGGATCGCCACGGCCAGTGCGATGCCCAGAATGCCACTTGCGGTCCGCAACGGCCAATGGGCAAGATGCCGGAGGATGATCACGCTTGACTGTCTCAGCAGTGGTGGAAGCCTGAGCCTGCCACCCACTAGCCTGCCATAGCGGGCCGGTGCAGGGGGCACCATGGCGACGGCGGGCGACAGCCATGCCACCTCCCGCACCGCCTTCACAGCGCCCGTCAGGGCTGCGGCATAGGTCGCGCCCGCCGCAACGGCGAAAACCTCCGGACTGCGGCTGAACACGAGGAAGGGAAAGCTGAAGAACCGCGCATAAAGCCTCGTCATGCCGATGCCGAGCCAAACCCCGGCCACCATGCCGATGGCGATTCCCAGAATTGCGATCAGCGTCACGAAGCCCGCATAATGCCGCACGATGTCCGATGCGGCATAGCCCATCGCTTTCAGAAGCCCGATCTGCTCACGCTCCAGTGCAACGAGGCGGGAGAGCGTCATGTTGACGAGAAAGGCGGACACAACAAGGAAGATCGGCGGCAGGATGCGGCTCATCGCTTCGAGCTGGTGCAGTTCGGCGTCGAGGAAGGCATGCGATTGCTGGTCCTTGCGGCCGTAGGCGCCGCGCCCGCCATAGCGCTCCAGTGCGCTGTCGAGCGCCGCCATCACCTCTTCCGCGTTGGCACCTGGCAGCAGGCGCAGGGATACATCGTTGAAGGCACCATCGAGGCCATAGGCCGCCGCCAGAGCCTCTTCCGGCATCCAGACGATTCCGAAGCGCCGTTCATCCGGCATCAGGGCACCCGGCCCCAGCGCATAGATGAATTCTGGCGAAAGCCCGGTTCCAGACACCGTCACCGGGCGCTTCCGGCCATTGATCAGTATGCGGATCGTGCTGCCTTCCTTCAGCCCATGGGCCGTGGCGAAGCCGGCGCTGATCACCGCTTCGCTCGTGCTGTCCCGTTCCGGCAGGCGGCCCGAGCGCAGGTGCAGCCGGTTCAGGCTCTGGCCACCGGGTGGTATCGAAACGAGGAGGACGGAAGCGGGTTCCGCCATGCCGTCCAGATCGGCCAGCGCCACTTTCACGATGCGGGTGTCCACCGCCGCCACGCCATCGAACGCCGCGATATCGCCCTTGAGCATGAGGGGTGCGCGCGTCAGGCTGGAGAAGACATCGGCGAAACGGTTGGCGTCGTAATAGCGTTCGCGCGTGGTGGAGAGGGAGTCATGGGCGCCCACGCCGAGAATGAGTGTCGCCACGCCGGCGGCCATGACGAGGGCAATGGCCAGCGCCTGGGGCCAGAGTCGGCGCAGGTCCCGCATCAGCTTGATGTCGAGCGCGCGCATCACCAGCTCACCGCCGAGGGTTGCTTGCGGGCTTCGTTACGCTGCTCGGAGGCAATGGTGCCGTTGGCGAAACGCACCACGCGGTCGGCGATGGCCGCAATCGCCGCATTGTGGGTAATGACGAGCGTGGTGGCACCGGTTTCGGCACTCACCTTCACCAAGGCCTCCAGTACCTTGATGCCGGTGGCCGAATCGAGTGCGCCTGTCGGTTCATCGCACAGCAGGACATCCGGCCGCTTGGCGATGGCGCGGGCAATGGCCACGCGCTGCTGCTCGCCGCCGGAGAGCTGGGCGGGAAAATGGTCCATGCGGTCCTCAAGTCCGACCAGCACCAGCGCCGCCTCGGGCGTCATCGGATGGCGGGCGATCTCCGTCACGAGCCTGACATTCTCACGCGCGGTGAGGCTGGGCACCAGATTGTAGAACTGGAAGATAAAGCCGATGTGGTTGCGCCGGTAGCGCGTCAGCTGGCTCTCACCCTGCACGGTGAGGGCCAGGTCGCGGAACCAGGCTTCCCCCGCGCTGGCTGTGTCGAGGCCGCCGATGATGTTGAGAAAGGTCGACTTGCCGGACCCCGAGGGGCCGAGGATGACGATGAACTCTCCCGCCTGCGCCTCAAAGTCCACACCGCGCAGTGCCTGCACCTCCACGTCGCCCGTGCGGTAGGACTTGCACAGGCCCCTGATCCGGAACACGGGGGCGTCAGGCTTGGTCATGTCGCCAGCAAGTTTAGGAAGCCAGTGCTCGGCGGTCATTGACCCCGGTCAAACCCGGCGACAGGCCTTACACATAGCCTGAAAGGCCCGGAATGGAGCCCGCCACTTCCTTCACCAGCTGCGGACCCGCCTTTTCCTTTGCGTAATCGAGCGTGATGGTTCCGAGCTCTTTGATCTGGTCCATCGAGAGGCCTGCAGCGCTGAGTTTGGAGACGGCGGCCAGAGGCCCGCCCATCATGCCGCCTGCCAGCATGCCGAGCAGGCCGCCACCGCCCCGGCCCGCGCCATCGCCGCCCTGTTCCCGGGCCAGTTCGGCCGCGCCCGGCAGCTTGCCGAACAGTTCGCCGACCTTGTTCTGGTTGCCCTGCGTCTGGATGAGGTTCAGCATGATGCCGAGGGCTTTCGTGACCTTCTCCTGCGGCAGCCCGGTTGCCGCCATGATCCGGTCGATGAGGTCCTGCATTGGGTGTTTCCGCTCAGTCGTTGCGTAAGCTGCGACTATATAGCAATAAGGGTTGTAGCAAGCGATCATTTCGAGGGAAGCCCCAGCATGTCCGACGGCACCATCTTCATTGGCCAGAGCGAGAAGCGTGAGGAGCTGTTCCTGTCCGTGGCGAACCGACACGGCCTTGTCACCGGCGCCACTGGCACCGGCAAGACGGTGACGCTGCAAATCCTGGCGGAAGGCTTCTGCGATGCGGGTGTTCCGGTCTTCGCGGCGGATGTGAAGGGCGATCTCTCGGGCATCGCCATGGCAGGGGAACCCAAGGACTTCCTGATCGAACGTGCCCAAAAGATGGGTTTCGACGATTATGGCTTTGAGGCCATCCCGACGATCTTCTGGGATCTGTTCGGTGAGCAGGGCCATCCGATCCGCACCACGATCTCCGACATGGGGCCGCTCATGCTCTCGCGCCTCATGGGGTTGACGGACGCGCAGGAGGGCGCCCTCAACATCGCCTTCCGCATCGCAGACAAGGAGGGCCTCGCCCTTCTCGACCTCAAGGACCTGCGCGCCCTGCTGAAGGAGCTGGCCGAGCGCGGCAAGGAAATCGCCACCGAATATGGCAATGTGGCCGCCCCGACCATTGGCGCCATCCAGCGCCGCCTTGTGGTGCTGGAAGAGCAGGGCGGTGACAGGTTCTTCGGCGAGCCCGCCCTCGACATCCACGACTTCATGCGCACCACGCGTGACGGACGGGGCTATATGAATGTGCTGGCTGCCGACAGGCTCATCAACTCGCCACAGCTCTACGCCACATTTCTGCTGTGGATGATGTCTGAACTTTTCGAGCGCATGCCGGAAGTGGGCGACCCCGAGAAGCCGAAGATGGTGTTCTTCTTCGACGAGGCGCATCTGCTGTTTGCGGAAGCACCGCCCGGGCTGATCCAGAAGATCGAGCAGACGGTGAAGCTCATCCGCTCCAAGGGCATCGGCA
>CAYMQH010000091.1:0-12473 GCA_964392525.1 uncultured Aestuariivirga sp.
AAGGACCGGAACATCGCCATGGTGTTCCAGAACTACGCGCTCTACGCCCACATGAAGGTCAGGGACAACATGAGCTTCTCGCTGCAGCTCGCCAAACGGCCGCAGTCCGAGATCGACGAGAAGGTGAAGTGGGCAGCGAAAATCCTGAACCTTGAACCCTATCTCGACCGCTACCCGCGTGAGCTGTCGGGCGGCCAGCGCCAGCGCGTCGCCATGGGCCGCGCCATCGTGCGCAACCCGGCCGTCTTCCTGTTCGACGAGCCGCTCTCGAACCTCGATGCCAAGCTGCGCGTTCAGATGCGCACCGAGATCAAGGAGCTTCATGAACGGCTGAAGACGACGACCGTCTATGTGACGCATGATCAGATCGAGGCCATGACCATGGCCGACAAGATCGTCATCCTGCGCGATGGTTACATCGAACAGGAAGGATCGCCGCTGGAGGTCTATGACAAGCCCGCCAACCTCTTCGTGGCGGAATTCATCGGCTCGCCGTCGATGAACCTCCTCAGGGGCGAGGTGACCGCAAATGGCGTGAAGCTTGCCGATGGCACGCTGCTGCCGCTGCCCAGCGTCCACAAGGCGAAGCTCGGCCAGAAGGTGGTTTATGGCATCAGGCCGGAACACCTGAGCATCGGCCCCGGCACCCCGGGCAAGGTCGTCGTGGTGGAGCCGACCGGGCCTGAAATGCACATCTACGCCGACATGGGCGGGCAAGAGGTCTGCGCCATCACGCAGGAGCGGCTGTCGCTGGCGCGTGACCAGGCCATCCACTTCAGCCCGCGGCTCGACAAGGTTCACCTGTTCGACGCGGAAAGCGGAAAGGCTCTGGCGTGAGCACCGTCACGATCCTCGGCGCAGGCGTCATGGGATCGGCCATGAGCCTCCCGCTCAGCGACCGCGGCCATGCTGTGCACCTCGTTGGCACACATCTCGACCGCGAGATCATCGACAGCGTCAAGACGACTGGCCGGCACCCGAAGCTGAACGTGAAGCTGCCGGAGGGTGTAGTCGGCTACCACTGGGAGGATTTCGCCACAGCGCTTGGCAGCGATGCGGACCTCATCGTGCTGGGCGTGAGTTCCGCCGGCGTTCAATGGGCCATCGACCGGCTGTGTGAAACGCTGAAGGCGCCCGTGCCGGTCGTCATGATCACCAAGGGCATGCATCCGGAGCACACGAAGCTCACGGCCCTTCCGGATCATGTCGCGTCCGAGGTGAAGCGCCGTACCGGGCTTGACCTGCCCATCGCCGCCATCGGCGGGCCGTGCATCGCGGGTGAACTCGCCGCGCGCCGCCATACCGGCACCGTCATCACCTCCCATGATACCAGCCTCGCAGCGAAGCTCTGCGCGATGCTGGAGACGGATTACTATCACCCGCGCGTTTCGGGTGACGTCATCGGTGTCGAAATCTGCGCCGCCTTCAAGAATTTCTTTGCGATCAGCGTTGGCTGGGCGGCGGGCCATCTTGAGACGATGCCGCCTACGGACAACCGCGCCTTCAACCACAATGCGGCAGCCATCATCTTCGATCAGGCGATCCGTGAGTTGATGGTGCTGGCCAAGGCGCATGGCGGCACGGCGGAGAGCGTGTGGGGCATGCCGGGTGCTGGCGATCTCTATGTCACCTGCCAGGCGGGCCGCAACTCGCGGCTAGGCAACAATCTGGGCCGCGGCCTGACATACCGGCAAACCAAGGATGGCCCGATGAAGGGCGACACCATCGAAGGCGCCGAACTTGGCGTCACCGTGGCGGAGACGCTGCGCAAGATGATGGCAACAGGCGCGCTGACGGCGCATGCGCTTCCACTGACCAATGCCCTGCTCGAGGCGCTGACAAAGGATGCACCGCTCGATATTCCATGGGCTGCGCTTCACCAATACAGTTGAGATGAACCATGGATGAGGCCGATACCCGCTCCGCCCCGCATGACGCAGGACACGGCAGTGCCTCGTTCCTCGGGTCGATCGCGGCCATCAACCCGGAGGAGCAACTGGCCACGCGGGCTGCATGGCTCTATTTCGTGGCCGGGCTGACGCAGGCACAAATCGGAAAAAAGCTGGGCATCAACCGCACGCGTGTCAACCGCCTCCTCGCCCAGGCGCGCGATCAGGGCCTCGTGCAGATCAACATCACCGGCCGGCTCGCGTCCTGCGTTGAACTCGAGGAAAAGCTGAAGCAGCAATATGGGCTTGATGACGCCACCGTGGTGCCAACCCCGCCGGACCAGTCGCTGATTCCGCAGGTCATCGCCACGGCGGCTGGCGCCGTGCTGTCGGAGCGGCTGAAGGACGGCATGTCGGTGGGAGTTGGCTGGGGCCGCACGCTGCGGCTTTCGATCCAGTCGGTGCCGCGCCGCCAGTTGGGCCGCCTTTCCGTCGTGTCGCTGCTCGGCGGCCTGACGCGCGGCTCCGCCATGAACCCGCATGAGACAGCCTCGCACCTTGCCGATCTCGTTGGTGCGCAATGCTATTATGTCGCTGCGCCAGCACTGACCGACACGGAATCGACACGCGACGTGCTGATGGCCCAGCCCATGCTGCGTGAAATCTTCGAGCGTGGCGAGAAGGTCGATATCGCCTTTCTCTCCGTCGGCGAACTGACCCACAGCAACACCATGACGCGCGTCGGCCTCATCAGCCATGCCGATGTGGACGGGCTGACCAATGCAGGCGCGGTGGGCGACATCTGCGCCCACTGGATCGACTCGCAGGGCAGCATCGTCGATCACCCGCTCAATTCCCGCGTGGTGGCGCTGTCACCCGACAAGCTCCGGAACATTCCCTGCGTGGTGATCGCATCTGGCGGCCGCACCAAATCCGCCGCCTTGCGCGGCGTGCTGAAAGGCGGCATGTGCGATGTGGTCATCACCGACGAAGTGACTGCAAAGGCCATCCTCGCCATGGAAGAAAAATGACCACCGCCGTTGTCCTTGGAATCGACATTGGCACATCGGGCGTGCGGATTGCCGCCACCGATGAAAAAAACCTGCTGAAGGCCATGTCTGCCGCGACCATGGCCGCACCGCTTCAGGATGGCGGCCGCATCCGGCAGGACCCGGCCATCTGGTGGGATGCGCTGCTCACCGCCTTCAAGGGTCTCGATCTTTCGGGCCTCACCGTGCGTGCAATTGCCATCGACGGAACTTCGGGCACCATCCTCGCCATTGATGAGAGCGGCGCGCCGCAGAGCCTCGCTTCAATGTACAATGATATATGCGGGGCGGAACAGCTGGCGCGCATTTCAGCCGTGGCCCCCAGAGAGACGGCCGCCCTGGGCTCCACATCGCCGCTCGCCCGTGCGATGGACTTCGGGGCCAAGGGCACGCGCATCCTCCATCAGGCAGACTGGATTCTGGGCAGGCTGTCGGGCGTCTACGACGTCACGGATGAGAACAACGCCCTCAAATCCGGCTACGACCCCGTCACCCGGCAATGGCCAGGCTGGATCAGCAAGACGGGCTTTGACGCAGCCCTTTTTCCGCGCGTCGTACCTGCGGGAACGCACGTTGCCACCCTGGCCGCGGACATGGCTTCATCCCTGGGCCTTCCCGCCGATACGGCCATTGTCGCCGGCACGACCGACGGCTGCGCGGCCTTCCTCGCGAGCGGCGCATCCGAACCCGGCGATGGCGTCACCTCGCTCGGCACCACGCTCACCCTCAAGCTCTTGTCGGATACGCCCGTGTTCGCGCCGAACTTCGGCATCTACAGCCACCGCATCGGCGAGCAATGGCTGGCAGGCGGCGCATCAAACACCGGCGGGGCCGCCATTGGGCAGTTTTTCTCGAAAGACGATCTGGCCCGGCTGACGCCCCTGCTCAAGCCCGATGATCCCACGGGCCTCGATTTTTATCCGCTGCCCAAGCCCGGTGAGCGCTTCCCCATCAATGATCCTGCCTTCCCCCCGAGGCTGGAGCCGCGGCCAGCCGATGAACGCCTGTTCTTTCAGGCCATGCTCGAAGGCATCGCGCGGATCGAGGCGGAGGCTTATGCCAAGCTGGGCGAGCTTGGCGCATCGCCGCTCATCAGCATCCGGACGGCGGGCGGCGGCGCATCCAATCCGGCCTGGACCAAGATCCGGCTCAAGGCGCTTGGTGTTCCCGAGAGGCCGTCCTTGAGCGAGCATGCAGCAGTCGGCACGGCACGGCTTGCCTGGCGCGGGATCGGCCATGCGAATTGACGGCCTCTCCGAGATCGCCGCAAATTTCGACGGCATGTTGATCGACCAGTTTGGCGTCATCCACGATGGGCAGAGGCTCTACCCCGGCACACGCCGTATCCTGAGCGAACTGAAGGCACGCGGCATTCCCGTAGCGGTGATGACCAATTCCGGAAAGCGCGCCGAAGCCAACCGCAATCGGCTCGTCAAGATGGGCGTGCCGCGCGATTGCTTTGTCGATGCGGTGAGTTCCGGCGAGGTGGCCTTCAACACGCTCACCACCACCAGCGCCTTCCTGATCGGCAAGGATGGCGAGGATTACGGCTTTGACGGCATTACCTTCACCGATGACCCGCATGATGCGGAGGTGATGCTGATCCTCGGCTCCAACGCGCCGATGACCTCGCTCGATGATTATCGAAAGCTGTTCACCGGCCTTGATCTTCCCGCCATCTGCTGCAACCCCGACAAACTGATGCTGACGCCGCAAGGCCTGATGCCGGCACCCGGCGCGATTGCTTCACTTTATGAAGAGATGGGCGGCACGGTGCGTTGGGTAGGCAAACCCTATCCCGGGATCTACAGGGAGGCCGCAAGGCTGATCGGCAATCCGAAGCGCATCCTGTGCATTGGTGACAGTGCCGAGCATGATGTGGCGGGCGGGCGCGCCGCCGGCTTCTCCACCCTCCTCGTGCTGCAAGGCGTTTCGGCGGGCCATGACCCTGAAACGCTCTCGCCCCAGCCCGATTATGTGATGGTTTCCTTTCAATGGTAGAACTCGAGAAACTCCGCCACCTGTCCGCCCGCGTGGGTGCGGACCCGCTGTTGGTGCAGGCTGCGGGCGGCAACACGTCACTCAAGGACGGGGGCGTGATGTGGATCAAGGCCTCCGGCACCTGGCTGAAGGATGCCGAGGTACGCGACCTCTTCGTGCCGCTCGATCATGCGGCGATCATGGCGGCGCTGGCCAAGGATGATCCGGCCTGCGAATCCTGCACGGCCTTCGTGCGCACGGACCTGAACGGCACCGGCCTTCGCCCGTCGATCGAGACAACGGTTCACGCGCTCATGCCGCAGCGCGTGGTGGTGCATGTCCACTGTATCAACACCATCGCGTGGGCGATCCGCGCCGATGCCGAACAGCGCCTTGGCGAGATCCTCAGCGGCTTCAACTGGGCCTTCATTCCCTATGCCCGGCCGGGCCTTCCACTGGCGGGCGCCATCTCGGCACGGCTTCGCCCCAACGTCGATGTGCTGGTGCTCGGCAACCACGGCCTGGTCGTGGCGGCAGACAGCGTCGCGGAGGCAGAGGCCCTGCTCGGCCGCGTTGTCCGCGCAGTGACACGCTCCGCCCGCCCCGCTGCGGCGGTGGACATGGCCGCACTTGAAGGACACGCCGCAGGAACAGCCTACCACCCCGCGTCCATGCCGGAGACCCATGCGCTGGCCACCGACCCGCTGGCTCTCAGGCGCGGCGCGGCGTCAGTCTTCTATCCCGATCATGTGGTGTTCTTGGGGGTCGGTGTTGCCACCTCTTTCGCGGGTGATCCGCCGCTCGTCGCCATTCCGGGTGCAGGCGTGCTGATCCGCCATGACGCAAAGCCCGCAATCGAGCCCATGGGCCGCTGCCTCGCCGATGTCATGCGGCGCGTGGACGAAACGGACCCGCTGGTCGCGTTGACGGATCAAGATGTGGACCGGCTGGTGAATTGGGATGCCGAGAAGTATCGCCAGACGCTGAAGCTGACCTGAGCGTCTCCCTCACGCCTTCAGCAGCCACGCATGTTCCCGGGCGTTGTGGAATTTCCACGTCCGCTTCGGGCCTGCCATGACGTTCAGATAATAGAGATCATAGCCATGGGTGGTGGCGCAAGGGTGATAGCCCTTGGGCACCAGCGTCACGTCACCGTCTTCCACCGCCATCGCCTCATCCAGTGAACGGTCATCGGTGTAGACACGCTGGAAGGCGAAGCCCTGCGGCGGGTTGATGCGGTGATAGTAGGTTTCTTCCAGGAGCGACTCGTTTGGCAGATCGTCCTGATCGTGCTTGTGCGGCGGATAGGAAGATGTGCAGCCACCCGGCGTGATCACCTCAACCACCAGCAGGCTTTCGGCGGGCTCCCATTCCGGAATGATATTGGTCACATGCCGGGTATTGGTGCTCTTGCCGCGCGTTTCCTGATGCAACTGGTCAGGCCCGATCACGCGGGCGGGCAGCTTGCCCTCGCCGGGGGCGGTGCATACCGCGAGCGTCACATCCGTCTCGGCCTCCACGCGCCATGCCGCGCCCGCCGGAACATAGACCGACCACGGCTTGCCCTCGAACGGGCTGTTGCGTTCACCCAGTACGCCGAAATCCTGCGCGCCCGCGCTCACACGGCCCTTGCCGCCAACGAACACAAGGCACACCTCGCGGCCAGCCTCACCGCCCAGCGCCGCTTCGCCGGGCTTCAGCCTCCACAGGTCGAAGCCGACATGGGCCCAGCCCGCACTCTCCGGCGTCACCTGCACGATGCGGCCATGATCAGAGGTGGGATGGATCTTGAGCTTGGACATAACGAAACCCTTAGCCGCCAGCGCGCTGGGCCGTCAACGCCGCCTTGTTCCACAGGTCAACGAGGGTCTGGAAACGCCGCGCCATGTCGGCGATGGCCTCTTCGTCATTCATCTGCCCCGCCAGCCAGGCTTGCGCTGCATGGTTGAAGATTGTCCGGCCAACGGCGAAGCCCTTGACGATCTTGTGCGGCGCGACGGCGGCAAAGCCCTTCGCCAACTCATCCTCCGGGGCCTCCAGCCCGAGCAGCACGACGCCCCGGCACCATGGATCATGCCTGTCGATCGTGGCGGCGATGTTTTCCCATGCCTTCGATGAAGCCTGCGGCTCAAGCTTCCACCAGTCAGGCTTGATGCCAAGTGCGTAGTGCTCTTCCAGCGCGCGGGCGATGGTATCATCCGTCAGCGGACCATTCTTGCCGGCGATGATCTCCACCAGCAATTCGCGCCCCACCTTGCGGGCCGCCTCATAGAGCGTGCGGATTTTCTGCGACTGCTCTTCCTTCAGCGCCGCCGGATCATCAGGGTGATAGAAGGTCAGGCACTTGATGGTATGCGTCACCGGCCATTCGACGAGGCGGGAGCCGGCATCCTGCGTGAATTCAAAGCGAAGCGGACGCGAGCCCGGCTGTTCCATCGGACGGGCAACCCAGAGGCCAAGCTTCGCCGCATCGAACATCGCTTCGCGGCCATAGACATCATCAAGCAGTGTACCGTATCCCGGCTCACCCTTTGATACCCTCGCAATGGCGGCGATGGCCAGTTGCTTCAGCTTGTTGATGCGCTCACGCGGGGCGCCCAGCCTGTCAGCCATCTGTTCCAGCTGCATGCGGTGGTCGATGGCAAAGGCGAGGAGCTTCTCTGGCTGCGGGCGGCGGGTGGTTGCCCAGTGCACATGGTTGATCGCCTCATCCTTGCGCAGCGCCTTGTGGGGGCTTCCGTGCTTGAGAAAATATTGCAACTCGTCCCATGTGGGAATCTCAGGCGAGCACAGAAGGCGCGATACGGCAAAGGCTCCGCAGGCATTGGCCCAGGTGGCGCTCACCGAATGATCTTCGCCCCTGAGCCAGCCGCGCAGGAAGCCGGACAGGAAGCTGTCGCCAGCGCCCAGCACATTGTAAACCTCGATGGGGAAGCCCTTGCCGACAATGCCCTTGTCCAGCGCATCGGGAATGGCATCAGGATAGACCACGCAGCCCATCGGCCCGCGCTTCAGCACGATGACGGCCCGGGACAGGGCCCGGATGATGCGGAGCGCCTCCAGCGTATCCTCGCTGCCCGCCGCAATATGCACCTCTTCTTCCGTACCAACGATCAGGTCACAGTCGGGAAGGATGGTTTTCAGATGGTCCGACACCCTGTCGGATTTGATGTAGCGCTCCTCGCCCGCGCCATGGCCGGCGAGGCCCCACAGATTCGGGCGATAGTCGATATCGAGGATCACCTTGGCGCCGTTCGCCCTGGCGATGCGCATGGCCTTGCGCTGGGCGGCATCATTGGCGGGACGCGCGAAATGCGTGCCGGTGACCAGCACGGCAGCCGATGACCTGATGAAATCCTCGTCAATGTCATCTTCCGAGAGCACGCTGTCGGCGCAATTGTCACGGTAGAAGATCAGCGGGAAGGTCTTGTCGTTCTCGACCGAGAGCAGCACCAGCGAGGTGAGGCGGGTGGGGTCCGTCACGATGCCATCGAGAGATACCCCCTCGCGCGCCATCTGCTCCTTCACGTAGCGGCCCATCTGCTCGTCACCCACCCGTGTGATGAGGCCGGATCTGAGGCCGAGCCGCGCCGTGCCGATGGCGATGTTGGAGGGGCAACCGCCCACCGACTTGGCGAAAGTGGCCACATCCTCGAGACGCGACCCGATCTGCTGGCTATAGAGATCAACCGAGCAGCGCCCGATGGATATGACGTCCAGCCGCTGCCGGGATGCCGGATTCCGTGCCATTCTATCCTCCGATGACCTGATTGCCTGCTTGACAATACGAAACATGAATTCCAAAATGAAGTCAATTCGGAATGTTTATTCCATAATGGGAGGGTGCTGATGCTGAAGTTTGGTGTTCTGGGTGCGGGCCGCATTGGCAAGGTGCATGCGCGGACCATTGCCGCCTCCGGCAAGGCGAAGGTCGCCTATCTGGCGGACGCCGTGCCGCAGGCGGCGGCTGACCTTGCCGCCGAGGTGGGCGCGAAGGTGGCAAGCGTCGAGGACATCATCACGGCCAGAGACGTGGATGCGATCCTCATCGCCACCCCCACACCCTTCCACGCGGAGCAGATCGAGGCCAGCTCCAATGCCGGCAAGGCCATCCTGTGCGAAAAGCCGGTAAGCCTCTCGGTCGCCCGCATCGAGGCCTGCCTCAAGACGGTTGAAAAGAACAAGACGCCGCTCATGATTGGCTTCAACCGTCGCTTCGATCCGAATTTCGCGTCGCTGCAGGCGCGCGTGCGTGAGGGTGCCGTGGGCACTGTCGAACTCGCCACCATCATCAGCCGCGATCCCGCCCCGCCGCCCGCCTCTTACGTGAAGAGCTCCGGCGGCATCTTCCGTGACATGATGATCCATGATCTCGATCTCGCCCGTTTCCTTGTGGGTGAAGACTTCGTGGTGGTGAATGCGCTGGGCGCGGCCCTTGTCGACAAGGCCATCGGCGATGAAGGCGACTGCGACACGGCCGCCGTGCAGATGCAGACGGCCTCCGGCAAGATCTGTGTCATCACCAATTCGCGCCGCGCCACCTATGGCTATGACCAGCGCATCGAGGTGCACGGCTCCAAGGGCATGCTGCGCGCCGGCAATATCCACAACACCACGGTCGAAGTGGCAACCGCCGAGGGCTTCCACAACGATCCGATCCTGCATTTCTTCACCGAGCGTTACGGCCAGGCCTATGCCAACGAAGTGCTGACCTTCATCGATGCGGTGACCAACAACAAGCCGATCACGCCCAATGGCCATGATGGCCTGCAGGCCCAGAAGCTCGCTGATGCCGCAACTGAATCCTGGAAGACGGGCAAGCCCGTGAACGTCGCGTGATCGACATGAACATCGACTCCCTCTCCAATCTCTCGATGGATGGCAAGACAGCCGTCGTCACCGGATCGACGCAAGGGCTGGGCGAAGCCATCGCGCATCTCTTCGCCGAACGCGGCGTTTCACAACTCGTCATCACTGGCCGCAATGCCGGGCGCGGCGAAAAGGTGAAAGCCGCGCTCGAGGCAAAGAAGGTGAAGACCGTGTTCGTGCAGGCTGACCTTGCGAAGATGGCGGACGTGCGCAAGGTCATCGCCGCCTGTGATACTGCCTTTGGCCGGATTGACGCCCTGGTGAACGCCGCCGCCCTCACCGACCGCGGTTCGATCTGGGACACGACGGAAGCGCGCTACGACGAGATCTTCGATGTCAATGTGAAGGCGCCCTTCTTCCTCATGCAGGATGCGCTGCATCTGATGAAGAAGTCCAAGACCTCCGGCACAATCGTCAACATCCTGTCAATGTCGGGCCATGGCGGGCAGGATTTCATCTCGGCCTATTGCGGCTCCAAGGGCGCGCTGGCAACACTCACCCGCAATGTCGCCTACAGCGTGATGAAGTACCAGATCCGCGTCAACGGCCTCAACATCGGCTGGATGGATACGCCCGGCGAAGACCGCATCATGAAGACCTATCACGACGCACAGTCCGGCTGGCTTGAGAATGCCGAAAAGGGCCGCCCCTTCGGACGGCTGCTGAAGCCTGCGGAAGTGGCGCGCGCCGTCGCCTATCTGTCGAGCGCCGAGTCGGGCCTCATGACCGGGTCCATCATCGACTTCGACCAGCAGGTGCTGGGTGCTGGCAACGCGATTGCCGAACCGCCCCCGGCCCAGTGGTAAGCCCGTAAGCCTGCGGGATGCGGCAACGGCCGCACCCACCTCATTCAGCAGGTAGCGGCAAGCCCAGCACACGACGCATGTGGGCGAGGATGAGTTGCTGCCCGCGCCGCCCGGTTTCGGCGGATGCCCGGCTGGCGCTTTCGACATACCACTGCGCGCCCGGCAGGCGCTGCATGTCGACGGCTTCAGGGCACATCGCCAGCATCAGCGACGTTTCACCCTCGCCCGCATGGTCGAAGGGATAGTGCGTGATCGTGGCCTCCGTCATCAGCGGGTGGATCTTGATCCAGTTGAAGGGATCATCGCCGCCTGCCTGCTGGGCATAATAATCCGCCATGCTGGCATTGCCCCACCAGCCTTCGCCGCGGGTCTTTTCGAGAAAGCCGAAGATCGCCTGACGCGCGCCGAACTTGAAGGCGAGGTCGGTCGGCATGCCGGCGGTGAAGTTCTCTGTCTGATGATGGATGAAGACATGGATGTTGCGGAAGCCCACACGCAGAAGCCCGGTGAACAGCTCCCGCGCGAAAGGGTGAAGCACATTCGAATCCACATGGACTGAGCCCGTGCCCTCGGGCGGCTCCACCGCATAGCTGGCCGCGCCATAATAGAAAGGCGGCAGAATGACGACCTCCGCCTCCCGCTCGAGAATGGCCAGGGCTTGCGTCACGGCCAGCGTATCCATCCCCACCGCCATGTGCTCACCATGATATTCGAGAACGCCCAGCGGCAGGATGACGGGCACATTGGCTTCGGCCGCAGCGCGGATCTGGGCGGGGAACATCATTTCATAGCGCATGGGCAAATCCTCTCGACGGGCTGGGAAACCTGCCCTAGTCTCCGCCCTGTTGAACGGGGGCGCAAGACCCCTGACTTGAGGGAGAGAGGCGTGGCGTCGGTCGAAATCATTGATGTGCGGAAGAGCTATGGCGACCAGGAGGTGATCCATGGCGTGTCCATGGCCATTGCCAATGGGGAATTCGTGGCACTGGTGGGGCCTTCGGGCTGCGGGAAATCCACCCTGCTGCGCATGATCGCGGGGTTGGAGGACATCTCCGGCGGCAAAATCCTGATCGGCGAGAAGGTGGTGAACGGCCTGCAGCCGAAGGACCGCGACATTGCCATGGTGTTCCAGAACTACGCGCTCTACCCGCACAAGACAGTGGCCGAGAACATGGGTTTCGCCCTGAAACTGCGCAAGACGCCGAAAACCGAAATTGACGCGCGGGTGATGAAGGCGGCCGAAATCCTCGATCTCGTGCCCTATCTGAAACGCTATCCGCGCCAGTTGTCGGGCGGCCAGCGCCAGCGCGTGGCCATGGGACGGGCCATCGTGAGAGCCCCCCAGGTATTCCTGTTCGACGAGCCGCTCTCCAACCTCGATGCCAAGCTGCGCGTACAGATGCGCGCCGAAATCAAGGAACTGCACCAGCGCCTCCGGACCACGACAGTTTACGTGACGCATGACCAGGTGGAGGCCATGACCATGGCCGACCGGATCGTTGTGCTGCATGACGGCATCGTGGAGCAGATCGGAAGCCCGCTGGAGCTTTATGACCGGCCGGCCAACCTGTTCGTGGCGGGTTTCATCGGCTCCCCTGCCATGAACCTGTTCAAGGGCACCATCCGGGGCGGCGCGATGCCGTGGTTCGAGGCGAAGGATGGCACGCGCCTGCCGCTGGCCAGCGCCCCCGCAGGGTCCGACGGGTTGGAGGCGGTCTACGGCATACGCCCCGAGCACCTGACGCTCGGCGGCGAGATCAAACCCGTGGTGACGGTCATCGAACCGACAGGAGCCGAAACGCAGGTGCTTGCCAAGATCGCCGGTGAGAAAATCATCGGCGTATTCCGCGAGCGGGTCAGCGTGAAGCCCGGTGAAACGG
>CAYMQH010000092.1:0-12469 GCA_964392525.1 uncultured Aestuariivirga sp.
GATGCGCCGCTGAAGGTGGTGGGCGATGCGCCCGACAGGCGCGGCACGGAAGTGACATTCCTTCCTTCGCCCGAAACCTTCACCAAGACCGAGTTCGACTTCGCCACACTGGAGCACCGCCTGCGCGAGCTGGCCTTCCTCAATTCCGGTGTGCGTGTCATGCTTACCGACCGGCGCGGGGTCGAGGAGAAGGCCGTCGAACTGTTCTACGAGGGCGGCATCGCGGCGTTCGTGCGCTATCTCGACCGCACCAAGCAGGCCGTGCTGCCAGAGCCGATCATGATCCACGGCGAGAAGGACGGCATCACCGTCGATTGCGCCCTGTGGTGGAACGACAGCTATCACGAGAATGTTCTGTGCTTCACCAACAACATTCCGCAGCGCGACGGCGGCACCCATCTGGCCGGTTTCCGCGGCGCGCTGACCCGCGTCGTCAACAACTATGCCAGTGACAGCGGCATCGCCAAGAAAGAGAAGGTGCAACTCACCGGCGATGACGCGCGCGAAGCCTTGACCTGCGTACTTTCGGTGAAGGTTCCTGATCCCAAGTTCTCGTCACAGACGAAGGACAAGCTCGTGTCTTCCGAAGTGCGCCCGGTGGTCGAGAACCTCGTCAACGAGCAGCTTGGCATCTGGTTCGAGGAACACCCCAGCGAAGCGAAGTCGATCGTGTCGAAGGTGGTGGAGGCTGCGGCGGCGCGCGAGGCGGCGCGCAAGGCACGCGAACTGACACGGCGCAAGGGCGCGCTCGACATCTCCTCGCTGCCCGGCAAGCTCGCGGATTGCCAGGAGCGCGATCCGGCCAAGTCCGAACTCTTCATCGTCGAGGGCGACTCAGCCGGTGGTTCCGCCAAGCAGGCCCGTCACCGCGAGAACCAGGCTGTGCTGCCGCTGCGTGGCAAGATCCTGAACGTCGAGCGTGCGCGTTTCGACAAGATGCTCTCATCGGCGGAAATCGGGACACTCATCACGGCGCTCGGCACCGGCATCGGGCGCGAGGAATTCAACGCCGACAAGCTGCGCTACCACAAGATCATCATCATGACCGACGCCGACGTGGACGGCGCCCACATCCGCACGCTGTTGTTGACCTTCTTCTACCGGCAGATGCCCGAGATCATCGAGCGCGGCCACCTCTATATCGCCCAGCCGCCGCTCTACAAGGTGAAACGGGGCTCCTCCGAACAGTATCTGAAGGATTCGAAGGCGCTTGAGGATTACCTGGTCGATACCGGCCTCGAGAACACGTCGCTCATCCTCGCTGACGGCACGGAACGCGGCGGTGCCGATCTCCGCGCCATCGTGGAGGAAGCGCTGTCGATCCGTTCGGCGCTCGATGCGTTGCATTCGCGCTATCCCCGCCCGCTGATCGAGCAGGCGGCGATTGCCGGCGTGCTGAACCCGGAGGTGCTGGCGAGTGCCGCGCAGGCCCGCGATGCTGCTGCCTATATCGCCCGCCGCCTCGACGTGATTGCAGAGGAGACCGAGCGCGGCTGGGTGGGCGAGCCCACCGCCGATGGCGGCTTGAGCTTCACCCGCGAGGTGCGTGGCGTGACGGAAAGCTGGACGCTGGACGGCAAGCTGATTGGCTCCGCTGATGCGCTGCGCCTCGACCGCAAGGCCAGCCACCTCCAGGAGATCTACAGTGCGCCTGCGAGGCTGCGCCGCAAGGATGGCGAGACGGACATCTTCGGCCCCACCTCCCTGCTCGACGCGGTCTTCGCCTTTGGGCGCAAGGGCATTTCCCTGCAGCGCTACAAAGGCCTGGGCGAGATGAACCCCGAGCAGTTGTGGGAAACCACGCTCGACCCCAATGTGCGCACATTGCTGAGGGTGAAGGTGGCGGAGCTCGATGAAGCAGACGATATCTTCACCAAGCTTATGGGCGATGTGGTGGAGCCGCGCCGTGACTTCATCCGCGAGAACGCGCTGAGCGTCGCCAACCTCGACGTCTGATCTCCGGCAGTGGCGTTCCGGAACGGGGAAGTCCGCTGTTGCGGATCAATCCCCCGGCTTTTGCCAGAACGTGCTATGCCGCCGCCGTGCCGCGCTTTCGGTGCAATTCGGCCTGCAGAACGGCATCGGCTCCCGCGGCCCGGTTGGCATAGGTGTGATGCATCAGCACATGCTCCAGCGCGCTGAGGCCGATCTGTTTCGCGCGTTCCGGCGTGAGGCTGGCGAGATGATCCGCCACGTCCTTGCCATCGCGCGCAATGAGCACCTGCTCGCCCGGCTTCAGGAAATAGCCGATGCCCTCCCAGTGATCGGTGATCAGGCAGGCGCCTGCACCCGCTGCCTCGAACATCCGGGCGGCGGGAAAAAATCCATTGGCCGCCATGCCGGCGCGCGCAACGCTCAGCACCGCGAGGCAGGAACGGTTGAAACCATTGTGCTCCGCGCCATTGACATGGCCGCGCTTCGTAACGTTGGGCGGAACCTGCTTTTCCTCCCATCCTGATCCGCCTATCATGAAGCGGCGGCTTGCCATGCAGGATGCTGGTGTAAAGAAAAACTCCTCCATCCGTGCGTCAAGGTCGGGCAAACGATTACCGAGAAACGCCAGATCGCCAGGTCGTTCCGGTTCGGTTGCGACCGGATGATGCGTGGCAGGATCAAGCCCCGCATAGACCGGCAGGCAGTGCCGCGCCTTCAGCGCAGTGTAGCCCGCAATCACCGGCGGGCCGCCGCCGTTGGTCATGATGCCATCAAGTTCGAAGAGCGCCTGGCGAAGCGGATGATGGTCGTCGCCGCGGATCTCCTGCAAGGTGGCTGGCGCATCAAGGTCCCAGAACAGGCGCAGCGAGTCTGGCCGCGCAACTTTCAGCAGGCCCGCCAGCAGTTCATGATCAAAGATGCCCACCTTGCCCGCCTTGATGACGATTTCGGCATTGGCGGCCTCATCCATCACCTGCCGGATGCCCTCCACATTCGGAGGGTAGACAATGCTGCGGCACCAAGCGGGCGGTTCCATATCCCTGTGCTGGCGCCGCTCGTGGAGGTCGGGTTCATAAAAAGTGATGTCATATCCGAGGGCAGCCAGGTTGCGGAGGAATCCGCGGAAATAGGTTGCCGCACCATTCCAGTAGGATGACAGGAGGCTCGAACCGTAGATGGCAATGCGCGTCACGCGACCAGCCCCCGCTGTTGCAGTTCGCGGCGGGCGTTCCCGGTCATGTCGACCGCTGTCTGACGTGCAACCCACTGCGTCAGTTCGGCGAGGCCATCGGTGAACGGCCTGCCGGCCTCAAAGCCGAGCCTCGCGCTGGCCTTGGTCACATCACAGAAGCAGTGGCGGATGTCGCCGGTGCGGAACTGGCCCGATATCTCCGGCAAGATGTCCGTGCGGCCCATAGCCTCCGCGAGAAACCGGGCGATGTCGAGGACTGAACGGTCCTGCCCGCTGCCGATGTTGAAGATCTCGCCCGCAATGCCTGGTTTTTCCAGCGCCATGACAAAGGCGCGCGCCACATCATCCACATGCACGAAGTCACGGCGTTGCAGGCCATCCTCGAAGATCACCGGTGGCTGGCCGTTCATGAGGCGTGATGCGAAGATTGCCAGAACACCCGTATAGGGGTTGGACAGCGACTGGCCCGAGCCATAGACATTGAACAGACGCAGCGCCACGCCCTCCATGCCATAGGCCGCCGACAGCGTGAGGCTCAGTTGCTCCTGTACATATTTGGTGAGCGCATAGACCGACGCGATTTGCGGCTGCTTCCATTCCGGTGTTGGAATGGGGATGAGCGGCTGGCCCTTCCCATCGCGCGGCTCCCATCCCATGGAGGCCTGCATCCGCGGCGCACGCCCCGCCTTCTCTACAAGGCGGCCATCTTCCGTACGGTACAGCCCTTCACCATAGATGCTCATGGAGGAGGCGACCACGATCCGCCGCACATCGCGCTGGGTGAGGGCTTCAAACAACGCGGCCGTCGCCAGATCATTTCCCGAGACATAACGCTCGACCGCATACATGCTCTGGCCCACGCCCACTTCCGCCGCGAGATGGATGACCGCATCAACGCCGGTGAGCGCACCGCGAAGCATGCGGGTATCGCGCACATCGCCAATGATCAGTTCGGCATCGGGCGAGAGTGCTTCCGGTGCCCGGCCGTGGTGGACCTGCTCCACCAGTGAATCGAGAATGCGGACCTTATGGCCCTTGTTCAGCAAGTGACGGGTGACGTGTCTTCCAATGAAGCCGGCACCGCCGGTGACGAGCACAGTTTCCACGCTTGTGACCCTCCCCTCGAGCGCTGTCTTTGCGCCTCTGTAATGACTGTCCTCAAAACTGACCGTGGGAAAACAATGAAACTTCAGCAAAGTTCCTGTGCGTCATCAAAAAGAGCATAAATGTGCTTTCGAAACCATAACCCAGCCGATTGTGGCGGAATCCCAACTTTTACGGGTAAATTCATGACGTAATTCAGTGGCCCCTTGGATGGCGCGCGTGGTTACGGGCTGGACTGCGCCAGAATGCGCCGCGCGGCATGTTCATCAGTCACCAGCGTGTTGCAGCCGATGGCGCGGATCACCGCGAGGATGGCGGCCGCGCGCCTGCTACCCCCGCTTGCCAGCACGATGTGCCGCGCCGAGCTGAGCGCTTCAAGCCCCACCGACATGGTGCGCTGGTTGACGGGGTGATCGATGGGTTTGCCGTCCGCATCGATGAAGGTGCACATGATGTCCGCCGCGCAGCCACGCTTCAGCAGGTCTTCCGCCTCGGCCGGCGTGATGATGTTCCGTGTCAGCGAGCCGGACTGTTCAGAGATATCACCAGCGCTGACCACCGCCATGTCGAGCGACGAGGCCAGCCTAGTCAGGCGGCCGAGGCCGCACTCTTCCATCAGGCGGCGCTTCGTTTCCGCGCTGTCCACCACCAGCGGGGCCGGAAACAGGAAGCATTCGCCTTGCAACGCCATGGCAAGGCGCCAGGAGAATTCGAACGGATTGCCGAATTGCGCTTCCACCGCGCCGCCCATCAGCGACATGACCCTCACGCCGGAGCGCTTTGGCGGGTCGAAACTGGCGAGTGCGGCACTCAGGGTGCGGCCCCAGCCGACGCCGATCATCATGCCGTCGGCAATCGTCTCGGACAGGAACCTCCCTAGTGCGAGGCCGATCGCGGCGGATGGCGCCGTGCCCTCCGGCGCTGCGGGCACGACGATTGCTTCATCAAGGCCCAGAGCGCGTTCGAGCTTCAACGCAAGTTCGGTCAGATCGCCACCCGCTTCGCCGATCGAGATCTTCACCTCGCCGCGCCGGTGCGCCTCCTCGAGCAGACGGATCACGGTTGAGCGGCCAATGCCCAACTGTTCTGCCACGGCGCTCTGGGTGAGGCCGAAGGCATGGTACAGCCAGGCCGCACGCAGGCGGAGCGCGGCGTCATCCGCATAGGCAGGCGGTGCGCTGCGCCTGAGCTTAGCCATCGTTGACAGCCGTGAGGAAGGCGGAGAGTTCCGCATTGACCAGCCGCGCTGCCTCGATGTGGGGAAGGTGGCCCACGTCCGGCATGGTCAGCGTCGTGCCGCCGAAAGCCGCGAGGCGCGTTTGATCGGGTGGATTGATGCCGTCGAGCCCGCCCCACACGACAAGTCGTGGAGTTGCTGTGTCAGCGATTCTCATGGCCGTCTGTTCGATCCGGCCTACGCCAGCCAGCAATGCCCCCGCGATCCGGCGCAATGCTTCTCGTGCTCCGGGCCGCGCAAGCTTTGTCAGCACATGCTGAATGATGAGCTTGTTGATCGGCAGCGGCCGGCTGACAAGACGCTGCAGCAGTTCGGCTGTTTCCTCCGGCGTGACAAGTTCCGGATAGCGCACCAGGAAATCATGGTCGAGGCCCCTGCCCAGCCCTGCGGGTGCGATGAGTGCAAGCGAGCGCACGCGCTCGGGCGCTGCCGCTGCGAGTTCCATCGCAACGGCGCCACCCAGCGAATGGCCGAGGAGATGTGTTGTTGAAATCCCTTGCGCCGTCAGCGTCTCCGCCACACGGATTGCGAGTTCCGTGACCGTGCCGCTGCCGGCATCGGACCCGGACTCGCCATGGCCCGGCAGGTCCAGTGCATGAACGCGCGCAACGGGCAAAAGGGCCGCCACATTGCCAGCCCATGACATGCGCTCAGAGCCGAAGCCGTGGATCAGCACGAGATCTGGCCCGTGGCCGCCGAGCGTCTTGAAGGCGATCTCAGCCATCACGGCTCGTCGATGACGGCCAACAGCGTTCCGACACTGGCGATCTCGTCGGCGGGAACCAAAATGTCACGCAGCGTGCCGGAGACGGGCGCTTCGATCTCCATCGTCAGCTTCGGCGTGGTGATGGTCAGCAGCATCTCGCCTTTCTCTACCTTGTCGCCGGGTCTCTTGGCCCAAGAGTCGATTTGCGCTTCGGTAATCTCATTACCGAGCTGCGGCATGACGACGTCAATGCTCATGGTGCTGATCCTTTCTTCATAGTGCCCGGCGGGCGAGGTCAATATCGTCCCAAGTCCTGACACCGCGCCGGTTGGTTTGCGCAGCGGGGTACATTTCAGAGGTGACAATCTGGATGATGTCATCGGCCTGCGGGAAATAGGTGGTCTCCATCTCAGCGCCCGGGACGATCCAGTTCGGCGAGCCCAGAACGCGCGGCGCGGATTTCAGGCTGCCGAAGGTGAAGCGGGTGAGGTTGGCGGCGAGTGTCATTGCAAAGGAACCGCGCTCCGAGGCCTCCGTCACCACCAGTAGATGGCCGGTCTTCTTCACCGAGGCGATGACCGGATCATAGTTGAATGGCACCAGCGAGCGAGCGTCGATCACCTCAAGCGACAGGCCGTGGGTTTCGTCGAGCTGCCGGGCCGCGGCAAGCGCGGGAAACAGTGAAGGGCCGATGGTAAGCACCGTCGCATCGCGGCCCGCCCGCTTCACATCGGGCTCGCCCATCGGAATGCGGTAGTAGCCGGCCGGAACGCCCTCGGCGTGGATGGTCTCGACCGTATCGTAAAGCCGCTGGCTTTCAAAGAACACCACTGGGTCTTCGCTTGAAAGTGCTGAGGCCATCAGGCCCTTCGCATCATGGGGCGTTGCGGGGTAGAGCACCTTGAGGCCCGGAATATGGGCGACCAGCGCTGTCCAGTCCTGCGAGTGCTGCGCACCATACTTGCTGCCGACCGAGCAGCGCAGAACCACCGGCAGCTTCAGGATGCCGGCCGACATCGCATGCCACTTGGCCATCTGGTTGAAGATCTCATCGCCGGCGCGGCCGATGAAATCGCCATACATGAGTTCGATCAGGCTGCGCCCGCCCTCCAGCGCATGGCCGACCGCCGTGGCGACGATGGCTGCTTCCGAGATCGGTGAATTGAACAGGCGCTCATAGGGAAGAATATCCGACAGGCCGCGATAGACACCGAAGGCACCGCCCCATTCGCGGCACTCCTCGCCATAGGCGATGAGGCGTTCATCATGCAGCATGTGATGCAGGATCGCTTCGAACAATCCGTCGCGGTAGGTGATGGCGCGCATGGCGGACAGCGGTTGGCCATCCTGGCCGATGCCGGTGCGCGACTTCTTCTGATCCTGCCGGATGCGGGCGGAGGTCTCCGGCGCGCCCAGCAACCGCACACTGCCCTGCGGCACGGGAATTTCCGCATTGGAGAACATCAGGCGGCCGATCAGCGTCGGGTCCGCGGGGATGTCGATGAGGGGTGCGGCCTCCGGGTTCACCGCCGCCCGCGTGATGGCGGCGATGGCGGCCGTCACATCCGCCCGCATCGCCTCGACGGCGGCCGGATCGAGAATGCCACCATCAACCAGCCGTGCCGCATGGCAGGCGATCGGATCATGGCGGTCCCAGGCGGCTATCTCCTCCTTGGTGCGATAGGCATTGGCATCGGTCGTTGAATGGCCGCCGAAGCGGTAGCATTCGACATCGAGCAGGGCAGGACCCTTGCCGTCGAGCAGCAGGGCGCGCTTACGCGCAACGGCATCGGCAACCGCCAGCGGGTTGGTGCCATCCACCGTCTCGGCGTACATGGCGTGCGGGTTGACGCCTGCGCCAATGCGCGACAACCGGTCCCAACCCATGGTTTCACCGATGGTCTGGCCGCCCATCGCATAGAAGTTATTGGTGAAGCAGAACAGCACGGGAAGGCCGCCCTTATAGTCGTCTGTCCACAGAGTATCGTATTGCGCCATGGATGCGAAGTTCATCGCCTCGAAGACGGGCCCGCAGCCGGTGGAACCATCGCCGCTCATCGAGACCGCGATGGAATGAGCACGGGTGAGTTTCTTGCGCAGCGCCGCGCCGGTTGCAATGCCGGCAGACGCGCCGACGATCGCATTGTTGGGGTAGGCTCCGAAGGGCGTGAAGAAAGCATGCATGGAGCCGCCCATGCCGCCGTTGAAGCCATTGGCCTTCATGAAGATTTCGGCGAGAAGGCCGAACAGCAGGAAATTCTCCGCCATGCTGGTGACGGGCGAAAGCGGCACATGCGCCTCGACGGCTTTGAGCAGTTTGCCGTTCTGGTGACCTTCCATGATACGGGCAAGATCAGCAGCGGGAAGCTGCGCGATGGCCGAGAGGCCCTTGGCGATGAATTCGCCATGGCTTCTGTGACTGCCAAAAATGTGATCCTCCGGCGTCAGCGCCAACGCGGCACCGACTGCGGCGCCTTCCTGGCCGAGCGAGAGATGCGCCGGGCCCTTATAAACATATGCGATATCCTGATAGCTGCCCCGGGCCTTGAAGGACCCGAGCATGGTCTCGAACTCGCGCACCAGCATCATGTGGCGCAGCACGTCGATCAGTTGCCGGTCGCCCCGTGTGGCATGCTCCTCGGCAAATGGCCGGGCATAAGCATGGAGGGGGATGTCCGGAAACAACAAGTGGGACGGCGTGCGGAAGGCCGCGGGGTCGATGTGCAGGGATTTGGGCATGGCATGTCCGATGAAAACAATTGTTTATCATCGCAAGCATTTGTTTGTCTATCGCGTCATGCGCCGCATGCTGCGGCCGTGGCCTGCCTCTGCGCCGGGGATATGGCTCCGGCGCGGGAGGGTGCTAGTCTGGCCTGCGAGAGGAACATTCCATGAGCAGCACCCACCCCAAGGCCACCCTCGCCACCTGGCGGCAGCACCCCTACAGCGTGTGGGGCTTTACCCATGTCGATGAGTTGATCCCCGTCGCGCGGCTCAGCGCGGGCGGCGGCGCACCCCTCGAGCAGGGCAGGGCGCTTGAACTCTCCGCCATCACCCTTGACTGGCAGGGCCGGCGGTTGAGTGTGACGGAGGCACTGGCCGCCACCCACACGGATGGCTTCCTGATCCTGAAAAATGGCGCCGTGGCCGCCGCGCATTACGTCAACCAGCAGCCATTCGACCGGCACATCGTTTTCTCGGTCAGCAAGTCGATCACCGCCACCCTGGCGGGCGTGCTGGTGGAGCAGGGACAGCTCGACCCTGATGCGCCTGTCACCCGCTACGTGCCGGAGGCCAAGGGCTCAGCCTATGGCGATGCCACGGTCCGCCATGTGCTCGACATGACGGTCAGCGTGCGCTTCACGGAAGACTATCTCGATCCGCTGGGCGACGTGGCGCGCTACCGCGTGGCCATGGGATGGAACCCGCCGGGTGCCATCGGCGGGGCTGCCGGGCTTCACCAGTTCATCGTCACGATCGCCAAGGGCTCCCACCCGCATGGCGAGCGCTTTCACTATGTGTCTCCCAATAGCGACATGCTGGGCTGGATCATGGAACGCGCCAGCGGCGCCACCATCGCCGAATTGCTGACACGCCACATCTGGCAGCCGATGGGCATGGAGCATGACGCCTTCATCACTGTGGACCATTATGGTGCGGCCCGCACCGCGGGCGGCATCTGCACCAGCCTTGCCGATCTGGCGCGTTTCGGCGAACTCATGCGCGGCAAGGGGTTGTATCAAGGCCGCCGCATCATTCCGCAGAGCTGGGTGGAGGATATCCTCAGCAACGGCGACTTCGGCCAGTGGCGCAGGGGTGATCTCGTTGGCCTCTTCCCGCACGGCCGCTACCGCTCCAAATGGTATCTTGCCGATCCACACTCCCGCGTGCTCAGCGCCGTCGGCATTCACGGGCAGTGGATCTATGTCGATCATGAGACGGGCATGGTCGGCGTCAAGCATTCCTCCCAGCCCATTCCGGCCGATGATGCGATGGACCACCTGACGATCGCCATCTTCGGGGCCGTGTCCGGGGCGCTGCGGTGAGCGGCGCGTCATGACGCATCCGGAACGCGACGATGCCTGGCGGCGCGAAGCGGTGCTTGGCAATTATGCCGAGCGCGCCCTGGCAACCCCGCCGCAAGCGATCCGCATCTGGAGCTATGCGGACCAGTACTCCTATGCACCCGGCGAAACTCTGCGCATTCACACCTCAACCAACGCCAGACACTATGGCATTGAGGTGATCCGCGACGGTGCTGCACCGAAAACCGTGTTCCGCCGCGATGGCATCGAAGGCCACTGGCGCGACACGCCTGAGGATTGTTCCGTTACCGGTTGCGGCTGGCCGGTCTCCCTCGAGATCCCGGTCCCCCATGAGTGGACGTCGGGCGGCTACATCATCCGCAGTTTTGCCAGCGAAGACGGTCGCGGGGAAGACATGCATGAGCACCTCGTGCTTGTCAGGCCCGATGCCGCGCGGGACCGGCGCGGCCGGCTTCTGCTCATTGCCGCCACAGCCACCTGGACCGCCTACAACGACTGGGGCGGTTCCAATCATTACCAGGGCTTTTGCGGGCCCACTGGTGATCGCTTCTCGCCTGTGCTGAGCCTGGCGCGGCCACTCGCCAGGGGCTTCGTCAGCCTGCCGGCCGATGCGCCGCGCGCCGTGCTGATGGATGATCCGCCAGTCAATTCCGAACCGCGCTATCCGCACATGGAATGGGCCTATGCCAATGGCTATTCGAAGAAATACATGTCTTCCGGCTGGGCGAGCTTCGAGCGCCACTTCGTGGTATGGGCCGAAGCAGAAGGCTATGCGCTCGATATCATCAGTCAGACGGACCTGCATTACCGCCCGCATCTCATCGATGGCTATGCCTGCATCGCACTCGTCGGCCATGATGAATACTGGTCCTGGGAGATGCGAGACGCGATTGATGCCTATGTGGAGCGGGGCGGGCGCATCGCGCGCTTTGCCGGAAACTTCATGTGGCAGATCAGGCTGGAGGATGAGGGGCGCCGGCAGGTCTGTTACAAATATGTGGCGCGGGCTGAAGATCCGCTGATGCAGTCCGGCCCGCGCCAGCGGGTAACGGAATCATGGGAAGCGGCGGAAATCGGCCGCCCGGGTGCGGCCAGCTTCGGCCTCAACGCCACGCATGGGCTCTATGCCAGCTGGTCTGGCTGTTCGCCGCGCGGCGCCAAGGGCTTTCCCATCTACCGGCCGGAACACTGGGCCTTCGCCAGCACGGGGCTTTACTATGGCGACATTCTCGGCGGCGCCTCCCGCATCTTCGGATATGAGGTGGATGGCCTTCCCTATGAAATCCGTGGCGGGCTTCCTTATCCTGCCCGACCGGATCAGGCTCCGGCGGGGATCGAGATCCTTGGCCTGGGTCTCGCATCAACGATCGAGGAAGGCCCCACCATAAGGCCGGGCCGCAGCTTTCTGGGCATCGAGGATGGCGAATATGTCGCCGCCGTGCTGACCGGCCGCAGCGATCAGCCGGCCATCGAGGCCACCAAGCGGAGCTGCGGCATGATCGTGAATTTCCGCAAGGGCCGCGGCGACGTGTTCCATGCCGGATCGAGTGACTGGATCATCGGCCTGACCCGCGGAGACGAGATGGTACGGCAGGTGACGCGCAATGTGCTGAACCGCTATCTGGCCGCCTCCCCTTAGTCGGCCATAGACGCGGCGCGCGCTATTGCAGCGTTCCGAGATAATAGACAAGCGACAGGATGCGCTGCTGTGCCATGTCGTTCGCGATGGCCGCCTGATCGGGTGTCACGGGGGCACTGCTGCGGCGGTAGCGGTCGCCCCACAGCGGCATGTCGCGCGTGCCATGGGCGGCGATCACGGTGCTGCCCTCAATCACGTCATAGACCTTCTGCACTGAATAGACACCGCCATTGCGCGCCGCGATGAGCGCAAGATTGGGGGCAGGCGTCTTCAGCACCTGGCCTACCGGCCCGTCACCCAGACCCTCAAGCCCATGGCAGGCCGCACAATGAGCCTGATATTCCATCTGGCCGATCACCGGGTCCTGCGCCAGTACCGGCCCTCCTTCGGGCAGCAGCGCCAGAACCCCCAGCATCGAAGCACCCATCATCCGCGCGAGCTTTGCCACGGCTTTTCTCCATCTTCACCTGTGTGAAGGCAGAACGGAAGAGCCCGCAATTGGTTCCGCACAGCTTCAGGGGCCAAAAGCACCGGTGATGGAGGAAGATGGAGCGGGCGATGGGAATCGAACCCACGACATGCAGCTTGGGAAGCTGCCGTTCTACCACTG
>CAYMQH010000093.1:0-1301 GCA_964392525.1 uncultured Aestuariivirga sp.
TCCTCGCCGTGCCGCCGGAGGTCATCGCCACCTCGATCAAGACCCACCAGAAATGTTTCGCGCTGCGCAACGCCATGACGGGCCGTCTGGCCAGCCACTACCTTCTGGTCTCGAACCTCATCGCCAAGGATGGCGGCAAGACAATCATCGCCGGCAACAATAAGGTGATCGCGGCGCGCCTCTCCGATGCCAAGTTCTTCTGGGACCAGGACCGCAAGGTAAAGCTCGAGGACTGGGCGAAGAAGCTCGATGCCATCACCTTCCATGCAAAGCTCGGCAGCCAGGGCGAGCGTGTTCGGCGCGTCGAAAAGCTTGCCGGTGAAATCGCGGCGGTCATCGGGGCGGATGTCACGAAGGCCAAGCAGGCGTCCAGGCTTGCCAAGGCCGATCTCGTCACCGGCATGGTGGGCGAGTTCCCTGAACTGCAGGGCCTGATGGGCCGCTACTACGCGCTGGAGCAGGGCCATGATGCGGAGGTGGCGGACGCCATCCGCGACCACTACAAGCCGCTCGGCCCCACCGACACGATTCCTGTGTCGCCGGTCGGTCAGGCCGTGGCACTGGCGGACAAGCTCGATACGCTCACCGGCTTCTGGTCCATCGACGAGAAGCCCACAGGCTCGAAAGATCCTTATGCGCTCCGCCGTGCGGCGCTGGGCGTCATCCGCACAATTCTCGACAAGGGCCTGCGCCTGCCGCTGTCCTTCTGCGGCAGTGACCTCCTCGCCTTCTTCGCCGACCGTCTGAAGGTCTACCTGAAAGAGCAGGGTGCGCGGCATGACCTGATCGACGCCGTGTTTGCGCTCGGCAATCAGGACGATCTGGTGATGATCGTGAAGCGTGTCGAAGCGCTGTCGAAGTTCCTCGATACCGATGACGGCAAGAACCTTCTTGCCGGCGTCAAGCGTGCTTCCAACATTCTCCGCATCGAGGAGAAGAAGGACGGCCGCAGCTTTTCAGGCGACGTGGAGATCAACCACCTCATCAAGGGCGAGGAGAAGGCACTGCATCAGGCCATCAGTCAGGCCGTGAGTGCGGCGCGCCGCGCGGTTGAGGCCGAGGACTTCGAAGCCGCGATGAGTGCGGTTGCCAAGCTCCGCGTGCCGGTCGATGCCTTCTTCGAGCACGTCACGGTGAACGACCAGGACCCGGCCTTCCGCGAGAACCGCCTCAAGCTTCTGAACCGCATCCGCGAGGCGACCGCCGAAGTGGCGGATTTCTCGAAGATCGAGGGCTGAGCGCCCTACTCCTCGCGTTTGGCGCTGGTTCGCGGCTTGCAGTGCCGGGCGCCGCCGGCGTGG
>CAYMQH010000093.1:1401-12454 GCA_964392525.1 uncultured Aestuariivirga sp.
GGATGATGATGCGCGGTTCGGAGTGGGCCATGCCCAGCCGGATGGCCAGCAAGAGGGCGGCGACACCCGGCCATGCAGGATTTGCACCGCACCTCCTCGCGGCACCTGCCAAATGGCGTTTTGACCCGAAGGTTCTCGGGGGCTAGGGATAGGGAATGACCACCTCCGCCTACACGCCCGACGGGCGCTATTCCTGGTTCCGCCTGTCCATCTCGCTGGTGCTGGCGGTGGTGGGCGGCATCGGGCTTTGGCTGGCCGTCGTGGTGCTGCCGACCATCCAGGCCGAATTCGGGGTGGACCGCGCCGGGGCCTCGCTGCCCTATACCGCGACCTTCATCGGCTTCGCGGCGGGTGGCTTCGTGATGGGCCGCATGGCAGACCGCTTCGGCATTACGGTTCCCATTTCGATCGCGGCGGTGGCGCTGGGCCTCGGCTTCTTCCTCGCCGCACTTTCACAGAGTTACTGGCAGTTCGTCGCGGCGCAGGCGGTGCTGATCGGCTTTCTCGGCAGTGCGGCAACCTTTGGGCCGCTGGTGGCGGATGCGTCGCAATGGTTCCTCAGGCGGCGCGGCATTGCGGTCGCCATCGTGGCAAGCGGCAATTACATCGCCGGAACCATCTGGCCTCCATTCATGCAGGCCGCGATCGAGGCCTATGGCTGGCGCGCCACCTACATGACCATCGGCCTCATCTGCGTGGTCGTGATGCTGCCCCTGGCGCAACTGCTGAAGAAGCGCCCGCATTTCGACGATACGGCAAGCCCGGCGAACCGGGGTGGCACTCAAGGGCTGCTGCCAACACACCCGCTGCTGTTTCCGGCCCTCGTGCTGGCGGGGCTGGCCTGTTGCGTCGCCATGTCGATGCCGCAGGTTCACATCGTCGCCTATTGCGCCGATCTGGGCTACGGCCCGGCGCGCGGGGCGGAGATGCTCTCGCTCATGCTGGGCTTCGGGGTACTGAGCAGGCTTGTCTCCGGCGTGATCGCCGACAAGCTCGGCGGCCTCACGACCCTGATCGCCGGATCCTTCCTGCAGATGCTGGCGCTGCTGTTCTACATTCCCTTCGACGGGCTGATGTCGCTTTACATCGTCTCGGCCATCTTCGGCCTGTCGCAGGGCGGCATCGTGCCGAGCTATGCGCTCATCATCCGCGACCATTTCCCGGCGCGTGAAGCCGGTAACCGCATCAGCACCGTGCTGACCGCGACCGTGTTCGGCATGGCGCTGGGCGGCTGGATGTCTGGCGAGATCTATGACTGGACCGGCTCCTACACCATGGCCTTCCTCAATGGCGTGGCGTGGAACGTGCTGAACCTCTCGATCGCGCTGTGGATCCTCCATGTGAGAAAGCCACGGGCACCGCTGGCGGCCGCCGCGGCCTGAACAGATTGCCTGGAACCCCAAGCGAAGCACTGCCGTTGCGGCCGCCACATTCGCTGTCACGGCATATGCTGCACGGGAATGCTGCAAATGCGATATTGCATTGCACGCTTTCCTCATCTGTGGTTACTTTTTGAGCGGGCCGCCGCCCGCTATTCGAGATTGAACACGCGACCTGAGGGAACATCCTGTCATGGCGGCTGATTGCCCGAAATTTGTGTATCGCTTTGGCGGCGGCGCGGCGGAAGGCAGCGCGGCCATGAAGGCGCTGCTGGGCGGCAAGGGTGCCAATCTCGCCGAAATGGCCAATCTGGGCCTTCCGGTTCCGCCGGGCTTCACCATCACCACCGAGGTCTGCACCGCCTACTACGCCAATGCGCGGCGCTATCCGGACGGGCTTGAGGCGCAGGTTGCGGCGTCGATGGCGGCGGTCGAGGCTGCCGCCGGGGCGGTCTTCGGCGATCCCGCCAATCCGCTGCTGGTGTCGGTGCGCTCGGGGGCGCGGGCCTCCATGCCTGGCATGATGGACACGGTGCTGAACCTCGGCCTCAATGACCGGACGGTTGAAGGACTCGCCGCCAAATCGGGTGACCGGCGCTTCGCTTTCGACACCTACCGACGCTTCATCTCGATGTATTCGGATGTGGTGCTGGGGGTTGACCATGCCGAGTTCGAGGACATCCTCGGCGGCTTCAAGGACCAGCGCGACTACGCCCTCGACACGCAGGTGACCGCCGGTGAATGGCAGGGCCTCATCGCGCGCTACAAGGACCTGGTGGAGGAGGCGACCGGCAAGCCCTTCCCGCAGGATGTGCAGCAGCAGCTCTGGGGTGCCATCGGCGCTGTGTTCAAGTCATGGTACGGGGCGCGCGCCATCACCTACCGCAAGCTCAACACGATTCCCGACGACTGGGGCACGGCGGTCAATGTGCAGGCCATGGTGTTCGGCAACATGGGCGACGATTCCGCCACGGGTGTCGCCTTCACCCGCAATCCCGCCAGTGGCGTGAAGGAACTGTACGGCGAGTTCCTCATCAATGCGCAGGGCGAGGATGTGGTGGCGGGCATCCGCACGCCGCAGAACATCACCGAGAAGGCGCGCCTTGAGGCTGGCTCCCAGGCCGCCTCGCTCGAGGCGCTGATGCCCGGAACATTCCGCGAGTTGAAGCAGACCTTCGACCTGCTCGAACGCCATTACCGCGATATGCAGGACATGGAATTCACCATTCAAGGCGGCAAGCTCTGGATGCTGCAGACACGCACCGGCAAGCGCACTGCCAAGGCGGCGCTGAAGATCGCGGTGGAGATGGTCGGGGAGGGGCTGATCACCAGGGAACAGGCGGTGGCGCGCATCGACCCCGCCTCGCTCGACCAGTTGCTCCACCCCACCCTCGATCCCGACGCCAGACGCGAAGTGATTGCCACCGGCCTTCCGGCGTCGCCCGGCGCGGCCTCCGGCGAGATCGTCTTCGACGCGGATGAGGCCGAGCGCCTCAAGATGCTGAACCGCCGCGTCATCCTCGTCCGGATCGAGACCAGCCCGGAGGATATTCACGGCATGCATGCCGCCGAGGGCATCCTGACGACGCGCGGTGGCATGACCTCGCACGCGGCCGTTGTGGCCCGCGGCATGGGCAAGCCCTGCGTGTCGGGCGCGGGCTCGCTGCGCATCGACTACCCGTCGGGCACGATAACGGTCATGGGCGTGAAACTCCGGAAAGGCGACGTGATCACGATTGACGGTTCGTCGGGCCAGGTGATGAAGGGCGAGGTCGCCACCATCCAGCCCGAACTCTCGGGCGATTTCGCTGCCCTCATGGCCTGGGCGGACGGTATCCGACGCATGGGGGTGAGGGCCAATGCCGAAACCCCGCGCGATGCCAGGGCGGCGCGTGACTTCGGTGCGGAAGGAATCGGCCTGTGCCGAACCGAGCACATGTTTTTCGACTCAGACCGCATTCTCGCAGTGCGCGAGATGATCCTGGCGGACAAGGTTGAAGCCCGCCGCACCGCGCTGGCCAAGCTGCTGCCCATGCAGCGGCAGGACTTCATCGAACTTTTCGAGATCATGGCCGGGCTGCCGGTGACGATCCGCCTGCTCGATCCGCCGCTCCATGAGTTCCTGCCGCAGGCTGACCACGAGATCGACGAGGTGGCCGAGGAGATGCGGGCCAATCCGGACACGCTGCGCACCCGGGTAGCCGAATTGAAGGAATTCAACCCCATGCTCGGCCACCGCGGCGTGCGCCTGCTGATCTCCTACCCGGAAGTGGCCGAAATGCAGTCGCGCGCCATTTTCGAGGCGGCGGTCGAGGTGGCCCGCCGCACTGGCCGGGCCCCCATTCCGGAAGTGATGGTGCCGCTGGTCGCTTCCCGCAACGAACTCGACCGGGTGAAGGAGCGCATCGATGCCGTGGCCCGGCAGGTGGCCCGGGAAACCGGCGTTGCCATCGATTATTCGGTCGGCACCATGATCGAACTGCCGCGCGCTGCGCTTCGCGCCGCCGAAATTGCCGAGTCGGCTGATTTCTTCTCCTTCGGCACCAATGACCTGACGCAGACGACCTTCGGCATCAGCCGTGACGACGCGGCGCGCTTCATCGGTGAGTATACCGCCAAGGGCGTTTTCAAGACCGACCCCTTCATTTCGCTCGACATCGAAGGCGTCGGCGAACTGGTCAGGATCGGCACCGAGCGCGGGCGCGGGGTGAAGCCCGGCCTCAAGGCTGGAATCTGCGGCGAACACGGGGGCGATCCGGCCTCCATCGCCTTTTGCGAGACCGTCAAACTTGACTATGTGTCATGCTCGCCCTTCCGCGTGCCGATTGCCAGGCTTGCGGCAGCCCAGGCAAGCCTTTCAAATAGTTGAAAAAATCGAAATGAGGCAGGGAGTTAACCTTATCTTCACCCTGCCGCGTTTCCGGCGGAAAAACGGCCGCTTCGGGTTGCCGGGATGGTTAACCTGTGTTAAACGCTCCGCTCATAGACTACCGCGTCTTAACAGCGCCTCAAGAAATTGCGGCCCACGGTGTGTCGAGGGGAAGTGAAAAAGACAACGCGTAAAGCAAGCCCTGCAGGGTTCTTCGATACGGACGGATATGCCGATCAGGGCAAGCGTGGCGCCCTCGTCGAATACGCGCCCATGCTGGGTGGCGGTTTGTTGCTGGTTATGGCCTTCGCTTTCGCGGGTCACTACATGGGACAGAGCGCCGTGGCTCACAACGCTGAACCCGCCGCCGCTCTGGAACCCTTCTCGGCCCCGTCTTCCAATATCCTCGCCAAGGGGTCCCTCGTTCCGGGCAGCGTCAGCCTTCAGGTTGTGAACACGTCATCTGTCACGGTTCTCGCCAGCGGCATGGATATGCAGGCGGCCGCCGGCGGCAAGGGCGACCTGGTGGCCGTGAACCGGCTGACCGCTACCGCCCAGACGGTTCGCATCATTCCCGCCTCGGTGAACCTCCGCGGTTCCGACACCGGAGAACTGACGGAAAACAAGGTTGCTCTGGCGCCGCCGCCCTCCAAGGTCGAGCAGGTGATGAAGATGAAGCGCACGGCCAAGGCCGAGCGCAAGGCCAAGGACCCGGCCGCCCAGAAGGCCATCGCCCAGCGCCGCCTCCAGATGGCCGAGGAGAACTGCCTCGCCCGTGCCGTCTATTTCGAGGCACGTTCCGAATCCGAATTGGGCCAACTCGCGGTGGCCAAGGTCATCCTCAACCGCGTGAAGGATCCGGAATATCCGAACACCATCTGCGGCGTGGTCTATCAGGGTTCTGGCCGCCGCAACGCCTGCCAGTTCTCCTTCGCATGTGACGGCCTGCCGGATGATGTGCGCAGTGCCACGTCATGGTCCAAGGCCAAGCGCGTGGCCCACAAAGCGATTGCCGGTGATGCACAGATGTCGGTCATCGCCACCGCTACCAACTACCACGCTGACTATGTCAATCCGAAGTGGGCCAAGAGCATGAGAAAGCTCGTGAAGATCGGCCGGCACATTTTCTATTCGGACGATTCGTGAGTTGCCAGCATGTCTGGTCTTTGAAGGGCGCCGGAAGGCGCCCTTTTTGTTTGGCCCATTCCTGCGCTAGAATTATCCAATACGGAGGAGCGTCATGGCGTGGAAGGAAAGCTCAGGCACGGCCTGGACCTGGTATGAGGGCAAGTGGCATCACGGAAATCCGCTGGTGATGGGCACCATGACCCATGCGCCCTGGCTCGGGTCCTGCGTGTTTGACGGGGCGCGTGCCTTCGAGGGCGTTGCCCCCGATCTCGACCGGCATTGCCAGCGCATCGTGCGCTCCGCCGAGAGCTTCGGCCTCAGGGTGTCGAAGAGCGCCGGCGAGATCGAGGAACTGATCCGCGAGGGCCTAGCCAAGTTTCCGCGGGACGCTGAACTTTACCTCCGCCCGATGTTCTGGGCGGAGGACGGCTTCGTCGACGTGGAGCCGGACTCGACGCAGTTTTCCGTGTCAGTCTGCGATGCCCCCCTGCCGAAGCCGGTGGGCTTCTCCGTCACCTGTTCGCCGTTCCGCCGCCCCTCCATCGAATTCGCGCCGACCGATGCCAAGGCCGCATGCCATTATCCGAATTCGGCCCGCGCAATCCGCGAGGCGCGGGCGCGCGGCTTCGACAATGCGGTGATGCTCGACGCCCTGGGTCATGTGGCGGAACTCGCCACTGCCAATATCTGGTATGCCAAGAATGGCGAAGCCCATACGCCGGTGCCGAATGGCACCTTCCTCAATGGCGTCACCCGACAGCGCGTCATCAGCTTGCTGCGCGGGGCTGGCATCAAGGTGCATGAGCGGCCGTTGCGTTGGGCCGAGTTTCTGGAGGCGGATGAGGTGTTCTCCACCGGCAATTGGGCCAAGGTGGCCCCGATCACCCGGGTGGAGCAGCGCACCCTGCAGCCCGGCCCGGTGATGCAGACGGCGCGGGAGCTTTACTGGGACTTCGCCCACAGCGGGCGCTGAGGCCGCCACCCCTTGCGGAAATGGCCGGAAACGGCTATAGCGCGTGCAACTTAGGTTCACTCACATAGCCACGACAGTGGAAATCGCGAGTGGGTCCCGGTCCCGGGGCCCGCTTTTTTGTTGCCTGAAAGGGCTCTCGATGACGACCGAAACCGAAACCAGACTGGCCCGCGAGACGGGCCCCGCGCAGCGGGTGGCGGCCTTGGCCGAGCCTGTGCTGGCGGAGATGGGCTTCCGGCTCGTGCGGGTGCGCATGAGCGGCCCGACGCTGCAGATCATGGCCGAGCGTCCGGATGGCACCTTCACCATCGATGATTGCGAGGCGGTGAGCCGTGCGCTCTCCCCGATCCTCGATGTCGAGGATGTCGTCTCATCGCGTTATCACCTTGAAGTCTCATCGCCCGGGATAGACCGGCCACTGGTGCGCCCGTCCGATTTTGAAGCCTGGGCGGGCCATGAGGTGAAGGTGGAGATGGCGGTGCCGGTGGCGGGCCGCAAGCGGTTCAAGGGCCATCTCGAAGGCTACACGGATGGCGAGGTTCGCCTGTTCATCGAAAACCCGGAAGGGGCTTCCAAGGACCCGGTGCTGATCGGCGTTCCCTTTGCCGACATCAACGAGGCAAAGCTCGTCCTGACGGATGAATTGATCGCGGCCGCCAGGAGCCGCCTGCCCCAGAAGGGTTATGGCGACGGCGCCGAGATCGACGAAGACCAGATTTCGCAAGAGAGGAGCGAAGACAATGGCTGATTATGGCGTGAGCGCAAACCGGCTGGAACTCCTGCAGATCGCCGATGCGGTGGCGCGTGAGAAGTCGATCGACAAGTCGGTCGTGCTGCATGCGATGGAAGAGGCGATCCAGAAGGCCGCCAAGGCCCGCTATGGCGCTGAGAACGAGATCGTTGCCGAGATTGATCCGCGCTCGGGCGAGACCCGCCTGCAGCGCCTGCTCCTCGTGGTTGAGGAGGTCGAGAACGACGCGACCCAGATCAGCCTGGCCGATGCCCAGCGCCGCAACCCTGCCGCCAACATCGGTGACCAGATCGCCGAAGCGCTGCCGCCCATCGAGTTCGGCCGCATCGCCGCGCAGAACGCCAAGCAGGTGATCGTGCAGAAGGTGCGCGATGCCGAGCGCGACCGCATGTATGCCGAATACAAGGACCGCATCGGTGAAATCGTGCATGGCGCAGTGAAGCGCGTCGAGTATGGCAATGTGATCGTCGATCTCGGCCGCGGTGAAGGCATCATCCGGCGCGATGAATCGCTGCCGCGCGAAGCCTTTCGTCCCGGCGACCGTGTGCGCGCCTATGTCTATGACGTGCGCCGCGAACAGCGTGGCCCCCAGATCTTCCTGTCGCGCACGCACCCGGAGTTCATGGCCCGCCTGTTCGGCCAGGAAGTGCCGGAAATCTATGATGGCGTCGTCGAGGTCGTGGCCGTCGCGCGCGACCCCGGCAGCCGCGCCAAGATCGCGGTGCGCTCCAAGGATGGTTCGATCGACCCGGTCGGTGCTTGCGTGGGCATGCGCGGCAGCCGCGTGCAGGCCGTGGTGAACGAACTCCAGGGCGAGAAGATCGATATCATCCAGTGGACGCCGGATGTCGCCTCCTTCGTGGTCAACGCGCTGGCCCCGGCGGAAGTCACCAAGGTGGTGCTGGATGAAGAGTCCGAGCGCATCGAAGTTGTGGTGCCGGATGAGCAGCTCTCGCTCGCCATCGGGCGGCGCGGCCAGAATGTGAGGCTTGCCTCGCAGCTTTCCGGCTGGGACATCGACATCATGACGGAGGCCGAGGAATCGGAGCGCCGTCAGAAGGAATTTGCCGCCCGCACCGAACTGTTCGTCGCGGCTCTCGACGTGGACGAGACGCTGGCCCAGCTGCTTGCCTCCGAAGGCTTCGCCACTGTCGAGGAGGTGGCCTATGTCGAACTGCGCGAGATCGCCTCGATCGAGGGGCTCGACGAGCAGACCGCGGAAGAACTGCAAAGCCGCGCCCGCGACTATCTCGACCGCCAGGCTCAGGAACTGGACGCCAGGCGCCTCGAACTCGGCGTTCTCGACGAGTTGAAGGACATCGAGGGCCTCTCCCCCGCCATGCTTGTGGCGCTGGGCGAGGCCGGCATCAAGTCGGTCGAGGATCTGGCAGGCTGCGCCACTGACGAGTTGATTGGCTGGACCGAGCGCAAGGCCGGTGGCGCTGTGAAGCACAAGGGTGCCTTCTCCGATCTCGAGATCGGGGCGGAAGAAGCCAATGACTTCATCATGAAGGCGCGCATCAGCGCAGGCTGGATCGAGGCACCGGCGGAGCCCGAGGGTGACGCAGAGGCCGGCGAGGTGAACGCCTGAGCCAGAGCCCCGCAACACCAGAGCCTGGCGCGGACCTCCCCTTGGCCGATCGCATGTGCATCGTGACCCGTGAGGTCCGGGACGAGGCGGAACTGATCCGCTTCGTCAGAAGCCCGGATGGCGTGGCGGTGCCGGATCTGGCGCGTAAGCTGCCCGGGCGCGGCGTATGGGTCAGCCTCGACCGCCGGATGGTGGCCGAGGCGCAGCGCAAGAAGCTGTTTTCGCGCGGGTTCCAGGCCGAAACCACAATACCGCCTGATGTTGCGGATATGGTGGGCAAGCAGTTGCGGCAGCAGGCGCTGTCACTTCTTTCGCTCGCCAAGAAGGCCGGTGAAGCCGTGTCGGGCTTCATGAAGGTTGAGGAAATGCTGGGCCGGGGGCGGGCGCAGTTGCTGTTCCATGGAACGGAAGCCCAGCCAGACGGTTGCCGGAAGCTGGACAAACTGGCCGAGCCTAAAGTGGCAAGGATCGTTCTTTTCCGGATAAGTGAATTGGATTTGGCTTTTGGCCGGTCAAATGTGGTACATGCAGCCGTGGCCAAGGGAGGGCTTGCCGAAAAGCTCTCCGCTGCCGTGCGCCGGATCGAGATGTATGAGGGCCTCAGCGGGCCCACCGAGGACCTGAAGAGAGAAGATGACTGATAGCAACGATAAAGACCGCAAGCCCGAAGGCAGCCGGCCGGGTGGCGGCACATTGACGCTCAAGCGGCCCTCGATCGAGCAGAGCAAGGTGAAGCAGAGCTTCGGCGCTGGGCGCACGAAGACAGTGGTGGTCGAAACCAAGCGCAAGCGCTTCGGCGACGACAAGCCCGCGGCGGCGGCGCAGGCCCCGGAAGCGCGGCCCGCGCCGCAGGCGCGCGTTACCCCCGCTCCGCCCTCCAATACCCAGACACCGGCGCCGCCCAAGCCGCAACCGACGCAGCGCTCCGGCGTGGTGCTCCGCACCCTGACGGCGGAGGAAAAGGAAGCGCGTGACCGCGCCCTGGCCGGCGCCCGCGTGCGCGAGGCCGAAGACCGCAAGCGTCAGGAAGAAGAAGCCAAGCGCCGCGCCGAACAGGACGCGCGCGACCGCGAGGAGCGCGAGGCCGCCGCCAAGCGCAAGGCCGAGGACGACGCCCGCCACAAGGCGGAAGATGATGCCCGCCGCAAGGCTGACGAGGCGGCCAAGAGGCTGAGCCCGAGGCCCGCTTCCGGACAGCCTATCAATGTCGTGACGCCCGCCACCGTGCCGATGAAGCCGGTGACCGGCAAGGCCGCGCCTGCCCCGGTGAAGCGCGTCCATGATGAAGAGGAGGCCCCGCGCCGCGTTGGGCCCGGTGTCATCAAGCGCGAGGTCAAGGCTCCGGTTCCTGCCCGACCCACCAAGGGTGCGGACGACAAGCGCCGCGGCCGCCTCTCTGTCGTCAATGCGATGGAGGAAGACAATGAGCGCGCCCGTTCGGTTGCGGCCTTCCGCCGCCGGACCGAGCGCCTCAAGAAGCAGACGCACGGCTTCCAGATGCCCACCGAAAAGGTGAGCCGCGAAGTGGTGATCCCAGAGGCGATCACCATTCAGGAACTCGCCAACCGCATGGCCGAGCGCGCTGTGGACATCATCAAGTTCCTGATGAAACAGGGCGAGATGCACACGATCAATGACGTGATCGATGCCGACACTGCCCAGCTGGTGGCCGAGGAAATGGGCCACAAGGTCAAGCGTGTTTCTGAATCCGACGTGGTCGAAGGCCTCGCGGGCGATGAGGATGCGCCGGAACAGCTGAAGTCGCGTCCGCCGGTCGTCACCATCATGGGTCACGTGGATCACGGCAAGACCTCGCTTCTGGATGCGCTGCGCAAGACCAATGTCGTGTCCGGCGAAGCCGGTGGCATTACCCAGCATATCGGCGCCTATCAGGTGGAAACGTCCAATGGCATCGTCACCTTCATTGACACGCCGGGCCATGAGGCCTTCACCTCCATGCGCGCGCGCGGTGCCAAGGCCACCGACATCGTGGTGCTGGTGGTTGCTGCCGATGACGGCGTGATGCCGCAGACAGTGGAAGCCATCAACCACGCGCGCGCGGCGGATGTGCCGATCATCGTGGCGATCAACAAGATCGACAAGCCGGCTGCCAACCCCACTCGCGTGCGGAACGAACTTCTGAAATACGAGATCGTCGTCGAAAGCATGGGCGGCGATACGCTCGAAGTCGAAGTCTCGGCCTTGAAGGGCACCAATCTCGACAAGCTGCTCGACATCATCCTGTTGCAGTCCGAAGTTCTGGACCTCAAGGCCAATCCGGACCGCGAGGCGGGCGGCATGGTGGTGGAAGCCCAGCTCGACAAGGGCCGTGGCCCCGTGGCCACCGTGCTCGTGCAGCGCG